>JBCCPQ010000030.1:0-15458 GCA_039024825.1 Pseudomonadota bacterium
AAGGGTTGGAGCCTCGGACTACTCGTGGAGGTCATGGCCGCCGCGCTCACAGGCTCCGTAAGTTCCAGGGATGTGGCAGGGCTCAAGCTCCCGGACGGGGCGCCTCATGATCTAGGACAGACCTACATCCTCATAAAGCCGACTGTCTTTTCCGAGCGGTTCGGCGCCGCCCTCGAAGACTTGAAGGCGGCAGTTGCGGCCGATCCCGATGCTCGTCTCCCCGGTCAGGCACGTGAACCGATGGAGAGCGTCGATGTGCCAGAAAACCTGTGGGAACTGACCCTTCGTTTGTCCGGCTAGGCACCCTAAGCGCTTACTTGCAAAGCCCTTTCCCGCTCGGCGCATCGGGCCACGCAATGAAAACCCGGGCCTCCGGCAGAGCGCCCAGCGGTATTTCCTCGGAAATCAGTGCGCGGAGGCGCTCCGTGCGTGCCCCCTCTGGATCAAGGAACGCGCAGCAGACGTATTCCTCAACGAGACTCGCCTGTTGCTCGTAGCCGTAGTTCAGGAAAGGCTGCGTGGTCACTGGATCAAATAGATAGGGGTCGTCGCTTCGCAGATGCTCTGCGGCCGCTTTGAGAGGGTGGTAGCCCGTGCGCGCACGGTTTTGCCATTGCCAGACATGGGTCATTTCATGGGCAAAGAGCATGGCTTCGTAGAGGCTTACAGCTTCTGGATAACGCGGCAGAAAATCGGGGATCGACCAGCTTTCTGAAAGGAAAAGGCCGTTAAAGGCAACGAGACCCGCCGGAGTAACCCGAACTGTTCCTGTGCGCGCGGGCACGATCCTTTCCTGGCAGGTCGTTCGGGGGCGAGGCGGCAAATTGATCGTGAAGGAGCGGAGCGGTGCATTTTCGACAATGCGCACCTTGGCGGGTTCCAGCGTTTCTCCAAAGAGGTCGCTGACCATGGCTTCCTCGGCACTGGTTAGGACCCTACCGCAGGAGGCCAAACAAACCAGAAAGATGAGAAGCCGGAACATGCCGCTAAGACTGCGTGTAAAAGGGAGCTACCTCAAGCATCACGAAGGTCTACTTCGCTTCGACGTAGAAGACGACACGCACCTCACCAGCCCTCTCGAAAATGAGCGTCGCCGGGATTTGGTCGCCTGCGCGCCACTCCTCTGTCAGCCCGTCAAAGAGAATGTGCGCTCCGCCTGGAATGAGTTCAGCGGCACCCGCCGCGGGAATGTCGATGGCCGCAACGGGTCCATTGGCTACAAGAGTGGTTGCATAATCAGAGGTCACACCGATCAGGCGGTCTGCGGGGCCCTGATTCACAATGATGACGAAGCCTTCTGCAGAAGCGCCAGTGGCCGCGAAAGCGAACGGGTGATCAATGGTGAATGCGCCCGTCCTATACTCATGAGCGCCAACGGCAGACGCGAGAAAAAGCCCGGTAATGAAATATCTTAGCATGTCATTGAACCATTCAGTCTCGTTGGCTTTGCACCGGCTCCGGCGCCATTAAGCAACTATTAACTGTGACATGACACGTTTTCGCTGTCGTCCCAAGGGCTCACCGAGGAGGAGCGTGACGGGACGAAAAACCGCAAACGCATTCTGACGAGACACCGCCATGATCCGCTTCATTGCCCTTTTGTCTGCAGTTTTGGCCACCGCCGCAGGAGCGGACCCGTTTGGTATCAAGATGGGCGCTCCCGTAGCGCGCTATCAGGTGCTGAGCGATGTGGCCACGTTCAAGTTTATGGGCGTGCCAGCCCCTCATCCCGACTTCTTCAGCTATAGCGGGCTCCATAGCCCGCAACATGGCATCTGCCGCGTGACAGCGACCTCGCAGCCCTTTGCTGCCGATCGCTATGGCCACGGTATTCAGCGGGATTTCGACCGGTACGAAGCTGCCATCAGCCAGAAGTACGGCCGAGCGCAGAGCCTCCGCTCCCTGCGCGACGGCTCCATCTGGAACACACCGGGAGGGTGGGTGATGTCAGTGGCTCAACAGGACAGAGTGCACGCAACGCACTGGTCCGGCGAAGAACTCGCCTCCTTCGGCCTCAGCCGCATCGAACTCCGGGTCGACGCGAAGTTCGGCGACGCCGCTGTGATCGTCATCGATTACTTGGGAGCCGCCTTTGAAGACTGCCTGGCCGCGGCCGAAGTGCAGGAGAACGACGCGTTTTGACGGCGAACGGGTGGTTGACCGGACGGGCATGGCAGATGGGAAGGCGCGGAGCCATCCGGCCCGACCTCGGGTGGGCATCCATAGTGTATGTGGTGCGCTGGCCCAGCGTCAGGCTTGATAGCAGTTCCGGGCGGAGACATCTCTGCATGCCCTCCCATGCCGGAGGGAGGGTACGGCGCATTCGCCCCCGTTGTTAGAGCCCACATCGTGCTCTGTATATGCCAACCTTCGGAGCGAGAGGTCCGATTTTTTGACTCGACCAGACGACTTCATTGCCATTGAGATCGAAGGTGAACACGTCACTGTAATTTGAGTGGAAAGCTCCTACTACTAGGAAGTCATCTCTGCTTTGTAGAACGAAGACCTCAGCTCCATCTTTTCTGTAGCTGTGGGCCCCCAAAACATCGACGAATTCGATGTCAAAAGTCGAACCGTCCGAAACGAGCCTAAGCTGTTCGTTCTCTAAGCCGTCATCAAGCCACCGACCGCCCTCGGGTGACCACAATGGATGCTTAAAGAAATACGCCGTCCCTGATGAGGCACCGCAAGGGACGAGTGTTTAAGCCACCGTCTGCATTGCGTAACTCATGAAAAGTAGAGCCACAGCAAGTGTCCAAACTTTAAACGTCCAACTCCTCGACGAACCGCGCATTCTCCTGGATGTACTGGAACCGTAGCTCGGGTTTCTTGCCCATTAGGCGCTCAACCAGATCACCCGTTTCGCCCGGGGCGTCTTCGTCTATGGTCACGCGGATCAGTTTGCGGGTCTCGGGGTTCATAGTCGTCTCTTTCAGATCCTTAGCGTCCATTTCACCGAGGCCCTTGAAGCGCTGGACGTCGATTTTGCCTTTGCCGCCGAGGCCTTTCTCTAGCCACTCGTCTTTCTCGCGATCGTCCACCACGTAGCGACGGCGTGGGCCCTGTGTCAGCCGATAGAGAGGCGGGCAGGCGAGGTAGAGGTGGCCTGCGTCGATCATGGGCCGCATTTGTGTGAAAAAGAACGTCATGAGGAGGGACGCGATATGTGCTCCGTCCACATCGGCGTCGGTCATGATGATGATCTTCTCGTAGCGCAGATCATCCAGATTGAATCGCGTGCCGAGCCCGGTGCCCAGTGCGTCGCAGAGATCCTTGATCTCCGCATTCGTACTGATCTTCGAGGATGCGGCACCCAGCACGTTAAGCACTTTCCCGCGCAGCGGCAGCATCGCCTGATAGGTTCGATCACGGGCCATCTTGCCGGAACCACCTGCTGAATCGCCCTCAACGATGAAAAGCTCTGTCCCGTCTCGGGTCTGCTTAGAACAATCGACAAGTTTGCCCGGCAGGCGAAGCTTCTTCGTCGCCGATTTTCGCGCGGTTTCTTTCTCTTGCCGCCGTCGCAAGCGCTCTTCCGCGCGCAGAATGAGAAAGTCGAGGATCGCACCAGCCGACTTCGTATCCGCAGCGAGCCAGTTGTCGAACCGGTCTCGGACGGCCTGCTCTACGAGCTTTTGTGCTTCCACCGTGGCCAGCCGGTCCTTGGTTTGCCCGACGAACTCAGGCTCACGGATGAAGCAACTGACCAGTGCACAGCCCCCGGTTGTCAGGTCATCACGGGTGATCTGGGCCGCTTTCTTGTTTCCCGCAAGCTCCCCGTAGGCGCGCAATCCACGCAGGATTGCGGACCAGAACCCGGCTTCGTGGGTGCCGCCTTCGGGCGTCGGGACCGTGTTGCAGTAGCTTTGGATGAAGCCGTCCCGGGACGGGGTCCAATTGATCGCCCATTCGACTTTGCCGGGCGTCTGGAAGCGCTCTTGAAAATCGACGGTTCCGGAGAAGGGAGCATCTGCATATGTCGTCGTTCCTGCGAGGTTCTCATTGAGGTAATCCGTGAGACCGCCCGGGAAGTGGAATGTCGCTTCTTGCGGAGTCTCACCATCCGAGATTGCGCTTTTCCACCGGATTTCGACGCCGGAGAAAAGGTAGGCCTTGGACCGGATGCTCTTGAAAAGCCGCGCCGGTTTGAAGCGGTGTTTGCCGAAGATTTGCTCGTCAGCGTGGAAGGTGACCGTTGTACCGCGACGGTTCGGGGCAGCGCCTACCTCCGCTACCGGTCCAAGCGGCAGGCCGCGCGAAAAGCGTTGCTCAAAGAGTTTCCGGTCGCGGGCAACTTGAACGACCATGCTGTCACTAAGCGCGTTTACGACCGAGGCACCCACCCCGTGGAGGCCGCCAGAGGTCTGGTACGCTTTGCCTGAGAACTTGCCCCCCGCATGGAGGGTGCACAGGATCACCTCGAGAGCGCTCTTGTCCGGGAACTTCGGATGCGGATCGATTGGTATTCCGCGGCCATTGTCGCGGATTGTGATTGCGAAGTCCTCGTGGAGTTCGACTTCAATACGGTTAGCGTGGCCTGCTACGGCCTCGTCCATGGAATTGTCGAGCACCTCTGCGACCATGTGGTGCAGTGCGCGTTCGTCGGTACCCCCGATGTACATTCCAGGTCGTTTGCGCACCGGCTCGAGGCCCTCGAGTACCTCGATTGAACTTGCGTCATAGCTCTCTGCAGCTGCGTTCAGCAGGTCGTTCATCTGGATACCGCTCTTATTTTGCTTGAGTTGAAGTGTGCCATGGAGGGCGGTTCGACGCTAGGGTCAAGGCGTACGCAATCGCTAACCGATCAAGCGCGAAAAAATGGCAAATCTTGGGGTAGCGTGAATTCTATGCAGTTTGGGATTGCCTCTTGGCCACCGCGACGCATATCGCGCGCGGAGAAGGGTAGAGCTATGAATCAGACTCCAGACAAGATCACGGGATACACTGTCGCCGACCTGCCGGATTGGCGATATCTCCTCAAGGAAATCTACGAGCTTTATCGGTTTATGTCCTCAGGCGGATCGCACCCAATTCGCGCCCATCAGCGTCGGGTTCGAGAGGGGATCAATCGCGCTCTGGCCAAAACGCCGGAGGTCGTCTTGCGTGCTCCACTTACCCTTCCCGTAACGGCCCATCTAAACCGCGCGCTGAGCGAAGGGGTACAGTCGGCGGCGGGCCCCGCGACGCGCGCGCTCCGCCAGATCGCAGGCGATCTAAGCTGGGAGTATGGCTACGACAAGATGCCCCGAGGTCTCGCTAAGTCTTACGGATACGCGGAAATTGCGGGCCCACGCGGCCCGGTCGTCACAGAAGAACTCATCCTCGGTGTCGTCCTTTTCGCGCCCGGGTGCATTTACCCGGCCCACGCCCATGAAGGCATTAGCGAGAGCTATGTTTGCCTTTCTGGCGCAGTCAGCCAGAACCATCAGGGCGTGTTTGCGCCGGGCTCCATGATCTTCAACCCTGCAGGCCAGAAGCATCGGATCACTGTCTCCCAAACGGAGCCTGCCTTGCTGGCATACGCCTGGACAGGCGCGTCCGACGTCCTCACCGCTAATCGAATGGTTCTTTCCCGCTAAAGGCTGTCATAGTCGCGAAAGCAGAAGGACGAGGGGTGTCAGGGCATCAAAAACCTGTCCCATCTGGTCCCGAGTGAGGCCCGCGTCGCTATCGCGCCACGCGGTCAGGCCCTTGCGCCTTAGGATAGCTTCGTTGGGGTGGTCTTTCGAGAAAGGCGCAGGGACGCGTTTGTAAGCGGGTTCGCTAATGCGGAAGTCGGCGTCTGTTAGTGCATTCATCAATGCAGCCACCTCCTGCCCACTTTCATCGGCATGACGGCGCCACGCCTCGAGCCCCGCCTTATCGAAATCTCTCTGGCCAGCTCCGAGGGTGACGTAGGTCGGTGAAATGCCGAAGAAAAATGCTGGTTTGATCGGACCGTCACTTGAGACGCTCCAAAGCATGTGCAGATGGGTGTGGTAAGGAGCTTTGTCTTTCGAGAAGCGAACGTCGCGTTGGGGGCGAAAGAGCTTGGTACCGACCGCAGCACCCGTGACCCGTGCAAGCCTGCCTGACATCTCAGTCAACAGGGTCTCGGCGGGCCTTTTGAGTTGTTCGTCATACTCCTTCTTGTGCGACGCCCACCATTCGCGCGTGTTTTCAGCCTCAAGCGCCGTTAGAAATGTCTGTGCATCATGGATTAGCCGCGTGAGCAGGCTCGGCATCACTGACCCTCCCGGTTTTCCTTCAGCCTAGCTGATCTGCTTGTCCGCGCAATAATGCAGGCGTATGGCGCGGTCATGGAGACAGTTCAGGAGTACCGGCCCGAGGCGAAGGCCATGTTATGGCTCGCCTTGCCATTGGCTGGAAGTCTTGTCGCGCAGGTGGCGCTGGGCGCCACCGACACCCTTATGATGGGTCGATATGGAGTGCCAGAACTTGCTGCGCTCACGGTCTCTACGTCCTTCTTTTTCATCCTGTTTCTTACAGTTTCTGGGTTTTCATGGGCAGCTTTGCCGCTGATCGCCGCGGCGGCGGAACAAGGTGATGACGTACAGGTTCGGCGGGTCACGCGTATGGGCTTTTGGCTGGTGACAGCCTTTGGTGCGCTTTGCATCTTGCCCCTCTTTTTCGCGCGTCCGGTCCTTCTTTGGGCCGGGCAGGACCCTCAGGTGGCGCAGCTCGGCCAGGACTACTTGCGCATCGCGTGCTGGGGTCTCTTCCCTCAGCTCTGGATCACGATGCTGAAGAGCTATCTGAGCGCGCTTGAGCGAACAGGAGTGGTCCTTTGGGTCACAATCGCGGCTCTGCTGCCGAACGCGGCAATCAACTACCTTCTGATTTTTGGAAACTTCGGGGCGCCCGAACTCGGTGTGCGGGGAGCTGCGGTAGCTACATTAATCGTTGGGATCTGCACGTTTGCGGCGCTCATGTTCTACGCGCTTTGGCAATTCCCTCAGCACGTTCTGCTACAAAGGATCTGGCGCCCCGATCCTCAGATCTTGGTTCGTGTTTTTCGGCTCGGCTGGCCCATCGCGATTACATCGGTAAGCGAAACAGGGCTGTTCACTGCCAGCGCGCTGCTTATGGGGATCATTGGGACCGTTGAGCTTGCGGCGCATGGCATCGTGCTAAACATCGCTTCGCTCACTTTCGTGGTCCATGTTGGCATCAGTCAGGCCGCCACCGTGCGGGCAGGGCGAGCCTATGGGCGCGGATCACAGTCGGACCTCAGGCGCTCTGGTAAGGTGGCGCTGGCGCTGAGCCTCTTTTTCGTCAGCATAACGGTTTGTTTTTTCCTCGGCGTGCCTGAGCTTCTTGTCCGGACGTTTCTCACGCCCACTGAGGCAGACTTCGAGGCTGTTTTAGCAATGGGTGTTTTCCTGATGGCGATGGCCGCGCTGTTTCAACTGGTCGATGCGGCACAGGTGGTGACGCTTGGGCTTTTGCGCGGTGTTCAGGATACGCGCATCCCGATGTACATGGCCGCATTCAGCTATTGGCTAATTGGCCTTCCTGTCGCAGCCGGGCTTGGCATCTGGGCAGATGTCGGGGCGGCGGGTGTTTGGACGGGGCTGGCCTTGGGTCTTGCAGTGGCAGCTGTGCTGCTCATGTATCGTTTTTGGGTCCGGATGGCTGCGGACTTCGATGCCTAAGGAAGCCCGCGCCCTCCTGCGCGGCTCCCTGTCAAAGCGGATTGGCGGTGATTAAGACATATGCTGTGTTCTAAGCACGTTCTTCTGAACCTTGCCCATCGTGTTTCGAGGGAGAGAGGTTAAGACTCTGTAATCCTTAGGATGTTTGAAGCGCGCAAGCGTTGGTTCAACCGACGCTCGGACGCTTTCTATGTCGATCTCCACACCCGGCTCAGGGACAATGGCAGCAATAACAGCTTCGCCAAAATCCGCGTTCGGAACACCGTATACGGCGCTTTCGAGGATCCCTGGCTGTGCGTTCAGGACGTCTTCAACCTCTTTCGGGTAGATGTTGAAGCCGCCCGAAATGATGAGGTCCTTGGCGCGTCCAACGATTGTCACCCGGCCATCATCGTCCATCGTTGCTAGATCACCGGTCAGAAAGAAGCCATCGGGGCGCAGCTCCTCTGCGGTTTTCTCTGGCAAGTGCCAGTATCCCTGAAAGACATTCTCGCCACGGACTTCAATCATGCCAATCTCACCCCGTCTGAGCTCCTTTCCGGTCTCGGGATCGGTGATCCTGACATCCACGCCGGGCAGGGCGTGGCCGACTGTCCCGGCTATGCGGTCCCCATCCAGCGGGTTCGACGTGATCATGTTTGTTTCGGTCATGCCGTAGCGTTCGAGAATCCGGTGGCCAGTTATTCTCTCAAATTCGGTGTGCGTCTCGGCGAGGAGCGGTGCCGATCCTGAGATAAACAGACGCATGCTTTCGGTGACATTTCGCCCGAATCGTGAGTCACCAAGGAGCCGGGTGTAGAATGTGGGCACACCCATCAAAAGCGTGGAGCGAGGAAGTTCCTCGAGTAGGACGTCCAAGCTGAAGTTCGTCATCAGTCGCACCCGCGTACCTGCGAGTAGGGACGTATTGAGCGCTACGAAAAGGCCATGCGTATGAAAAATTGGAAGCGCGTGGATCAGCCGGTCCTTGTTGCTCATGCGCCAGAGGGAGCAGAGGGCTATAGCGTTTGATAGGAGGTTCCCATGGGACATCATCGCCCCTTTGGACCGCCCCGTTGTTCCAGACGTATACAACAGCGCGGCAAGGTCGTTTTTGCCACGCTTTACCGTCTCAAATGACTTCGGCTTGCCATCGGCAAGCGGGCTTATCGTTCCGCCCTCTCCCAGAGTCATGACCTTTGCGCCGCTCTGACCCGAGATGCCATCGGCACTTTTCGGGTCACTGACGATCAGCGCGGGCTCCGCGTCGCCAATGAAGTAGTCAACTTCAGATGGCGTATAGGCGGTATTCAAGGGCAAGTAGACAACACCCGCCTGAACCGCGCCCGCATAGAGGGCAATCGTGTCCGCCATCTTAGGCGCCTGCACAACGATCCTGTCGCCAGGTTGGAGCCCTGCTTCGGTGAGGACATGGGCCATCTGTGCCGCGCGCTCTACAAAGGCGCCATAAGACAGGGTGAAGCCATCATCTGTTTCCAGGAACGTGGCACCGCTGCCTGCATGGGGCGCAAAAAGCGCGTCGTAAAGCGTGTTCACGCCGTCGTTTCCTCCCGACGTCGGCGGGTAGCAATCAAGCTTTGTACGGCCCTTGAAACGGCCACGGTACCTTGTGTTGCAAAGGCCTCGTGCTGCCGTTCGGTCTTTTCGAGATCATAGAGGTAGTTCACCATCGCCCCGCCGGATTGCGCCATTCCCTTGGCTGAAGCATCGGCAGCGGCATGAATGTTGTGGAGTTCGGCCCCGTTTCCTAGATGGAATCGCGCGACTGGATCGATTGGCTGGCCATTCGGGCGCTTAGCAGTCGCGAGGTAGTGGGCCGCCAAGGTGCGGAAGTCCTCTGGCGTTTCCGCTTCCATGCCTTCGTCTGCCATCCACGCGCGCAGTCCCGGAATGGGCGAGAGCGTCGAAAAAGTTGTCACGCCGGGCAGCTCCATCGCAATCTCGTAGACCACCTGTTTGATAAGGAGATTGCCAAAGCTGATCCCCGCTAGGCCTTCTTGGCAATTGGAGATGGAGTAGAAAACAGCATGGGTTGCCGTGGCTGGATCCTTTGGAGACCGGTCAAGCCTCAGAAGATGATCGATGGAGCCGGATATCTCTAGCGTTAGGGCCACTTCGACAAAGATCAGTGGCTCCTCGGGCATTGATGGATGAAAGAACGCGAAACAGCGTCGATCCTCTGGCTCGATCCTGCGGCGCAAGTCATCGAGGTCTTGAATGGCGTGTACCGCCTCATAGGCAACGATCTTGTCTAGGATCCGTGCGGGACTGTCCCAGGTGATCCGTCGCGCGCTGAGAAAGCCGCGGTTGAACCAGGAGCGCAGCAGATGTCCGAAATCGTGGTCAGTCCGAGAAAGAGCTGGTTGTGCTTTGCTTAAGCGCAGAAGGTCGGCACGCATGGCGACCAGCCGCGGCGTTGCTCCTTCAGGTTGATTGAGCCGCCTGAGAAGTTCTTGCCGCCGCGGTTCCGAGGCCTCGGACAGTTCTTTAAAGAGTTTCGTTGATGGAGATTTGGCATAGGCAGCCGCAAGCTGAGCTACGCGGTCGGCATCGATCTCAAGCTCCTCATTTAGATGTGAAAAGAAGGCCAGCTTTTCGGGTTCGGATGCCTTCGAATAAGTCTCAAGCAGCGTGGCCGCGAGTGAGTAGCCAGAGGCTTCGCCCGCCGTAGACAGCAAGGCATCAGCCAGCTCTTTGAGCGAACGTGTATCCTTGGACGCCCGCCATGCGCGCGGTCGCACATAAAGCTGGCTTAGTGCTTCACCGAGGAACCAATTACGTTTCATGGCGCAGTCTCCATCGCCCCAACACATACTGGCGGCTTTTTGAGGCTCGGTCGAGACCGTTGACGTTTACGGTGAACGTTACTCCGCGGCCTGATCTCGTGCACGCATCAGTCGGTCGGCTTTCTTGCGAACGAGGACCGATCGAAGATCGTGCATTGCCAAAAGCAGCTCATCGGTAAATGCCTCGAGTTGCTCGTCGGTAGCCGTGGTTTGTACCCACTGCGCGGTGAGGTTCAGATGATCGACGGCGCGATGGATGTCATCGATTGTACGACCCTCCAGGACTTTGACTCTCTGCGCCATCCAGTCTTCGATAACGCCGAGCTCCTGAGGCGACAGCTCGCGTTGGCCGTGAGGTTTGATTTGCCCGTTGACGACATTGACGACGGCAATCTGGTCCATTTCGATGCGCCGTTGACGGTTTTCGGTGTCCACTCGAAAGACCACGGCACCTTTGTCCCGGATTCGGAAATAAAAGTCTGGCAGATCGCCGGACATCGCTCGCCTCGTAGTCAGTCTTGTCTCAAGTCAGAGCCTCGCAAAACGTCTTGATGCGCGCGCAGGCTTCGGTCAGTGCCTCGTTAGATGCAGCGTAGCTTACTCGGAACGCTGGGGAAAGCCCGAACGCTGCGCCATGGACGCAAGCCACGAGCGCCTCATTAAGGAGGGCTGTGACAAAGTCCTCGTCGTTTTTGATGGTCTCTCCCCGCGGGGTGGTTTTGCCGATTGCACCCGCACAAGACGGATAAACATAGAAAGCGCCTTCGGGCGTTGGGCAGGACAGACCAGGGCAGGCATTGAGCGCCTTGACCACAAGGTCACGGCGGACGCGAAAGAGGTCACGATTGGGGGCGAGAAAGTCCTGCGGCCCATTCAACGCTTCGATGGCTGCGTATTGCGAAATGGCGCAAGGATTTCCTGTACTTTGGCTTTGGATCTTGCGCATCGCTGTGATGAGGGGCTCAGGGCCGCCTGCATATCCGATGCGCCAGCCGGTCATGGAGTAGGCCTTTGAAACCCCATTTGTAGTCAGCGTTCTGTCGTAAAGCCTCGGTTCGATCTCAGCCGGCGTGCAGAACTTGAAGTCACCAAATGTCAGGTGCTCATACATGTCGTCCGAGAGGATCCAGACGTGGGGATGGTCCATCAGAACGTCGGTAAGCGCGCGAAGTTCATCCGCGCTGTAGCCAGCGCCGGTGGGGTTTGATGGTGAGTTGAATATGAACCATTTCGTCTTGCTGGTTATCGCCGCGTTGAGCGTGTCTGGAGTGATCTTGTAACCGGTCTCGACGCTCGCAGGTACGATGACGGCCTCTCCGCCCGCCATGCGCACCATATCCGGGTAGGACGTCCAGTACGGGGCGGGGATCACCACTTCATCCCCAAGTTCCATCGTGGCGAGAAGTGCATTCCACAGGACCTGTTTACCCCCGGATCCAACGGAGATCTGACTTCGCGTATATGACAGCCCGTTTTCGCGTGCGAACTTGGCCGCAATGGCGTCTTTCAGCTCTGGGAGCCCATCAGGAGGCGTGTACCGCCCGCGGCCTGCGTCAATAGCCACCTTAGCAGCGAGGGCGATGTTGTCGGGCGTGGCAAAATCAGGCTCGCCTGCCGAGAGAGAGATGACGTCCTGCCCGTCTGAGCGGAGTTCCATGGCACGTGTAGACATGGCGATGGTTGCGGACGGAGCAACGCGTTCCAAGCGGCTGGCAAGAAATGACATATCGGGCTCCGGTGGCAATTCGTATTGAGGTGTCTTAGAACCGTGTCAGACCCCCAAGGAAGGTGCAATCCATGGCAGACGACCCGGCCAAGGCAGACTTCTATCACGACGATAAGGCGACCTTTGGCGACCGAATAACCGGTGCAAGGGAGGCTGCAGGCCTCCAACAAGAAGAGCTTGCCCGGCGGCTCGGAATAAAGCTCCGCACGCTCAAGGAGTGGGAGGATGACCTGTCAGAACCCCGCGCGAACAAACTCGCCATGCTTTCGGGGATCCTGAACGTGAGCCTGCGTTGGCTGATGACTGGTCAAGGAGACGACCTTGTGCCGAGTGACACGCCAGTCTCTGCCGCCGAAGTGTCGGCTCTTCGGACTAAGCTGCAGGAAGCGCTCGATCTTTTGGCGCGGATAGAGGACCGGCTGGAGAATGTCTGAGACGCTAGAAATCCGGCGTAAGCGGTTGTTCATGCGTTCCATCCGCCGAGGCATCAAGGAAATGGACGTGATTTTGACGGCGTTTGCGAGTGCGCGGCTCGAGACGATGGATCATGCGGCGCTTGATGACTACGAAGCGTTGATCGCGGAAGCAGACCTTGACTTGTATCCTTGGATAAGCGGCCAGACCCAGCCGCCGGATGAGTTCTTGCCCATGATTAACGAGATTAGGTTGCAATTTAAGGAAGTCGGTCTGGAAGGCGGTGGCACTTAACACTTTCTAAGCCTTTCTGCGTCAAACACGTCTTCAGCGAACGTGGAGGCGTAGATGAGCATTCATTCACAGATCGGCCAGACGGGAAGCGCAGGCTTCATTGCCGGTTATCTCGAAAGCCTAGCTCTGGTGGAGCGGCTACACCGACTTCTTCTTGACGTGATCAAGGATGAGTTTGAGCGTGTTGGAGTGTTGGAAATCAACGCGGTTCAGGCGCTGCTACTCTTCAATATCGGCGACAACGAAGTGACAGCTGGAGAGCTTAAGACCCGCGGTTACTACCAAGGCTCTAACGTGAGCTACAATCTCAAGAAACTCGTAGAAATGGGGTACATGCACCACCAGCGTTGCGAGATCGACAGGCGCTCTGTCCGCGTGAGCCTCACCGAAAAAGGACGCAGCGTTCGCGATGTCGTCGCCGATCTCTTCAACCGCCATGCCGACGGCCTTCAGAACAGCGGCGTTCTTGGCCCGAATGGCATCGAAGATATCAACGGGGCGCTCAAACGCGTGGAACGTTACTGGTCCGACCAGATCCGCTACATCTACTAGGTGCGCCGAAAGCCGGCGTTTCGTCCTTTCTGCTAAAGGTGCTTTAGCCGTTTGTTACAGTTTCTACTGCGCAGGCAATGCGCCAAACACCGGTCCCTGAAGTTCGCGCAAGAGCTTACGCTTCATGGCGCGTTCAAAGTCTGAGAACCCTAGCGCTGTTTCCACAAAAGCCCCTGGCCCGAAGATGACTTGGGCATGGTAGTAAGATGATAGCTCCCCAATCTCGAGTTGGCGGATATCGCCGCCGCGGGGACTATCCACACCAACGACTAGCCCGTTTACTGTGATGGCAGCTGCCGCGAGGTTTGGCCAAGTCATCCTCGGATCGCCGCCAGTGTTATGCTTGCCGTCGCCCGAGATATCGATCGTGCGTTTCCAACAGTGGTTCTGTTGAGCAATCGCTGTAATTCCGTGGCTAATTGCCGTCGCCACCGACGTAGAGTGATCAACCGTATCGCCCACCGGGTCGCGCTCATGCCGTTGGATCGCCAGCGCGGAGGCTGAGAGCACTCCGATGTCTGTGATGGCGACCCAGTCAAGAATGGTCCGCTGCACATCGGGGCCGCTCCACTCAAACACGTAAAGTGAAATCGGCGCTTCAGCTCCATCGAGGATGCGGCGACTTACTGCGTCTGACGTCAGCGCTCGCGCCAGCCCTTCAAGCTGCAGCCTATACTCATCAGAATCTACCGATGCGGACACGTCGAGCCCGAGGGCTAGCGCCTGACGACAGGCAGTGGACTGGGCCTCCACCACGGCCCCCAGTAGGCAGAGTGCTGACGTTACCAGTGCCCGGTGTTTTCCATGCTGGCCCACGGTTCCATTGGCTCCTTCGCGTCGCCCATCTGCAGAAGCTCCACTGACACGTTATCAGGAGAACGAACAAAGGCCATACGACCGTCCCGCGGAGGGCGGTTGATGGTAACGCCGTTATCCATGAGATGCTGGCAGGTCCCGTATATGTCCTCCACCGCATAAGCCAGATGCCCAAAGTGACGCGAATCCGATGGTAACGCATCATCTCCGTCCCAGTTGTATGTCAATTCGACAGGGCATTCAGGCTGGCCCGGAGGAGCCATGAACAGCAGCGTAAAGCGACCGCCCTCGTTCTCCATCCGGCGCGTTTCTTCAAGACCGAGCAACTTGTAAAATGCGATCGACGCGTCCAAGTCTTTCACTCGGACCATGGTGTGGAGGTATTTGACCTTCATAATATGTCCTTTCCGTTCTGGGCAGAAGGTGCCCTGCCAGCCCGCACGGTCAAGGTGTCAGAAGCTCGACCGGTATCCGAAGCGAAGGCCGACCTGTTCAGTTGAATAGGCCGCGACCGAAGACATGTTGCGTTCAACGCTTACACCGACTGTTGGAATGAAGCCCAGAACAGAGAGGTCCGGCACTGCGACCTCAAGGCCGAGTTCCACCTCCCAATCGCGGCGAATGTCGGTGAACGAAAGGGCCAGTTCGTCATAGTCACGGTGCGTCAGCCGTGCGCGTAACGTCGGCAAGACACCGAGCACCTCGGACCCGTAGGCATAGCCGACCCCGGCAGTAACCGCTATATTTGCGACTAGCGCCGAGTCGGACTCAGTCCGGATGAGAGCGGCGTCGATGGCGAGACTGCCTGTCTCCACTGGACGTGAAATCGTGCCCGAGAGTGACCAAATGCTGGCCGAAAGGCTGTCAGAATCGAGACGGTTTTGCCGCGTGTACCCCAGCCGCACACTCCGCTGCTGGCGTCCGTCATGCACCCAGCTCCGTGTCCCGCTCAACGCATAGGTGTTTGCCAACGCGTCTCCGCCGCGCCACGCGCGGCTCAGCGATGCGCTAAAAGCATAGACGGCTTGCGAGCCCGCCGGGACCACCCGCGCGCTGAATGAAAGATCCACTGACGAAGAGGAGAAGTCGTCATTTTCAAGAGCAGGACTGGCGATGTTCTTGGAGGCCGTGGTGAGGAAGACACGCGTGTCCCGCGCGCCAAAGCCCAACGTGAAATCGCGGCTGTCTCCCTGAAAGCTTCGCTCTATGACGACG
>JBCCPQ010000031.1:0-15320 GCA_039024825.1 Pseudomonadota bacterium
CGAGTTCATCGAGGGCTGGTACAATCCCGGACGCCCCCACTCGGCTCTGGGATATCTCTCGCCGATCGACTACGAAAGGAGCGCCCTCGAGACGCTAGAGTTCTCTAGCCCGTAACCGTCCATCAAACCGGGGGAACTCCAGGTCAGGGATGGCGAAGCGGCGCAGGCGCAGGAAGTGGAGCGATGACGAGAAGCGCATGATCTGTGCGCAGGCGCGGATGCCCGGTGTTTCGGTCGCCCAGGTTGCGCGGCGCTACGATGTGAACGCCAACCAGATCTTCAACTGGATGAAAGACCCGCAGTTCGCGGCCGGTGACACGGCGGATGAGGATGACGCGCGCTTTCTGCCGGTCGAGATCGTGTCCGAACCGGCGCAGGCGTCGCCGCCGATGGAGGCGACCGGCGTAATCGAGTTGGAGTTGACCAATGGCCACCGGCTGCGGATCAGCGGCGGCTATGATCCCGAGGCCGTTGCCCGCCTGGTACAGCACCTCACATGATCCCGGTTCCGACGAACACGAAGGTCTGGCTGGCTGCCGGTGTGACCGACATGCGCAAGGGCTATGCTTCCCTGGCGGCGCAGACCGAGAAGGTTCTGAAGCTCGATCCCTTCGCCGGGCACATGTTCGTGTTCCGGGGCCGGCGTGGCGATCTGATCAAGGTGATTTGGTGGGACGGCCAAGGGGCATGTCTGTTCTCCAAACGCCTGGAGAGTGGCAAGTTCGTCTGGCCGGCCACGAAGGAGGGCAAGGTGTCCCTGACGCCGGCGCAGCTGGCCATGCTCTTGGAAGGAATCGACTGGCGCATGCCCCGACGCACATGGCGTCCTTTGCGGGCTGGATAGGATTCCCTCAATCCTTCCAATGATGTAACATCTGGCCATGGTGGCCGAGGCGAAGACATTGCCCGAAGATTACGGTGAACTGAAGGAGTTCACCCACCAGCTTTTGGCCGAGATCAAAGCCCAGGCGATGCTCATCGAGAAGCTCCGGCATCAGGTCGCGGGCCAGAAAGCCTGGCGCTACGGATCGACCTCGGAACAGACCAAACAGCTGATGCTCGCATTGGAGACCAGCGAGATCGCCGAGGCTGCGATGACAGCGAAGATGAAGCTGCCGCCGGACGAACCGAAGGACAAACCCAAGCGTCGCCCCATCCCGGACCATATCCCACGCAACAACATCGAGCTGTTGCCGCCAAAGGATCAGTGCAAATGCGGCGGGGCCCTGCGCCGGGTCGGTGAGGACGTGACCGAAGAACTGGAATACGTGCCGGGTCGGTTCGTCGTGAACAAGATCACCCGGCCACGCTATGCCTGCAAGCGCTGCGAAAGGTTTACCCAGGCTGTTCTGCCGTCGCGCCCGATTGAGCGTGGTCGGCCCGGCCCGGGTCTGCTGGCGCATGTGCTCGTCTCAAAATACGCCGATCACCTTCCACTCTACCGCCAGAGCCAGATCTTCGAGAGGGAAGGCATCGACCTGGATCGATCTACCCTGGCCGATTGGGTCGGCAAGACGACCACGCTCTTGGCCCCTCTGGCAGACGCGATCGGCAAGCGCGTCCTGAAGGGTAAAGCGATCTTCACCGACGACACACCCGTCAACATGCTCGCCCCCGGTACCGGAAAAACACAGACCGGGCGGCTCTGGGTCTATGCCAGGGACGAAAGACCTTGGGCCGGTACAGCACCACCGGCGGCCTGGTACCAGTTCTCACCGGATCGACGCGGTGCCCACCCCAAAGATCATCTGAGCCGGTACAAGGGCTGGATGCATGCCGACGGATATGCCGGGTACGAAGAGCTCTACCGCGATCACGATATCAAGGAAGTGGCCTGCATGGCGCATATCCGGCGCAAGTTCGTTGATGTGCACCGCTCTCAGGGTTCAGCCATCGCTGAAGAGGCCATCCTGCGCATCGCCCAGCTCTACGCCGTCGAAAAAGAAGCGCGAGGATCGCCGCCCGACCAACGGGCCGCGATCCGAAAGGCGAAAGCCAAGCCGATCTTCGATGATCTTCAGGACTGGCTGGCCGCGCAGCTGCCAACGATATCGGGGAAAACGCCGCTGGCACAGGCCATCCGCTATGCGCTCACCCGGATGAAACGGCTCAGGCCGTACCTCGCCCACGGCACCCTGGAGATCGACAACAACACAGCAGAACGGGCCATGCGCGCCATCACCTTGGGCCGGAAGAACTACCTCTTCGTCGGATCACCCGCCGGAGGTCGCGCCGCAGCAGTCGCCTACACCATGATCGAGACCGCTAAGCTCAACGGCGTCGATCCCCAGACCTGGCTCGCAGAAACCATCGCCCGCATCCCGGACTACAAGATTGCCCGCGTCAGTGACCTGCTGCCCTGGAAATAGCGGTCACGCCGGACGCTTACGGACAAGCCCGTTTGAGCTGCTGCCTTCCTCCGAGAAGTCAGAGGGTCGCTACCTTCCATCCATCGGGCTTTCGGTCGCGGACGCGAGCGGTTTTTGTCTGCTTAAGAAGCTGCCCGGCCCGGCGCGTCGCAGGGCTCTCGATGCGCTTCGCAGTCTTAAGAAGGGTGTCGCCACGGGATCACCTTTCGAACGACGAGCTCGACACATTGCCGCACCAAACACCACAATCCGTTGTGTGCGTTCCGACCGATGCATCCAAGATACTGTGCGGATGGATACAGTTTTCGAGGATCTGGAATGAGTCTGTTAAGGGTTCGTTCACCATTTCCCAAGAAATATCTCTCCACTGAGAACTGCGCGCGGAAGCGTTAGATCATGGAGAAGACCAACATGACTACAAGCCAGCACCAAACCCAGCTCTCGTCGGAAGAGTGGAGCTTCAAGTGGAAGGTGCTACTAGCTGCTGACGAAGCAAGAAGGGATGGCTTCGAGAACACCGCTGAGAAGCTCGAAGCACTCTACATACAGTCCCCCGGAAGAAATGAGTTGGCACCTGCGGTGGTGGCAGACAAGGAAACTTAACCTTTCGTTAACTATCCTCGACGCATACCGTCGTCGGCGCGAACTTGCCAGCCAGTGTTTGGAAGCGATGTAGACGATGAACCCCGATAAACTGACGGACTTACTTTACTCCATAATTGAGGCCGAAGGAGATGCGGTACGTCAGGAGGTTCATGCGTGCGTGGTTGCGGCCGCGCACGCTGCCCTCATTGAAATGAAAGAACACGATAGCTCAAACCTCCAGCGGCTGATAGGGGAACTCTTGCCCAGCTCACGTAGTGCTGGACAGATGCAACAAGGGTTGGTCCTTTTGGTTCTGAATAAAATGCAGCCAGCCAATGGACCTCTATTGGCGCGAACCACTGGCGATTCGAGATCCTAACTGTGTGCACTGCATCAAGTTCACAAAGGACGACTGCCAATACGGCTCTGCAAAATGAACACGTGGCAGAGAGCAGGATTGCACGCTCTACTGCGCGTCCGCCACGCCCGTGGTGCTCGGCCCTGTAAACGGCCAAACAAAGCCAACCGCTTCTACGGAAAGTACATCAACGGAGATGCCGAAGTTTGAGGGCGGATGTGGTTTCCCCAGCACCGCCCCCAATCCCCCGGTATACTTCGCGTAGCAGGCGGCATATCGAAACGCAACCCTGCGTTGTGCCTTTGAAGTGAGAGCAACCCTGAGGCAACTCGCCGCGCTCTCGCGGATTGTCGAAGTCACTTTTCGCGCCGAGGCCGGGCTAGGTTTTCACTGCACTTGCAATTCCCTGTAGCTCTGTCGGTTACTTCACCCATCGCCTCTGTCCGCCACCTCTGCGGATAAACCTGTGGGCGCAAGTAGGCTCAAGCATTAACCGTTCGTTAACGCCGACAACTCATCATACAATCATGAAGCATCAGAATAGATCGTCGTGGGAACGCGACATAGCTACGTCTCTCCTTGTCGTGTTCTTTCTGGGATATGTCTATGTGCTGGGGCGCGGTTTATATTGGTTGGTTGTATCTCTTGCGGACTTTTTCGCTTAGCCCGCCTTAGCAAAACACGACACTCTGAAACAACCAGGGTTATTGTAAGAGCAGTTTCCAGAAGGCTCCCGCTGACTGAGCCTTAGCGCCTGCTTTCGAGTTATACATTCACATAGCACTGCCTACGATAACGATTGGGCGTTCTTGAATGACTCATAGTTTCATGCGCGTCATCGATGTCCGTGAACTTCAAAGTAAGTCAAGGAGTCGCTGACGGATCGAGCATACGGATTAACAAAGCCTTAACCATTTGGGCTCGTGGCAGGCAAATATCCAAGATTTGAACAGATTCTGTTCAAAAAGCGCTACTACTAAACAACTGTCGCCGAATGGTGATTTGGTTATCGAGTACAGCGACAAGGGAGGAGCTTAGGCTCCTCCTATTCCCCCTAAAGGGATCATCAAAGGCAAGCTAACGCGCTGTTCCAAGTGCCCCGCTCAATCGCAGAGGGCGAGTTGTATGTGGTGTTGAGTACTGATGACTAACGTTGGACGTGATCCTCTTGTCTTTGTTCGTAGGAACTGCCCTTCCAATAGTGAAATATGGGAACTTGAGAAGGAAGGCTATGAAGCGGCGCGAAACGGTGAAACACGTCGCGCAAACGCCCAGTTCATTCTTGCAGCCGAGTATTGCAAACGATGTTCACGCAACTGTCCGATTAGGCGAGCATCAAATGCTTGGCAAGACGGCAAGTCAGGCAGCAAGTGAGGATTTGGTTGCTTCGGCAGCTTGGCAACATCGGGAAGAACGCTGCAAATGATTCATGTGAAGCACAAGCCTACGCATCGAAGCGAACCTCCTCCGGCAGCACGGCGACGTCCCACGGCTCAGGCTCCCACTCGGCAACGTACTCGACCAACCGCCCGGCCACGGCATGGACGAGCGCATGAGCGTGGAAGCATATCCTCCGGATGGCCCCCAAATCAGCCTGCCTCAAGGATCGCAAAACTATTCGGCGCGGGCGGCGAGTGAGCACGAGTGCCAGAGGTCTTGCTTGGTGGGACCGCCGCGCTTGGAAGACTTTTGTGCCCGTCACGCTGGCGGCTGCGCCGTCCCTGACCCGGGCAGATTCGGACCCCAAACGTCCGGCCATGCCACCACGATCCCGTGGTGGTCGACCAACCGACATCTGGAGAACAGACATGGCTAACGACCAGGCGAACGCTTACGACATCATCGAACTCTATGGTCTGTCGGAGAAAGGCGCGGAGCTCCCGATCCCCGAAGATCACATCCTGACCGACCACATCATCCGCGAGACCTTCGAGGCGCTCCTCGGCCAGTTGCGCAATACCGGGCTCGAGAAGGAGATTGAACCACTGGCGCACGGGCTCGCCACGATCCTGCAGCGCCGCAAGATCGCCATCGGCAAGGAACTCGACCGGACCGCCGACAAGACCGGCGCGCTGGCGAAGAGCGACGACGGATCGGAGATCGCCGAGACCGCGCTCGAAGAGGCGCAGGGCCGCTTCCTGCAGCTCCGCGAGATCGTGGGCGCCATCGAGGTTATGAGCGAGGCGGCGGCCGAGTGCTACGAGGTCGAGACGGGACACGCGTTCATCCCGGCAGCAGGATCGCGGGCGAGCGCGAAGGCCCAGGAGACGGGCGCCGTCTTCGAGGCGAAGCAGCTCCTCGAGCAGCACGACCGGGAGACGGTGGCGAAGTCGAAGGTCGAGGGCGTCCCCCTGATCGTCTACGGCGCCACCGATTGGACCGATGTCGATCTGATCTTCACGACCCTCGACAAGGTCCGGGACCGGATCAGACAGACCCGCAACCAGGAGATCTTCCTCTGCCGTAAGGGCGGGCGCCACGGTGCCGAGATGATCACCGCCCGCTGGGCGCCGGCACGGGGTGTCGCGCAGGCGCGCTTCGATCCCTGCTGATCGGCCCACGGACGGGCGGCGCCCTTCAAGTGCAATGACGAGATGCTCGACAACCGGTTCGCCGCGACGGGAGTCGTGCTCTTCGACGGCAACGGGGTGGCGCTCAACCTCGGGCAGAAAGCCGAGGCGAAGGGACTGACGGTGACGCGGGTCGCGGACCCGGCGAAGAAGTCCGAGACCTGAGATCGAGAGGGCCACCTTCGGGCGGTCCTTTCGTCGTTCTCACGAAGGTGGCCATCGCTCTTTGGCTGTTCCGGGTGTCGCAACACATCCCGCGTCGATCTGCGCGCTCACTTAGACTGCGCCCGTCAGCCGAGAAACGGGTTCTCGGGTGCGGTGACCTAAGAATGGAACATCACCAGCTCCTGGACCGGGCCGGAAGCAATCGTTTCACGACGACGCAGACCCCACCCGATCTTTTCGCAGCGGCAAAACATCGGACGGTCGCGAGACGTCCGGGTGTCGCCCTCGGCATCGTCCATCAGATCGACTGAGACAGGTCACGGCATCAAAGTCCTTCGTTCACCCGGCACCTCTCCTTCTTGCTTCTCGATGTGGATCGCACGGGGTCGGCCCGGTCGTGCCCTCCGGTAACGCTCCGGCAAGCGCAAAGACGGCTTCCACGGGCAGGCCCGCGGACCCTCCGCATTTGCGCTTGCGCCCCGTCCTTTTGCCCCCGTGCTGAAGGGTCCCCATCGCAACAAGGAGAGACCCAGATGACCAACCACTATGTCGCCACCGTTCCCGTCAAGTTCACCGACAGCGACGGCCAGGAACGCACGCGGTTCCAGCGCGTCGGCGCGATGTTCCGCAACACCCGCCAGGGGGACGGCTCGGAGTTCTTCAGCCTCAAGCTCGACTTCCCCGTCGCGGTCCAGGAGCTGGTGATGTTCCCGCCGAGCGCGAAAGAACCCGAGGCCTGATCCGCCTCGCGGACGGGCCGCCTTCGGGCGGCCCTGTCCAGTTGCCGGGAGCGCGTCGCGCAGGACGGAGAGCCGGGCCGGGGGCCCGGCTCAACGTGTTGTTGTGGGGACCGCAAGCGGTCCCGGAAGAAGAGGAGAGATCGTCCGTGACAGGGTGGTCCGGCGGCCTCAAGGGGGCCATCCGGAATAACTCTGCGGCTGTGCCTTGCCGGGTTTTTCCGGCAGAGATTTGGCAAGCCAAATCTGGCCTCCCTTGACCCCGCCGGACCACCCCATCCGAGGGGATCTGCGCCGCCCCCTCGCTTCCGTCCGAACACGGGGGCGTGTTCGGTCAGAACCTTCGGCGCGGGCCAAGGAAGCAGGCGGAGGTGGAGGCGTGTTTTAAGCAAAGATGGTCGGCCCTGGCGGTCCGCGGCCGCGCGGCTCCGCCGCTTGGCCCAACACGGAAGCAGCGGTCCCTACCCACATGCAATGATTATATATCATTGACACGAAGCTATAGTTTCGTAGGGTGTAGGGGACCGCTGCTGAAGGTGGCAGGAAATAGGGGGCTTTCTTCCGCATGTCCCGCGCGAAACGACTATCCGAGACCGAGAAGATGGAGATCGTCCGCAAGGCCGCGGAGGGGATGTCGACGTCGGACCTCGCCGCGCGCTTCGGGGTGACGGCGCGGGCGATCCGCTATGTCGTGACGGCGGATACAGAGCGGCAGCAGGACACCGCCGTGGCGACGGCGGCGGTAACCGTGAAGCTCACGCAGGAGGAGCTCGCGGCGCTCAATGCGGTGTTCGCCGCGGCAGGCGTAGAGACCCGCACGGAGGGGCTGCGGCGGCTGATCCAGGCCGCCGGTGGGACCTTCGTTCCGGATACCAATCTGGCCGCCGAGATGGCGCGTTACCGGGCGTCTCTGAACGAGCTTGGCAACGGGGTTGCGCAGCTTACAAAACGGATGACAGAGGCCAACCGGACGGGGCAGGGGGCGGCGGAATTCTCCGACCTGCAGCTCGCCCAGATGCGGGGTCTCGCGCGGTTCATTCTCGATTCTGCCGACGAGATCGACCTGCTCGTCCGTCGCCGCCGGGATGCCATGCAGCTCGAGGCCACGGCCGCCCTGAGGGAGTTTGCCCATGCGGCTGAATGATGCCGTCCATGTCGTGACCGGCGAGGTCTTCCGGGACGGCTGGAGCCGGATCCGGGGCTCGATGCAGGGCCTCCATGTCGCGAAACAGCGGCAGTTGATCCGCGCCGCGGCGGGGCACCGCGCAGCGGTCTTCAAGGCGATCCGGAGCGGCGGCACGCACACGAAATCCGAGCTTGCAAACCAGCTTGGATATCTGACCACGAAGTCGACCCATATCGTCGATTCAAGCGGGTTCCTCGACGGCAAAACGCGGCTCGAGCAGATCGAGATCAAGGACCTTACGGAACGCTTTGCCAAGCGCTGGAGTGCCGGGTTCAAGCCGAAGCTCGGACAGACCACGCATATGCTGATGTCCTTCCCGATCGGCACAAGGGGCGAAGACGTGCGCGACATCACGGCAAGCGTCTCGGAGCGGTTCTTCCAGACCGACGAAGGCCACTTCGATTACATCATCGCGGTGCATGAAGACCGGGCGCACCCGCATGCGCACATCGTGTTGAACCGCCGCTCCCAGGAGGGGGAGTTCTTCTTCCTCGGCCGCGACCACCGGTTTAACTATGATGACTTCCGCCTCGCCATGGTCCAGGAGGCCGAGCGGTTCGGCGTCCGGCTGGAAGCGACTCGGCGCATCGACCGGGGTGTCGTGCATTACCCAGCCCGGACCCGCGAGGTCTATGCCGCCAAGGACGAGGGTCGGGAAGCGGAACCGCGGCCGCGTGTCGGGGCCGATCTGGAGCGCGCGCTGGCCGAGATCGCCAACACAAGGTCTGTCTATCACGCGCTCGCCTCGGAGGCTTCGCGGGAGGCCCGGGAGGATGTCTCGGACGCCCTCTTCCGAGCCGGCGAAGTCCTGGCGCAGGGCGGGAAACTCAACCTTCAAGGAGACGTCTACATGGCCGAGGAGCAGTCGTTCGATGAGTTGAGAACCCGCTATGCCGATCAGGTCGCGCGCGTCCAGGGGATGATCTCGGAAAAGCCCGAGACCGAGCGGCCGCGGCTCGAGCGGAGTCTCAATGAGATCCAGGCGAGGGTCGCCCATATGCAACCCCTCGGGCTCCGGTCGGTGACCCTGACCGAAAGACCATCAGACGGCGGGGTCTATTCCGAGACGAACATCGACCGGGACCAGCTGATGCGCCTGCGGGAGCCGGACGTCCGGGCGCAAATCGACACTGCGCTCCGGGGCACCGGGATCCGGTCCTCGGTCGTTATCGCGCGGATGGAGACCGGGGCGCAGAACGCCGCGCTCGAGCGGCAATGGATCGCCGATGATCTTCAGCGGGTGGCCGAGACCGACGGGCTAATTCTCGAGCGCCGCGCCGATCTCGAGACGGCACGCGAGGCGCTGAACCGCGCCCATGTGCAGCTTGGGGTCACCCTCGAGCGCCACGAGGTCCTGCGCCAGGACGGCGTAATCGACGAAGAGCGACACGGGGCCTTGACGGAGCGCGCACTGTCGGAGGCGGAGGCCCGCGTGGCGACGGAGGCGGTCCGCGCGCGTACCCTCGATCCCGAGGTCCGGCGGGTGCTCGACCATGAGAGGTCTGGCGAGATGTCCGAGCCCTTCGCGGATACCGGGGAGCGGCTGGCCTATCGGGACGCGGTCGAGCGCGACCTCGATGCCGAGCAGATCGAGCGGCTCAGAGACGGCGACGTTGAGGTCCTGCGCGAGCAGATCGCGGACCGCCTCGATCGGCTCTATGCCGCCAAGGTCTACCTGCAATCGGATGAGCCGACCGCGAACAGCGAGGCGGCCAGGGCCGTCGTCGAGGAGATCGCCGACCGGGAATACGAGCTCCACCGGGCCGATCTCACCGAAGGCGAGAAAGAGCGCGGGGAGACCCATTGATGGGCGGCCTCGGAAAAGGGCGGCTCGCCATCGGCGTGGTGCTGGTGACGCTTGTCGCGGGCGCCATCGGCTATGTCATCGCCTCGGCCGTCCTGACCTTCCGGGACCTCGGGGTGCAGGCGGAGATCGACTTCTTCTACATCGCTGAGAACTATCTCGCCTTCCGGGAGGTCCGGCCCGACGACTTCCGGCTGATCAATCTGATCATGGGCGGGGCCGGGGTGGCGGGCCTTCTCATAAGCCTCGCGATGTCCGGCTCGGCGCTGACCCGCTTCGGCTACACCCATTGGCAGACGCGGCGGGAGATGAAGCGCAACGGCTTCTTCGGCGCGCCTGGCACGGGTTTCGTGATCGGCAAGCTCGGCAAGCCGACGTCGCGCGCACCGTTTCTCTGCTCTAAAACCTTCCCGCATGCGCTGATCGTGGCGCCGACCGGGCGCGGCAAGACCACGGGCTTCGTGATCCCGAACCTCCTCACCTGGCAGGGCTCGGCGGTCGTTCTCGACGTGAAGGGCGAATGTTACGAGGCCTCGGCGCGTCACCGGGCCTCGGCGGGCGATACGGTCTTTCGCTTCGCGCCGACCGATTGGGAGACCAAGCGCACCCATCGCTACAATCCGCTCTTGCGCATCTACGAGCTGAAAGATCCCGCACGCCAGCAGATGGAACTTCTGCTCCTCGCAACGCTCTTTCTGCAGAACGACAACGACCGGGTGCAGGGGCTTCTGAAAGGCGGGATCGACCTCTTCGTCGCCGCCGGGCTCCTGGCTTTCCAGCGTCATCGCCCCACCCTCGGTGAGATCTACCGGATCGCGGCCTCGGGCGGGCACAAGCAAAAGGAATATCTCGCCCGCGCCCATGAGGTCCGGAACCCGGCCGCGCGGCTGATCTTCACGCGGCTGGCATCCACCAACAACGACACGCTGACCTCCTATGTCTCGCTGCTGATGACCTCTGGCCTTGACCAGTGGCAGAACCCGGCGATCGACGCGGCGACGGCGGTGTCGGATTTCGACTTCCGGACGATCCGCAAGACACCCTTCAGCGTCTATCTCGTCGTCCAGCCGCTCATGGTGAAGCCCCTCGCACCGCTGATCCGGCTCTTTTTCTCGGATCTGCTCTCGGCGCTGCAGGATAAAGAGCCGGGCCCGGACGAACCCTGGCCGGTGATGATCCTCCTCGACGAGTTCAACCGGCTCGGCAAGATGCCCATCGTGGCCGAGAGCATCGAGATCCTGCGGCAGTATCGCGGGCATCTCGCGATCGTCACCCAGACCATCCCCGCCATCGACGAGATCTATGGCGAGAACACGCGGCGCGCGCTCCAGGGCAACGCCGGCATCAAGCTCTACCTGACGCCCTCGGACGAGAAGACCGTGGAGGAGCTCAGCAAGGCCGTCGGCAAAACCACGAAAACGGTGGTGACGCGCTCCCGCGCCATTGGCAAGAACCCCTTCGAGGGGCGGAGCCAGTCCGAGCGCACCGAGGAGGTCTCGCTCCTGCCCGAGGACGAAGCGCGGCGGTTGCCCCTCGACGAGATCATCGTCGTCGTGGATGCGCAGATGCCGGTGAAGGCCAAGCGCGTGGTGTATTTCGAGGACCCGTTTTTCAAGTCCATTCATGCCGCACAGGAGGGGGACCTGCCGTTTCCGGAAGGACCGGTCCCGCCGATGGGAGAGTTGCCGTTGAGCGTCCGGGCGACGCCGATGGCGCCGCGGGGGGCGGGTCTGACGGAGAGGGATTTTGAGGCGCTGATGGGGATTGGGGAGCGAGGTGCAGACGCACGAGTTTACCCGGAACCGGTTCCGGGTCGGCGACGGGTGCGTGCGACTGTCCTTGCGGATGATCAGCGGCAGTTCGAGATGGATTTCGACAGCCAAGTTGAGCTCGATGTCGAGGCCGCGAGCGAGGATGACCTCGCCGTTGTTCAGAATGCGCTGAGTGAGTTAGATTGGCTGGAGGGGGAGATGGCGGGTGCTTCGGAGCGACCTGACACAGTAGTGGCGCGCTGAGCGGACATTAAAGGCGAATGCGGCGAACGACGGCATCGAGCCGATTCTGTGGAAAAACAACATGTTGCGAGCGCAGAAAGTGGAGCTCCGCACCGAGCGCGCATGCCCTTCTGATCAGGCTTTGAGCGGTTGCTGCGGTGCAGGAAAGATCTTCGCGAGTTTGCGGAGGTTTTGGGCGGTTGCGGCGAGGAGGAATTCGTCGTTTGCGCCGCAGGGACCACGTAGTCGGAGCCGCCCCAGACCAAGAATGCGCTTGAGATGCGCAAAGAGCATCTCGACCTTCTTCCTGAGTTTCACTGACACCTTGTATTGTGGTGTCTTGGCGATGTCGCGTGCGACATCGCGGGCGTCCTCATGCTCTTCTCGGGTGATCTTGCGCGCATCTGCGTTCGGGCAGCACTTGGGCTTGGACGGGCATGCCTGACAGGTGTGCTTCAGCGCCTGGTATTTGGCGATGCCCTTGCCTGTCGGCCCGCGGCTCGGGTCGGAGTAGTTCCGGCGAAACTGCTTCAAAGCCTCGCCCTCTGGGCAGATGTACTGGTTGTTCTCGGCGTCCCACTCGAAGTCTGCACGGGACCAGGTGCCGTCGGTGCGCCCGGCCTTGTCGATCACCGGGATGTGCGGCGCGATCTTCTGGTCGACCAACCATCCGAGCATCGGCCCCGACCCGTAGGCCGTGTCCGCGATCAACCGTTCAGGACGTATCTCGAAGCGCTCCCGGACCCTCTTCAGCATCGTCTTCGTCGACCCGACCTCGACCTGGCGGATCGACCGCGTAGCTTCCACATCGACGATCACGCCATGATCGGTGTCGATCAAGTAGTTGTCGGAGTAGGCAAAGAAAGCTGGGCCTTTACGAGCTGCAGTCCATTGGCTGGCCGGATCGGAATAGGATGTGAACTTCGGCTCGACCGGTGTCGCCGCTCCGAATGCGGCTTCGTCCAGCGTGTCGAGATACTCGCGGACTGCGCGCGGTGCCGCTTCTACGTCGATCCGTCCCGTATCCCAGTCTTCCCGCGACGCGGAGTATTGCTTGTTGGCATCCGCCTCGATCAGGCTGGCATCGACTGCCAGGCGCTGACCGCTGACGAGCCCCTCGGCGATGCACCGCGCAACCGTGGTCTCGAACAGATGACGCAGAAGCTCGCTGTCTCGGAACCGACCATGGCGGTTCTTTGAGAAGGTGGAATGGTCAGGAACGCGGTCCTCCAGGTCCAGCCGGCAGAACCACCTGTAAGCGAGGTTCAGATGCACTTCCTCGCAGAGCCGACGTTCCGAGCGGATGCCGAAGCAGTAGCCGACGATCAACATCCGGATCAGCAGTTCGGGATCGATCGACGGGCGACCGGTGTGGCTGTAGAAATCGGCAAGATGGGCCCGGATGCCGCGCAGATCGACGAAGCGATCAATCGACCGCAGCAAGTGATCTTGCGGGACATGTTCTTCCAGAGAGAACTCCTAGAACAGCGCCGCCTGTGCCTCCTGCCTCGCTCCCATCATCGCCAACCCCTCCCTCTCGGACGAATTGAATCAGCGACCTACGCTTCGATCAACCAAGAGTTTTTCAACAGAATAAGCCCTTACCTCCTGAATGCTGCACGGCGCTCGAACGGCTGCTTTGGGTGTGTCAGCCGCTTACCATTCCGCCAATCATCGCGCTCAAGGCGACAAGATGGACAAGCATGAGCGCCTTGTCATTCCACAGCGCGCCGACGGCGAACCACCCGAGGACACCGACGAGAAACAGGTAAAGGTTCCAAGGCGTCCAGCCAAACCCCGTCGCAGTGTACCCCAAGATCTGAATGATGGATGCGCCCCACTTTATCGCAAAGACAAGGCGCTCATGGGGCGAGACAAGAGCCAAGGTGTCAGACGGCACGGGTCAACCCTCCGTCGATACGCAGGTTTTGCCCCGTCATGTAGCCACCATCTTCCGAGGCCAGCCACGAAATGAGCGAAGACACCTCGGCCGCGAAACCGTAACGTCCCATAGGAATACGCGCTTTGCGGTCTTCGGTTTCCAGTAGGCTATCTATGAAGCCCGGAAGAACGTTGTTCATGCGAATGTTGTCCGGTGCATATTTGTCCGAATAGAGCTTCGTGAATGCGGCAAGCCCCGCCCGGAAGACCCCCGACGTTGGAAAGAGCGGGTCGGGTTCAAATGCCGCAAAGGTCGAGATGTTGATGATCGCCCCGCCGCCCTGCGCCTGCATGGAAGGTGTTACAAGTCGTGTCGGACGGATCACGTTCATCAGGTAGACTTCCATGCCCTGATGCCAGTCGTCGTCGCTGATTTCGAGAACCGGCCCTTTCGGTCCGTGGCCAGCAGAGTTCACCAGGACATCGATGCGGCCCCAACGATCCTTCGCCCCCTCGACCAAAGCATTCAGCGCTTCTCCATCAAGGTTAGAACCCGTCACGCCAAAACCACCAAGTTCGCCACCCAGCGCCTCACCTTTTCCGGACGAGGATAGGATGCCAACCTTGAACCCATCATCTGCCAGTTTACGCGCCGCATCCGCACCCATACCGCTGCCGCCAGCTGTGATCAGAGCTACTTTTTCTACTGCCATATCGGGAATCCCTTCTTGTTGGACGCATTCATGCTTGCTCAACTCAGAGAGTTCGATTCAGAATTGATGTTGCATGGCAGTAGAATTACTATTGCGGTATGGCCGAACTTCCTCCGCTCAACGGTTTGCGCGCTTTCGATGCAGCAGGCCGCCGCCTCAGTTTCCGGGCGGCCGCTGATGAGTTGGGTGTGACACAAGGGGCAGTTGCACAACAGGTGCGCCAACTCGAAGCGCATCTTGATGTGGTCTTGTTTGAGCGTGTTCCAAAGGGTCTTGCCTTCACTTCGGTTGGGCGCAGCTACCACAACAGGATTGCAGGAATCTTTGCTGACCTTCGATCCGCAACGACGGAATTGAAGCCGGAGCCGAACAAAGTCGTCATCAGTGTCACGCCGACCTTCGCTGCGAAATGGCTGATCCCCAATCTACCGGACTTCACGGCAGCACACCCGAATACTGATTTGCGGATAATGGCGACCGAAAAAGTATCCAGCTTCCACAGCGAAGGGATAGACCTTGCGGTGCGCCAAGGGTCGCCGCCGTTTGGCGCGTCATTGGATGTAACGCTATTGTTCAGTCAATCACTGATTGCCGTCGCCGCGCCGAAGTTTGGGGGCAAGGGTAATACTCCTCTTGATCCAGAAACCCTTGCCAAGCAGCCGAAGATCCATGACGCACATGACCAGTGGCCAAGTTACCTTGCGCATCTGGGGCTGCAGGACCAGTCGCCTCGTAACCTACGTCTGAGCCAAACTTCTCTTGCGGTCGATGCAGCCATCGCCGGGCAAGGGGTGGCCTTGGTAAGCCGGTTTCTGGCGGCTCATGACCTGGAAGGCGGACGTTTGGTCGAGGTTGGCCCAGCCTGGAATGCGGACAAAAGTGACTTCTATGTCCTCATGCCGCGAACCGCCAAAAACAATCAGTCGGTGACCAACGTCCTGACCTGGCTCAACTCGCG
>JBCCPQ010000032.1:0-15285 GCA_039024825.1 Pseudomonadota bacterium
CCTCGCCTTCCACGGCTGATGGATCGATCTTGCGGATCGCGTCCCGGCCAAAGTCGATGAGACGCCCTTCCCACTCCCCCGCAATGAGAAGGAGGTCAGCGGGATGGTCAGCCGTCACAGCGCCCGAGAAGGCGGAGACCGCAACGATGGGCCCCGAAGGCCGTTCATCGGCGGCCCGAACGAGAATGTCAGTGGCCATGGAATGCCCCACTAGCGCGGGGCGCTCACCCGCATACTCCATGACACGGAGCATTTCATCGACAAGGAGCCGCGTCGTGCCTTCGATGTCGTCGACGTCGCCCGACATCGGCGTCGGATTGAGGCCATGGCCCTCAAGATCGTAGGTCACGACGTTGTATCCGTTTCCTGCAAGGGTCCACGAAATGGCGTGCATGAGAGGGCGCGAGCCCGCGAAGCCATGGGAGACAAGCACAGGCCCAAGGCCATCGGGCACGGTGTAGCGCGTGACCGGCGTCGAGCCGACGCTGGACGACAAGACAAGCGCGTCCGGACGTTTGGCTTCAATCTGCCAAAGCGACAATGCCGCCAACGCGAGGCCCAGAGCAAGAACAGCCCAGCGCAAGATCAGCGGTCCTCCACCGTGATCGCGCCGGTGGACTGGTTCACTGTGAAGGCGATCTCGGCCTCCTCAAACCCGGCGGTGGCGGGATCAAAGCGGGTGATGTCCATGCGGAACGTCAAACCTCTGGACGCCTCATAGCTCGCTCTCAAAGAGGCGAAATCGGCCCCGGCAAAGCCGATGCTATCTCCTTGGGAGATCACGCGACACTGCCGCGTTCCAATCTCATCGAAGGGTGGCGACAGAACGAGGATGTGGAAAGCACCCGCCGCAGGCTCCACGGTGTCGAGCAGGGCGAGGCGCACCATGCCACGCGCAAAGGTGGCCGTGTTCCTCTCCCAGGGCTCGGCCACAGCCGCCGCAGAGGCGCGCCAATCGCAGGGAGCCACCTCTTGTGCGGCCAGTGGAACCGCCAGCATGCTAAGCGTCGCCGCGATCCTGAGACGCCCATTCATTGCGTGCTCCCAAGGTCAGAAAGAGACGGTTGGTCCCGAGCCAAAGGACCCCGCAAAAGGCAAACGCGGCGAGCGCCCATGTAAGCGGGATGCCAGCAGGGCCAAAGACCAGCGGCACGGTCACGACCACGAACAAGCCTAACGCCACCGCCGTCATGCCCAAAGCGTCCGTCCAGGGCGCGGGGAAAGGCGTTCGCGTGGTTTTGGCATAACGCGCGCCCTCCAGCATGGCCGCCGCGAGCGCAGGGATCACAACTACCAGCGCCGGGGAAAGATTGAAGCCAATCACTGACCGCATCGCGAGGATCACCGCAATCAGCGCCACCGTAATTCCAGCAAACCACATCCCGTAGCGCTGGAGCGATACGCTCACGCGACCTGCCCCTTTTCGGCCCGGGCCTCGTCCATCAGACGGCGCATCTCGTGAATCGCGGGAGTAAGCCCCCGGAAGATGGCCTCACCGATCAGGAAATGCCCGATATTGAGCTCCCGCACCTCAGGAAGGGCAGCGATGGGCGTGACACTGTCATAGGTGAGGCCGTGCCCGGCATGGACTTCCAGGCCAAGACTATGGGCAAAAGCGGCCATTTCAGTGAGCGCCTGAAGCTCCCTATCCCTCGTGGCCATATCCCCCTCCGCGATGGCGTCGCAGTAGGCTCCGGTATGAAGCTCGATCACTTCCGCACCGATGCGGTGGGCGGCCTCGATCTGGCGACGATCCGCGGCGATGAAGATGGACACCCGGCAACCGACGTCACGCAGAGGCGCGATGTAGTGGGCCAGCCGGTTCTCTTCCCGCGCGACCTCCAGACCGCCTTCAGTCGTCCGCTCTTCGCGCTTCTCGGGCACAATGCAAACGGCATGCGGTTTGTGGCGCAGCGCGATCTTTTGCATCTCTTCGGTAGCGGCCATCTCGAAATTGAGAGGGACAGTCAGGACCTCCATCAGCCCGTCGATATCCGCGTCAGAGATATGTCGGCGATCTTCGCGCAAGTGCGCAGTGATGCCGTCAGCGCCCGCCTCCTCCGCGATCTTCGCGGCCCTCAGCGGGTCGGGATAGGCCCCGCCGCGCGCGTTCCGAACCGTCGCCACATGATCAATGTTCACGCCGAGCCTTTGGTGCATCAATCCCATCACGATCCCCCCTGATCCTTGAGTTTCTTAGGCATGGCTTTCAGCTTGGCCTTGTCGCGCATTTCCGTCAGCTTTTCCTTCAGCTTCCCCTTGCGTCTGTTCTGATAGGCACGAAGCACCGGGACGGAGAGGTAGTACATCACGCTCGCCGCGATGATACCCGGAATGATCCCGCCGACGAGGTAGGGAAAAAAGACGTCCTCCCAAAACCGCAGCAGACCGCTCCATCGGCTCACGTCATCCGTGAAGATGGCTTTGAAATTGTGCCAAAGGTCGGCGAAGGCGTCGCGAAAGCCCTTGGAGACAGAGCGTTCCGCATCCCGCTTGGGCGGATCACCAAGCAGGAAATACCCCGTCTGGAGCGACACCACCCCGATCGGCACATAGGTCAGCGGGTTCCCGAAGAAGGTCGCAAGCAGCGACGCAATGATACTGCCGCGCATGATGAAGGCGATCATCGCCGCGATGAAGAAGTGGAGACCGTAGAACGGCGTGAAGGCCGCAAAGACGCCTGCCCAAATGCCGCGTGCGATGTATTCGGGCGATCCCGGAAGGCGGCCCACGCGCAATTTGACGTAGGAAAACGCGCGCACCCAACCGCCCGGGGGAAAGAAGAACTCCTTCACCCGGCGTAAAACACCCAGTTTTTCCCTTCTCTTGAAGACCAAGATGGCCTCCTCGCAGCTATGAGGACGCTTGTGCCTTTTCAGCTCCGAAGGTCAAGCGGGCTGGGTCTCGATAGCGCGAGACCTCAGCCACGTTCGCGTCAGCTTCCAGAGCAGTCATCACAGCGTGCATGTGCCCTACGTCACGTAGGTCGATATCTATGACTAGACGATAAAAATCGGGCTTTTTATCGAGGAAAGTAAGGTCAGAAATGTTTGCGGACTGCTCCCCGATCAAGGTGCATATCCGCCCGAGGACACCTGCGTCGTTCGAGATCGTCACCTCCACGCTCACTGTGTTCGACAAAGCGTGGCGACCTTCCTGCCAGCGCAGGTCCACCCAACGCTCGGATTCGGCTTCGTAAAGGCCCATGTTTTCACAGTCGATGGCATGCACGACGACGCCCTTCCCGCGGAAGGTAATGCCCACGATGCGTTCGCCCGGCACAGGTTGGCAGCACGGCGCGCGCACGAAGCTTTGATCGGCATCAAGGCCGATAACGGCGCGCTCGGGATCGATTTCCGCGCGCGGCTTGGGGGCGAGGTCTGGATAGACAGCCTGCACAACGTCTCGCGAAGCGATCTCTGAAGAGCCCACACGCGCCAACATGTCTTCGGCTGACTTGAGGCCCAGCGCCTTCGCAGCGATGCGCAGCGCCTTTTGTGTGGCGGATCGGCCCACGGACTCAAAGCTCGTGCGAGTCAGTTCCCGGCCCAGCTTCACAAAGCGCTCGTGGTCCTCTTCCCGAAGTGATCGGCGGATGGCGCTCTTCGCACGACCGGTGGCAGCGATGTCGATCCATGTAGCCTGCGGCTTCTGGCCTTCGGCGGTGATGATATCGACCGACTGACCATTCTTGAGACGGGTCCAGAGCGGGACGCGGATGCCATCGACCTTCGCGGACACTGTCTGGTTCCCGATCCGCGTGTGGACGGCATAGGCGAAATCCAAAGGCGTCGCCCCGCGCGGCAGTCGGATCACGTCACCCTTCGGCGTGAAGCAAAAGACCTGATCCGAATACATCTCAAGCTTCACCGCCTCGAGGAAGTCCTCGTCGTCGGCGTCTTGGTCAAAATGCTCGCGAAGACTTTGCATCCATCGGGTCGGATCAACGGCAAAGGGGTTTTGTACCCGCTCCCCGTCCCGGTAGGACCATGTCGCCGCAACGCCCGACTCTGCCACTTCATGCATGGCACGCGTGCGGATCTGGACCTCCACATTGCGGCCATTGCGACCAGACACAGTTGTATGAAGCGAGCGATAGCCGTTTTGCTTTGGCTGGCTGATGTAGTCCTTGAAGCGCCCCGGCACGGCCTTCCAACGCTGGTGGATGGCGCCCAGCGCCTGATAACACTCCGCCTCGTCGCCGACGATCACGCGAAAGCCGTAGATGTCCGAAAGCCGCGAGAACGAAAGCTGCTTCGACTGCATCTTGCGCCAGATCGAATAGGGTTTCTTGGCGCGGCCATGGACCTCCGCTTCAACGCCCGCTTTCTTCATCTCCGCGCGAATGTCGGCGATGATCTGGGTCATGACATCGCCGGTTTCCTTTTGGAGCGTGATGAACCGGCGAATAACAGAGGAACGCCCCTCATTGTTGAGAACCTGAAAGGCGAGATCCTCGAGCTCCTCGCGCATCGACTGCATGCCCATGCGGCCCGCCAGCGGGGCGAAGATATCCATCGTCTCCCGCGCCTTTTGCTGCTGCTTTTCCGGCGGCATGGAGCGGATCGTGCGCATGTTGTGAAGACGGTCAGCGAGCTTGACGAGGACGACGCGGATATCGCGCGAGGTGGCCATAAATAGCTTGCGAAAGTTCTCGGCCTGCTTGGTCTCTGTCGAGGACAGTTGGAGCTTCGTAAGCTTCGTCACCCCGTCCACGAGCTCGGCGATCTCTTCCCCGAACTCCTCTGAGACGCGGCTGTAGGAGGCGCGGGTGTCCTCAATCGTGTCGTGAAGAAGCGCCGTGACGATGGTCGCATCGTCCAGTCGCTGCGCCGCCAGGATCGTGGCAACCTCAATCGGATGGGTAAAGTAGGCCTCGCCCGAACGGCGATACTGGCCCTCGTGCATTTCCTTGCCGAAGGCGTAGGCGCGCGCAATCTGCGCCGCGTCCGTCTGGGGATTGTACTCGTGGACGAGCTCGATCAGCGCTTCCGGGCCGGTGAGCTCATCCAGCATGGCACATTACTTCTGGCCCTGCGCTTCCATGAGTGCACGCAGAAGCTTTTCGTCGTTGAGGTCGTCTTCGGCAGGCTTGTCCTGCTCGGCACCCATGAGCAGGGACATGGAATCGTCCTCGGGCTCGTCGATCTCAATCTGGGTCTGGTTCGACTCGATCAGACGCTCGCGAAGCTCTTCAGCCGACTGGGTCTCATCAGCGATCTCGCGCAGGGAGACGACCGGGTTCTTGTCGTTGTCACGATCCACCGTGATCGACGCGCCGGAGGAGATTTCACGGGCGCGATGGGCTGCGAGCATGACAAGCTCGAACCGGTTCGGGACTTTATCGACGCAATCTTCGACGGTGACGCGGGCCATGGGCGCTCCAGTTCTCTCCGGGTGAGCGTGCGAGATAGGCTGTCAAGTTGAAAAGCGCAAGCACTTACTCAAGGGGCTGAAGCTCTGCGAGGGCCTCTTTCGGAAGGGCGTCGCGCATCTCAATGACGGTCTTCCCCAGGATCGGATGGACCCAGTCTGGCGCGATGTCGGCAAGTGGGACGAGGACAAACGCGCGTTCGTGCATACGCGGATGCGGCAGAATGAGCTGGTCCGGCGCGCGACGCATCTGCTCGTCAAGCGGCAACGCGCGCCACTCGGCATGGGTCCCCTCATCGGGAATCACTGCATCGCCGGCGGCAATCAGATCAAGATCGAGCGTTCTTTGCCCCCAACGGACCTCTCTTTCCCGTCCAAAAGCGTTTTCAATACGGTGAAGTATTTTGATCATTTCCCCTGGATTTTCCGGACCCTCGATCTCGATCGCGGTATTCAGGTAGTCCGGGCCATTTCCCGCTGGAAAGGCTGGGCATGAAAAAAATCTCCCGATTTTAAGAACTTTGCAACTATACTCACTGGTATAGTTGATGGCGTGATCCAACGTGCGCCGGGGAGGGCCCACATGCGACTCAAGATTTGCTCCAAGTGCAACGAGATAAAATTGCCGTCGGGGCAACAAATTTGATGCTTGAGCCACAAAGAAATTCCCTTATTTACGCCCGAAGCGCTTTGGTTCCAGTACTCCACTCACGTATTTCGCCTGGATTAAGCGCGCCAGAAAGGACCTAACATGTTTTACCGGGACGAACGGCTCGCGCTGTTCATTGACGGGTCGAACCTTTACGCGGCGGCGAAGGCTCTCGGCTTTGATATTGACTACAAGCTCCTCAGGCAGGAGTTCATGCGCCGCGGAAAACTGCTTCGCGCTTTCTATTACACAGCGCTTCTGGAGAATGACGAATACTCTCCGATCCGTCCCCTTGTAGATTGGCTGCATTACAACGGCTTCTCCATGGTGACGAAACCGGCCAAGGAATACACCGACAGCCAGGGACGGCGGAAGGTGAAAGGCAACATGGATATCGAGCTCACCGTCGACGCGATGGAGCTTGCACCCCATGTGGACCACATCGTGCTGTTTTCCGGGGATGGCGACTTCCGCCCGCTGATCGAGTCGCTCCAACGCCGCGGTGTGCGGGTGTCGGTTGTCTCCACGATCCGGTCTTCTCCCCCGATGATTGCCGACGAGCTTCGCCGCCAAGCCGACAACTTCATTGAGCTGGATGACCTCAAAGACGTGATTGGCCGCCCACCTCGGGAACCTCGTGATGACGCCCCGCGGGAGCGTGCGTCCAAGGAATACGTAGAGACCGAAGAAGAGTGATGCGTTGGGTGTGCGCTGCGCACCCAAATTCACGCTCGCCTGCGCGCCTTAGACGAACCCGGCGAGCATGATTGCGGCCATCGCGATCATGGAAAGGTCTTCCGTCAGGGTCACGGTGGACAAGGGCACGGACAAGATCGAGCCCATACAGGGACAATCGATATCAAGCCCCCGCCGAAGCGCGGACAGCACGCCCAGCGTGCCGAACCCGAACACGATGACCGTGGCCACCTGCGTGAAAACCGGCGCAATCCCAGCGAGATACGCAAGCCCCAGCCCCAGCTCAATGAACGGGTAGACCAACGCGTAGTTTGGAAACCGCTGCGCCAGCAGGTCGTACATTTTGAACCCGCGACGAAAGCCCTTCAGATCAAAGATCTTGAGCAAAGCGAAGACGCACAGAAACACGCCCATGAAGGCGGGCATCCAGGCCATCCCCTGAATTGCGAGCGCCACCGCCGCAAGGGCAGATACCCCCACGAGCGCGATGAGCGGCCAGTAGTCTGAAATACTCTTGCCGCGGCCGTCCTGTCTGACGTGATACGTTGCCATGACGCGCATATTGGGCGAACCGACGCCGGGGGCAACCCTCTCCGAACGTCAGCCACGGATAGAGCAAGCTGTGAGATGCGCTTCATTCAAACCTCAAACGAATTCAGCTCCCGGGTGATGGCGCTCGCTGGGCTGTTATGGTTGAGTGCCCCGGCAGGGAGTATCCGTCATGACGATCCAGTTTCTCATCACCGCTTTCGTCGTCGTCATCGCCCCGGGCACGGGCGTGATCTATACGCTTGCCGTTGGGCTTGGACGCGGCGGTCGCGCGGCGGCCTGGGCGGCGCTCGGCTGCACATTCGGGATCGTGCCGCACCTTCTGGCAGCGACACTGGGGCTCGCGGCGCTCCTCCATACCTCGGCACTGGCCTTTCAGATCGTTAAGTTCGCCGGCGTGGCCTACCTCCTTTACCTCGCCTGGCAGGCCCTTCGCGCGGGTGGGGCGCTGGCCATCGAGGCTGACCTGCGCCCTGAGCATCCGTGGCGCATCGCTCGGCGGGGGGCGCTGATCAACATCCTCAACCCCAAGCTCTCGATCTTCTTCCTCGCTCTCCTGCCCCCGTTCCTGAGCGGTAATCCCGCAACCGCGACGCTGGAAATGACGGCACTTGGCGGTGTGTTCATGGCGATGACCTTCGGTGTCTTTCTGCTCTACGGCGCCTTCGCGGCCCGGGTGCGGACTTTCATCATGGGCTCCGAACGGGTACTGTTGTGGCTCAACCGCACCTTTGCCGGGGTCTTTGCCGTGCTGGCAGGGCGGCTCGCGCTGGAACGCGCCGGGTAGGCCCCAACATGGATATCCCTCGCCCTGCGCTTGTTCTCGGCCTTGCCGGTGTGCTGCCTTTTCTCTGGGGCGCGCTGACCACGGTGCTCCCGGAATTTGGGGCCGCCGCCCTTCCTTACCTGAACGCACGCCTCATCGGGCCCTTCGTCCAGCTTTGGTACGGGGCGATCATCCTCAGCTTCATGTCCGGTGTCCTCTGGGGCTTTGCGACCAAAGCGGGGGAGTGGCAGGTATGGGGCTACGGCCTGTCGACGCTGCCTGCCCTGTTCTGCTTTTTCTTTGTCGGCGCGGGAGCCGATAACTCAGCTGACATGCTGATCGTCGGGTTCGCCGGGCTGCTGGGGCTCGACTACCTCTTCTACCGGCGCGGGCTAACGCCAGACTGGTGGATGCAGCTCAGAGTACTGCTCACCGCACTTGTGGTTCTATCGCTCACCGTGGGGCTGTTTGCATGACAGACAAAGAGACATTGGACGCCTACGCAAGCCGGGTCGAGGACTACAAGGCCATGGTCAAGGCAGAGCCCGCAGGCTCCCTCGTGGCCTTCGCGGACGCGCTGCCGCCGGGCGGACGGGTGCTCGACCTTGGGTGCGGTCCCGGCCATGCGGCGCGGTATCTCGCCCAGCGCGGCTTTGAGACACACGCATGGGATGCCTCGCCGGAGATGGTGTCCGCTGCCGCCGCGCCCGGGGTGCAGACACGGGTCGCAGTCTTCGAAGATCTCACCGAAAGCGCGTATTTCGACGGGATCTTCGCAAGCTTCTCCCTCCTCCATGCACCGCGCACGGCCTTCAAAGGGCACATGGCCGCCATTGCCCGAGCATTGACAGCCCGCGGCGTGCTGCATCTCGGCCTCAAGACCGGGACCGGAGAGGAACGGGATTCCATCGGCCGCTTCTACAGCTACTTCACCCGCACAGAGATCCTGACGGCGCTGGAAGACAACGGCCTAGACAGCGTTTGGGAGCATGAAGGCGAAGAGATGGGTCTCGCCGGAACCATGGCCCCCTTTATCCTCGTGCGCGCAGTCAAACGTGGCTGAGCTTTTTGCCTACACAGACGGTGCATGCAGCGGCAATCCGGGACCCGGCGGTTGGGGTGTTCTTCTCATAGCGCGGGACGGCGAAGCCGAAGTGAAGCGCCGGGAACTCAAGGGCGGCGAAGCGGAAACGACGAACAATCGCATGGAGCTCATGGCCGCGATCACCGCACTGGAGACGCTGGAGCGCGCGTCGCGCCTCACACTGGTCACGGATAGCGCCTATGTGAAGGACGGGATCAATAGCTGGATCCACGGCTGGAAGGCGCGCGGGTGGAAGACTGCCGCAAAAAAGCCCGTGAAGAACGTAGAGCTCTGGCAGCGCCTTGATGCCGCGCAGGAGCGCCATGACGTGACATGGGAATGGGTCAAAGGCCACGCCGGCCATCCGGAGAACGAGCGCGCCGATGAACTCGCGCGCGAAGGGATGGCACCCTTCAAGCCCTAGATTGAACCATCACTGGCGGGTCAGCTTGAAAAAGTACGGCTGCGCCATTCCCTTGAAATCCATCCAGCCCAGAACGCTGTTGTCGTCGATGCGCGCAAAGACGTCGTGGATCGGTTTGTCATCGTAACACATGGCGGCGTGCTCGCGCCCCCTGAAGCGAAGCGTCCTCAAGCGCGCACGGGGCTTTGACGTGAAGAAGATCGGCGCGAGCAGTGGGAATGTGGCGCGCAGCAGCGCGTCCCGGCCCGGCAGACCAACGATGAGCCCGAGCGGCAGAAAGCGGGGATTGAGAGACCGCTCACCCCAGAACGGAACATCGTGGATCAGAGGATGCACGGCCTCGGTGCCTTCAAAGCGCTTGCCAGACCATCTTGAGGCCGCCAGCAGCCCGTCCATGGGGTGACCCGTGGGAACCTCCTCCCCACGCCAGGCACCGATCATCTCCTCTTCCAGCGCCGGGGACAGGCAGTCAAACCACGCGGTCGCCGTCTCCGTGTTCATGTCAGGCGCTTCGGCATTTTGACTCCGCGCAGGAACTCCTCCGCCGTGACAGGTTTCTTGCCCGGGCGCTGCAATCGGGTGATCTCCACCCCGTCTTCCCCGCATGCAATATGAAGACCGGACACAACATCGCCCGGGGCACCGCTACACAGTGAGAAGCGTGCGTGCAAAAGTTTAACGCGCTCCCCGTTGATCTCGCACCATGCTCCAGGAAATGGGGACAAGCCGCAGATATGGGCCCTCACGTCGCGACCCGCGCGCGTCCAGTCCACCCGCGCTTCGTCCTTGGTGATCTTGGCTGCGTAAGTGACGCCGTCTTCGGGCTGTGGCTCCCCCCAAAGCGGAAGCGACGGCAGTGCAGCAACAATCATATCTGCGCCAAGTTTCGACAGACGGTCGTGCAAATGCCCCGTTGTCTCTTCCTGCCCGATCGGGATCGAGGCGCGCATCAGGACAGGGCCCGTATCAAGGCCAGCCTCCATCTGCATGATGCAGATACCGGTGAGGACATCCCCCGCCATGATGGCGCGGTGGATCGGCGCGGCCCCCCGCCACCGGGGAAGAAGGGAGGCATGAATATTCAGACAACCGTGCAGCGGCGCATCCAGCACCTTCTGCGGCAGGATCAGCCCATAGGCCACGACGACGGCGACATCCGCATTCAGCGCTGCGAACTCTGCTTGGTCGTCAGCGCCCTTCAACGACACCGGATACCGCACTGGAAGGCCCAGCGCCTCCGCACGCACCTGAACGGCGGTCGGCCTGTCGGACTTGCCCCGGCCAGCGGGACGGGGCGGCTGACAGTAGACGCAGACCACCTCATGCTCCGCGTGCAGCGCATCAAGCACCGGCACAGAGAATTCAGGGGAGCCCATGAACACCACCCGCATCAGCGCCGCCCCGCCTTCCGCAAAAGCATGTCGCGTTTCACACGGCTCAGATTGTCGAAGTACATCCGGCCATCCAGGTGATCGATCTGGTGCTGCACAGAGCGGCCCCATTGCAGCACAAACTCGCGCCGATCCCAGATGCCCGCCTCATTGAGGTACCGCACCGTCACCGCGCGCGGACGTTTTACTTTGGCAGAGACGCCGGGAAGGTTCGGGCTCGCCTCCTCCCCAAGCGCGGTTTCGACAGAGGCGTGCAGAACCTCCGGGTTGGCCATCAGCACCGCCTTGCCGCGTTCACGACTTGCATCGACCACGGCGAGCCTCAGCCCCACCCCGATCTGCGGTGCCGCAAGACCGATGCCGGGCATGGCCTCCATCGTGTCAACCATGTCCGCCCAGATCGTGCGAATGTCATCAGTGATTTCCGGCACCGGGTCGGCAGGGGTGCGCAGGCTCTTGTGTGGCCACGGCAGGCAGGTCCGAACAGTCACGCTGCCGCCTCTGGGTGGTCGAGGATCGTCTTGCCATCGAGATGGTCAAGCTCATGCTGGATGCAGGCAGCTTCGAACCCCACGAAGGAGCCGCTGTGACGGAGGCCATTCTCATCCTGCCAGTCAAGCGTCACCTCTGCGGGGCGCGCGATACGGCGCGGCGTGTCGGGAATGCTCAGACAGCCCTCCTCATGCACCGCGAGCTCTGTGACATGGTCCGTAATGGCCGGATTAACAAAAACGCGTGGGGAGGGCGTGCCGGTTTTCCAATCCGCGTCCATGACAAACACCCGCTGCATAAAGCCGATCTGCACCGCCGCGAGGCCGCGACCGGGCGCGTCATACATGGTCTCGAACAAGTCGCGGACGAGGGTGCCAAGGGTCTCGAAGCGCGTCACTGGCTTTGACGCCTGCCCCAACCGCGGATCCGGGTGCAGCACAATTGGCCGGATCACGCGCGGGCCTTCTCGCGCTTGAGCTTTTGCATCTTGCGCGTGATCATCTGGCGCTTCAGCGGGCCGAGGTAGTCAATGAAGAGCTTGCCATCGAGGTGATCGATCTCGTGCTGGACGCAGGTGGCCCATAGCCCGTCGAAATGCTCCTCATGGGTCTCGCCATCAAGCCCCAGCCAACGCACATCCACCTCAGCCGGCCGCTCCACGTCCGCGTATTGCTCCGGGATAGACAGGCAGCCCTCCTCATAGGTGTGCTTAGCCTCCGACTCGCCAATAACCTCGGGGTTCATCAAGACCATCGGACGGGGCGCGGCCCCCTCTTCCTTCACGCAATCCATTACGATCATGCGTGCGCTTACACCGACCTGTGGCGCCGCAAGACCGATCCCGGGGGCGTCGTACATCGTCTCAAGCATGTCCTCAGCGAGGACGCGGAGCCTGTCTGTAATCTCGCTCACGGGCTCGGCCGGTTTCTTCAGCCGGGGATCGGGATGGATGAGGATCGGGCGTATCGTCATGCAGCGTCACATAGGGCAAGGCCGCGGTGCCCGCAAACCCCTTGCAGACAGCCCGCGCCCCGTTAGGTTCCGCCACAAAGGAGGCCCCTGATGAGCTTTGACACCCCGTTCGACGACGTGATCGACCGCCGTGGCACCCACTGCATGAAGTGGGACCTTATGGAGGCCAATTACGGCGTGCCTCAGGACGATGGCCTTGCCATGTGGGTGGCCGACATGGATTTCCCACCGCCCGACTGCGTGCAGGCTGCGCTGCAAGACATGCTCAACCATGGGATCTACGGCTACTTCGGCGACGATTCGAAGTACCGGGCCGCCATTCAGTGGTGGATGGCAGAGCGTCACGGCTGGGAGCTCGACCCGGCGCACATCTTTACGACCCACGGGCTGGTGAACGGCACGGCCATGTGCGTCGACGCATTCACGGCGCCCGGGGATGGGATCATCCTTTTCACGCCGGTCTATCACGCCTTCGCGCGCATCATTGAGGCGGCTCAACGGGATGTCGTGGAGATGGAGATGGTCAATGAGGCCGGGCGCTACAGCCTTGACTTCGAGGCTTACGAGGCGGCCCTGAAGGGGCATGAGAAAATGATCATCCTGTGCTCGCCTCATAACCCTGGTGGGCGTGTCTGGACCCGGGCAGAGCTTGAGGGCGTTGCAGAGTTTGCGCGGCGCCACGACCTGATCATCGTCAGCGACGAAATCCACCACGATCTCACATTCGGCGCAAAGCACATCCCAATGACGCATATCGACGGCATCGTGGACCGCCTCGTGATGATGACGTCGGCGACGAAGACCTTCAACATCGCAGGCGCTCATCTTGGGAACGTCATCATCGCCGATCCCGACCTGCGCGCAAGGTTCGGCGCGAGAATGGCGGCACTGGGAATGTCTCCCAATAGCTTCGGGCTCTTCATGGCGACCGCAGCATATTCTCCCGACGGCGCAGCATGGGTGGATGACTTATGTGCATATATCGACACTAATCGTCGTCTTTTCGACAATTCCGTCAATGCGATCCCCGGTCTCACCTCCATGGAGATGGAAAGCACCTATCTGAGTTGGGTAGATTTCTCGGGCACCGGGATGACCAGGGAAGAGTTCACGCAGCGGGTCGAGAAGGACGCGAAGATCGCCGTCAATCACGGTCCGACATTCGGCAAAGGCGGCGAGAGTTTCTTGCGTTTCAACATCGCAACGCAGCGATCCCGCGTGGAGGAGGCGGTCGCCCGCCTCGCACAGGCGTTTTCAGACCTGCAATAAGACCGGCATTCGCCGGTCAGTTCATGTCCCAGCCCTTGAGGAGCGCGATTGGCGTGGGCTCTTCCCGCACAAAGTCGAGCGGTGCCGCATCATCCGCCATGGTGTTGCGTTTGAACTCAAACCGACGTTCGCCCGCGTCTTCCGACGATGTCACAATGAGCGCCTGATAAAGGTGCCGTGGCCCGTCATAGAGGTCCACGAGCCCCCTCAGGTTCGGCGCGCTATCGCGATCGACGGAAAAGCCGTCACCCCAGAGGCGCAAAACGGGGAAATAGCCGCTTCCGGTCTCAACCCGAAGGCGCGACTTTCGGCGCGTTTGCTTCGCGCGCGCTGCCTCTAGACCCTCACGCACCTCATCAGACAAATAAGTCATGTCCCGCACTCCGATTCCCCGTGGACGAGAGAATAGATTTTTCGCCCAAAGAGTCAGCACTGATGATGACTCATCAACATGTAAAATCCGTTAAGCCTCGGATTTTGCGCTCTTTTTGACACGCAAAATGTGCTCCTCCTGCGGGTCGTAGAGGGCGCTATCCTTGAACTCGGTGACCTCACCAAGCGCAGGCCCCACAAGAATCAGCGCCGTGCGCGTGATCTTTGCCGCGCGGACCTTCCCGCGAATATCCGACAACGTGCCTCGCAGAACGATCTGGTCGGGCCACGATGCCCGGTAGACAACGGCCACCGGACAGTCGGCGCCGTAGGCCGGAATAAGCTGGCGCTCGATCTCACGCATGTTTCGAATAGCAAGGTGGATGGCGATTGTTGTTCCGGATATGGCGAAATTCGTGAGTGTCTCGCCCGCAGGCATGCCCGTTGACTGCATCGACATACGCGTCAGCACGATTGACTGCGCGATCTCCGGAATGGTGAGCTCCTGACCCAAAGCCGCCGCTGCGGCCGTGTATGCCGGAACACCGGGGATGATCTCATAGTCGATCCCATCGCGCTTCAAGAGGCGGATCTGCTCAGCAATCGCACCATAAAGCGACGGGTCACCGGAGTGCACACGGGCCACGTCTTCACCACGGGCCCGCGCCGCGAGGATCTCCGCATGGGTCTCCTCCAGCGTCATCGGCGCGGTGTCCATCACTCGCGCATCCCCCGGCGCTCCGGCGACCACCTCAGCCGGAACAAGCGACCCCGCATAAAGGCAGACCGGACACGCCGCGATACGCTTTGCCGCCTTCAGCGTCAGAAGCTCTGGATCTCCCGGCCCCGCCCCGATGAACCATACTTTCATATCGACCCTCGCTTCATCTTTCCTCAAATACCTGCGGCGCGGTCCCGCCGGCCAGATCACCGTCAATCTTCCGCGCATACCCGCGAGGCGTGTACATCCGCGGCCCCTCCCCCAGTGGCGCCAAACGTGACTGGGAGGACCCGACCAGAACGACGGTGAGCATGTCCACCTCGTCCACATCCAGTTCATCAAGACGCCGGTAGCGCACATCTTCCTCGGGTCGCCCGAGCGACGTGGCCAGCATCACGGGCGTTTCCGGTGGCCGGTGCTGAAGAAGGATGTCCCGCGCCTCAGACAGCAGCGTCCGGCGCCGCTTCGAGACCGGATTGTAAAACGCGATCACAAAGTCTCCCGCCGCTGCGGCTTCAAGTCGGCGA
>JBCCPQ010000033.1:0-14681 GCA_039024825.1 Pseudomonadota bacterium
GCTCGCTCCTGGTGGTGGATGCCTCCCAAGGGGTCGAGGCGCAAACGCTCGCCAATGTCTACCAGGCGATCGATGCGGACCACGAGATCGTGCCGGTTCTGAACAAAATCGACCTGCCCGCCGCCGAGCCCGACCGCGTGAAAGAGCAGATCGAGGACGTGATCGGGATCGACGCCTCGGAAGCGGTGGAGATCTCCGCCAAGACGGGGCTTGGCATCGAGGACGTGCTGGAGGCGATCGTCGCCCGCCTGCCCGCCCCGGGCGGCGACGCGGAGGCGCCGCTCAAAGCGATGCTGGTCGATAGCTGGTATGATGCCTATCTCGGCGTGGTCGTGCTGGTGCGGGTGATGGACGGCGTCCTGAAAAAGGGCGACCGGATCCGCATGATGCAGACCGGCGCGCTCTATCCCGTGGACCGGGTCGGCGTCTTCACCCCCGCCATGGCGATCACCGACCGGCTGGGCCCGGGTGAGCTCGGCTTTCTCACGGCCTCGATCAAGCAGGTCCGCGACACACGGGTGGGCGACACGATCACCCACGAGCGCAAGGGCTGCGCCGAGGCGCTCCCGGGCTTCAAACCGGCCCAACCGGTGGTCTTCTGTGGCCTCTTCCCGGTGGACAGCAACGACTTCGAGGCGCTTCGCGACGCCATCGAGAAACTGGCCCTGAACGATGCGAGCTTCTCCCACGAGATGGAGACCTCCGCGGCCCTGGGCTTTGGCTTTCGCTGCGGGTTCCTCGGGCTCCTGCACCTCGAGGTCATCCGCGACCGGATCGAGCGTGAGTATGATATCGAGCTGATCACCACCGCGCCCTCCGTGGTCTACCACGTCTTCGACAAGACCGGAGAGATGACGGAGCTCCATAACCCCGCTGACATGCCCGACCCGTCGCTCATCGACCACATCGAGGAGCCGCGCATCAAAGCCACGATCCTCGTGCCGGACGAATTCCTCGGTGACGTGCTGAAGCTGTGTCAGGAGAGGCGCGGCATCCAGCTCGACCTCACCTATGCGGGTTCGCGGGCGATGACGGTCTATGACCTGCCGCTGAACGAGGTGGTGTTCGACTTCTACGACCGCCTGAAATCCGTGACCAAGGGCTACGCGTCCTTTGATTACCAGATGGAGGGCTACCGCGCCGACAACCTCGTGAAGATGAGCGTGCTGGTGAATGAAGAGCCGGTGGATGCCCTCTCCATGATGGTCCACCGCGACCGGGCCGAGATGCGCGGCCGCGCGATGTGCGAGAAGCTCAAGGACCTGATCCCCCGCCACATGTTCAAGATCCCGATTCAGGCGGCCATCGGCGGCAAGGTGATCGCGCGGGAGACCCTGTCAGCCTTGCGCAAAGATGTGACCGCAAAGTGCTACGGCGGTGACGCCACCCGTAAGAAGAAGCTGCTGGAGAAGCAGAAGGCCGGCAAGAAAAAGATGCGCCAGTTCGGACGGGTGGATATTCCCCAAGAGGCGTTTATTTCGGCGCTGAAGATGGATGGGTGAGCTAATTTGGCGTTTGAAACCGGGAGGAAATACTCGCCCGTTCACGGATCCGCTTGTATCGCTACTCTGTTAAGGCAGCATAGAAAGTTGGTCAACGCCGTGTGCAATAGCAGTGTTAACATCAGTGATATGCCTTAACGGCGCGTAGATTATCCGGAGTTCAACCTTAGGCTTCCAATTTAGATGAATACTGCGGTTGTCGCTATATTTGAAACAGGCGAAGTGAGGCATCCCACTCATAGCTAAGGTTCTTACGAGCAAACTCAGCCTGCTCCGCCGGGACTATAATGCCACTAGCTTTGCCCTTTTTGTGCAATGCTCTTTTTATTTGAACGTTCCGCAGTCTTTGCCGCAGAGGCTTTATCAGCCTCTGAACCTATCGGTATCGGGCCTTGATCCAGTATGTCTTTGATCCTATCACCAAGCGCCGCTGCGCTGATACTAGTAGAGCCATCTATGCTTTCGATGAAAGCATCCATGTTCTTTCCTTGCTTCTTGATGAAGTCGGAAGAGACCTTTCCTCCGATGCCTCCAACGATCTTTTCAATCGCCTGTGCAAAAGCGAAGTGGACCCGGTCTTCGGTGTCCGCTTTAAGAACCGTCATAATCGAGGACAAAACGGACTCCTGATATTTGTCTAAATCATCATTCTTAAAGATCCGTGGGAAGATCTTATAACCCGCGTAAGCTGACACGAGCACCTGAAGACTTAGAACTGGGATGTGAACATGCGGAGACCCCGTCATAGTAGGGGTTGTAAGGAAGTAACCTAGAGTGCCTATAATCGCTACGATGAGCAGCACTTCAAAGAATAAGAATTTATCTGCTTTCATTGGACCCTCGCAGGAATGCAATGTATCATAAATTCTTAAAGCGTAACAGTATAATGGCGGTAGGCAAGCTTCTTATCGCGTTGCAGCAGACCTTGTCAGGCCCTGCTATAATCTAATCAAGGGATTGTCGGCGTCAATTTAGCCGTTTCGAAGTCCTACTGCCGTTTCTAGAGTGGACTTCGGCCAATTTTGACAGTTTAGTCTCTGCGGCCATACCTTCTACATGGTCCACGGTCGTTTGCCGCTCAATGCGTATTGAGCGCGAAGTCCATGACGTAGGTTGAGGGGACGGCGCAAGAAACGAAGCGGTACTGTACCGTTGAGGCTTCAGAGAAGACTTCTCTTGTCAAAAGTAACGTATCGTGACGGTTTGGCACCTTGCCTTGCTGGTTGCGCAATGTCTCGCCGTGGATTTTGACATTTAGTTCAACCTTAACCACCGCCTCTTCACCTTCTTCTCCATCACGACCTCCACCTTGCCGCCCTCTACCGGCTTTGGGCCGTGGTTGGCGGGCATGTTGCGTTGTTTGGCGTGGGTGAGGGGATGCGGTGAGGACTTTGGGGCGGGAGACTTACGGACGGGGTGGGGAGCGGGGGGCGTGGTCGATTGTACTCAGCGTGTCTATCCAGTTGACAGTTCTGACCCACAACATATTGATGTACGCACAGGTTTTAGGAGTACCAGATGCGCTTTTTAGCCTTTTGCGCCGTGTGTCTTGGCGCCCAGGCGTCGGCGGACGGCCTTTCTCACTTTTCTCTTGATGCGCAGTTTATGTCCGGCGAGACGAGCCGGGATGCGGACGGGCTCACGGGGTCCTTCTCCGGGGCCACGCGCTTTTCGGCGGCCGGGGTCTATGACAGCGGGGCGTTTACGCTCTACGGCACCTTGGTCCTCGATCAGGTGGAGTTTTTCAACCGCGGTGACACGACGAATGCCCGCGGGACAGACATCGCGGAACTGGGCGTCGACTACGCGGTCGGGCAGTTCGTCGTCGGCGTCAACGCGTCAGCTCTGCGCGCCGAGGACCTGCCTTTTGAGACGACCCTCACCTCCGTCGCGCTCTACGGTCAATACGACTGGGGCGATTACTATGCAGGGCTCGGCATTCTGACCCTCGACGACACGGCGGATACCTTCAGCGATGTGGGCGCGGCTCTATTCGGCGGCTACGAGACGGACACCGGTCTCAGCCTCGGCGCGCAAGTGGCGGAGGTCGCCGACGGCACGTTCTACACGGCATTTGCCACCTACGACGCGGACACCTTCGAGATTGCCTTTGACCTGACCGCAGATGACGATGACCGCCTCGCCCGCTTCTTTGGCGCGTACTACGTCGTGCCGGAATTCGCCGTTATCGGCGGGATCGTGGATCTCGATACCGGAGGGGACGGCACGAGCGAGCGTTTCCTCGGCGGACGCGTTGACCTCGCCCCCGGCTTCTCGGCCGAAGTGGCGTTCTATGACTTCGACGCGTTCAACAATTTCGAGGGGAACGGGATCGCGTTCAAGCTTGCCTACGAGGTCGGCACGCCGCGGCGCGGATACCAGTCCTTTGCGACCTTCAGCGACAGGTTGCTGAGCCCGGTCTTTTACTCTTTCTGAGCCCGCGTCCACGGTTCCGGATCGCGGTGGATGGAGCTGAGCGGCCAGTCTTCCGGCTGCGCACAAAGGCCCCAGGAGACGGGCATCGCAAAGTATTCCCGGGCGACCGCTTCGAGGTCCTCGCGAGCGATCCAGGTGTGCATGGGCCAGTGGAACTTGAGCGGCGTCTCGGAATGTCGGGCGATCGTTTCTCCGAGGCGGCTGAAGCGGTCGATGCCCTCGTCCTCTGTCCCCATGGAGACCAGAAGATAGAGCGAGGAGGGGAGGACGACGGCTGCGTGTGTCTCCCACGGGGCGCGGGCGCGTTCGGCGGCGAAGGCATCTCGCACAAGGTCGATCTGGTCCGTGAGGGCGGTGCTGTCCTTTCCGTCGACGGCCAGCTGGCAGCGGTGAAGAACGGAGAGTGGGGCGGCGTCGAGCATCCAGCGTTCATGATCGATTCACCTTAATGAAAGGTGAAGGTCAGAAGGCGACGCCTGCTTCGAGGAGGATGTTGGCGTAGGGCGTGCCTTCCCCTGTGCGGACAATGAGGCGTGCCGTCGTGGACATGCGTTTGAATTCGTCGTGGGGGACAGTCGCGACGGGCAGGCGGGCGTCGAAATGCTGGCGAAGCGGCGCGGCCTCGTCGGCTATCCAGGCCCGCTCCACGACCATCTCGGCGCGGACGGCATCGAGGACGGGCCAGAACCCGGGCACACCGAGCACGACGGCGAGGTCGAGGACCTCCACCCCCCGCGGGACCGGCAAGCCGGCATCTGCGATCACGATGCGATCAGTATGGCCAAGGCCCGCGATGACGCTCGCAAGCCGTGCGTTCAGGATCCCGCTCTTTCTCATTCTGCCTCCAGAAATGCCTTTATGGCTGCTTCGAATTCGCGGGGTTTTTCGGCGTGAAGCCAATGGCCCGCGCCGGGTATCTTGGCGAATTTTGCGGCGGGGAAAAGCGCCTTGATGCGCGGGCGGACCTCCGGCTGGACGTAGTCGGACAGAGTGCCCGAAAGAAAGAGGGTCGGGAGAGCGGCGGACGACGTGATCTCTGGAAAGCCGATGATGGCACCCATGCTTGCGCGCAGGGCAGAGAGATTGAGGGACCAGCGTCCGGCGCGCACGTCGAGCGATTGGAGGAGGAAGGCGCGGACTGCGGCCTCTTCCACCTGCGAGGAGAGAGCCGCGTCCGCGTCAGATCGCGTTGTGATCGTCGAGAGGTCCAGCGCCTCCATGGCGTCGATGAGGTGCGCTTGCGTATGGGTGTAGGATACGGGGGCGATGTCAGCGACCACGAGGCGGCGGATGGGAGCGCCGTTCAGCGCGGCGACCATGGCGGCCTTGCCGCCCATGGAATGGCCGAGGAGGTCTGCACCCTCGACGTCTTCCAGAACCTCCGTGAGGTCACGCGCCATGGCCTCATAGCTCATGTCATCTGACCAGAAGCTGCCCGCATGGTTACGCATGTCCACGCAGATGACGCGGCGGGTCTGAGCCATGCGCTTTGCGATGACGCCCCAGTTCCGGGCGGAGCCGAAGAGGCCGTGGGCAATCACGAGGGGGCGGCCGGTATCACCGAAGGTGAGGGAGTTAAGCATGGGGAGGGGCCTAGCGCGTATCGCTGTGGTAAGGCCAGTCCGGGCGGGGTAGCCTGCGAGCGTGGAGACCCATGATCTGTCCTCGCGGCTCGGTTCGCTGCGCGCTGAAATCGCTTTGAAGTATGGCGTTGGCGGATCTTTGGGCTCGCAGGTTCGGGCGATCCGGCGCACCCTGCCCAAATACGAGCGCCGTCAAGCGGAGAGCCTCGTTCGGGTGGAAGCCGCTCTGGAAGCTGGCGGTGCTGACGTTGACCCGCAGGCGTTTGAGCGGGCGGAGACAGCGCTGCTCATGCATCTTGATGAGCTGGACGCCGCAGCCAGACGGACGCGGCGCGCTGTCGACATTGCGATGAATGTGCTTGTGAACCTAGTGCTGGCCGTGGCCGCTTTGCTGGCACTCTGGCTTTATCTGGGCCCGGATTAGAGCTGACCTTTGCAGGTCACTCCTCTCCGGGCGTCCAGACGTTCCGGTCCGGTCAGGTGTAGAGCGGGAAGCGCGCGCACATCTCCGCCACTTCGGCTTTGACCTTGGCTTCCACTGCTGCGTTGCCTTCTTCGCCGTTGGCGGCAAGGCCGTCCACGACTTCGTTGATCCAGTCTGCAATCTGGCGGAATTCGCCCTCACCGAAGCCGCGCGTCGTGCCCGCGGGCGATCCGAGGCGGATGCCCGAGGTGACCATGGGCTTTTCCGGGTCGAACGGCACGCCGTTCTTGTTGCAGGTGATGTGAGCCCGACCGAGTGCCTTTTCCGTGGCGTTGCCCTTCACGCCCTTGGGGCGCAGATCAACGAGCATGACGTGGGTGTCCGTCCCGTTTGTCACGGTCGCGAGACCGCCTTTCTCGAGCTGATCGGCAAGCGCCTGAGCGTTCTTGATGACCTGCTGCTGGTAGACCTTGAACGAGGGGTCAAGCGCCTCACCGAAGGCTACGGCCTTTGCCGCGATTACGTGCATGAGGGGGCCACCCTGGATGCCCGGGAAGATGGCGGAGTTGAACTTCTTCGCCATCGCCTCGTCATTGGTCAGGATCATGCCACCGCGGGGACCGCGAAGCGTCTTGTGCGTCGTGGTGGTCGCCACGTCCACGTGGGGGAACGGGTTCGGATAGACCCCGGCCGCGATCAGGCCCGCGACGTGGGCCACGTCCGCCAGCAGGAACGCGCCCACGCTGTCGGCGATCTCCCGGAACTTCGCGAAGTCCAGATGGCGGGGGATGGCAGAGCCACCGGCGATGATCATCTGCGGCTTGTGCTCCTGCGCCAGCGCCGCCACTTCATCGTAGTCGATGAGGTTCGTGTCCTTCGTGACGCCGTACTGCACGGCGTTGAACCACTTGCCCGACTGGTTGGGCTTGGCGCCGTGGGTGAGGTGGCCACCGGCATCGAGGGACATGCCCAGAATGGTATCGCCGGGCTTCAGCAGCGCCTGGAACACGCCCTGGTTGGCCTGGCTGCCGGAGTTTGGCTGCACATTGGCGAAGTCCACGCCGAAGAGCTTGCAGGCCCGCTCAATCGCGAGGTTTTCGGCGACGTCGACATACTGGCAGCCACCATAGTAGCGGCGGCCTGGATAGCCTTCGGCGTATTTGTTCGTCATGACGGAGCCCTGCGCCTCAAGCACAGCCTTCGAGACGATGTTCTCTGATGCGATCAGTTCGATCTCATCGCGCTGGCGGCCGAGCTCCTGCTCAATGGCGCCAAAGAGCTCCCTGTCGGTCTCTGCCAGGGACTTGGTGAAGAAAGAAGCTTCGCGGTGGGGGGCGTTCATCGTGGGTCTCCTTTGGAGCGGGCCAAGTTTCCGATACGAAATACCGAAGATCTGACCGTTTGCAAGCAGTCAGTTGCCCTTAATGGCCAGCTTTTACAGGGGTTTTCGGGATACCATGGCACACATTGGCTCAGTTGTTTCCCTTGCGTTTCATTGCGTCGCGGTCAATCAACCCATGAGGCGGGGTCGGCTGGACTCCATCCCGAGGGAGAGCAGCGCGTGATACGCAAAGAGAAAATCGCCTTCGTGGCCAGCGATGTCGAGATCGCGCAGGACGCGCTGGTAACGCTGACGGAGCGCTACGGGACCGTTCCGATAGCCGACGCGGATGTTGTCGTGGCGCTGGGCGGGGACGGCTTCATGCTGCAGACCCTCCACGCCACCGAGGGTCACACTGTGCCCGTCTACGGGATGAACCGAGGAACGGTGGGCTTTCTCATGAACGAGTACGGCGAAGACGATCTGCTCTTCCGCCTTGCTGCGGCGGAGGAAGCGGTGATCAACCCGCTTCGCATGATGGCCACGAATGTGGATGGCGAGGTGACGGAGCGACTGGCGATCAACGAGGTGTCGCTCCTGCGGCAGGGCCCGCAGGCGGCAAAACTACGCATCTATGTCGATGACAAGCTTCGCATGACGGAGCTTGCCTGCGACGGGTGCCTTGTGGCCACGCCCGCGGGATCCACAGCGTATAACTACAGCGCTCACGGGCCCATTGTTCCGATCGGATCGGAGGTTCTGGCGTTGACGCCGGTGGCAGCCTACCGCCCCCGGCGCTGGCGCGGCGCCCTGCTGCCTAAGGGCGCAAAAGTCCGGTTCGAGGTCATTGGCGGCGCCAAGCGCCCGGTGATGGCCGATGCTGACGGCCGCAGCGTGCGGGAGGTCGTGCGCGTGGAGATCGAAAGCTGGCCCGCCGTGGAGCATCGCATCCTGTTTGACCCGGGCCACGGCCTCGAGGAACGCTTGATCCGCGAGCAATTTGTCTGAGGGATGGCGGGTCGGACGCTGTTTGCCTTCGGCAAAGACGCCCCGCCCGCCATCCCTTAGGACAGTCTCAGGCCGCGAAGCCCAGCTGGGTGACGTGGATCTCAAACGTCGGGTGCGCCTCGGCCCCCACAACGTCAGGCCGGGTATGCCGGAAGATTGAGCGCCAGTATGGCTGCACCACCACGCCTTCTTCCTGCATGATCGTCTGGATCTGCGCCATGACCTCGCGCCTTTGGTCGGCATCCGCGATGGCGGTGGCTTCGGCAAGGAGCCTGTCGAATTGCTCATTGGAGAATGCCGTCTCGTTCCAGGCCTCGCCGGAGCGATAGGCCAGCGCCAGCACCTGAACACCCAGTGGGCGCTGTGCCCAGTCGGTGGCCGAGAACGGATATTGCGACCAATCGTTCCAGAAGGTGGAGCCCGGCAAGACCGTGCGCCGTGTCTGGATACCGGCGTCCCGCAGCATCGCTGCGGCCGCATCGCAGGTCGCGCGACGCCAATCGTCATCAATCGAGATCAGCTCGTGCTCGAAATCAGCCATGCCAGCCTCTTCCATCAGCGCGAGGGCCTGCGCCGGGTCGGTCTCGGGTGGGGGGAGCTCTGCATATTCGGGGTGGATCGGGGACACATGGTGGTTCTCCGCCACGGAGCCGTTGTCAGCAAAGCCCAGCGTCAGACATGTCGCGTTGTCGATTGCCAAGGCTATCGCGCGCCGCACCCGCGCGTCGGCGTAGGGCTGCACGCCCGCGACCTCTGCCTGCTGGTTGCAGCGGATGCACACGGTGTTGGCCGTCACGGCCTCGGATTTTGCCCAGTCGAGTGAGTCAAAGAGCACGATGAAATCACCGAGGCTCTCGTAGATCATGTCGACCTCTTCGGCTTCCACGGCTGCAAAGATACCCGCCTGATCATCGCCGAAGTCGACATAGGTGATCCGCTCAAGCGCAGCACCCTCGCCCCACCATGCGTGGTCATCATTGCGAATGAGTTCCGCCGAGATGCCAACCGTGTACTCGCCCGGGAGGTAGGGTCCGGTGCCGATCGGGTTGTTGAGCGGGTCATTGCCATCGAATGAGGAATGCACGATGGCCGCGGGGTAATCAGAGAAGCCGGCGATGAGGGTGATGTCCGCATTGCCCGGGCGCAGGATGACCGTGCTGTCATCCATCACCTCAATGGCGCCCTCGCGGGCCACGTTCGTGTCCGGATCGATGAGGGACGCCATCCGCGCGGCCATGGAATTCCCTTCCACGTCGCGCTCGCACCAGCGGGCGATGTTGAAGGCCACATCCTGTGCAGTGAACGGGTCGCCGTTGTTCCAGGTCACGCCCTGACGCACGTTCAGGGTGTACTCCGTCGCGTCGTCGTTCACCTCCCAGCTTTCCAAGAGCATCGGGGTGAAGGAGCCGTCGCGTTCGTACTGCACGAGGTACTCGAGCCAGCCGCGGGTGTAGTTCGACATCTGGGGCCAGTCGTAGGTGCGCGGGTCTTTGAGCGCGCGCACGGTGGATTCAATGCGCAGCTCACCCCCCTCTCGGACATGGCCGCCTGCGCGCGCAGGGGTCGCACTGATCAGCGCATAGGCCGCGGCGGTCGTCACGCCGAGGGCGGTGGCACGGGTCAGAAATTCGCGGCGGTCCATGGTGCCTGCTGTCACTTCAGCGGCATAGGCCCGCGCGGCGCGATGAAGGGCTTTGGTCATTGAAAAGTCTCGGCTATTGCGCAGACGAAAGGTCCGGCGCGCGCCGTCTGCAGCCGGGCCAAAGGGGCCCCAGCGCACGCTTCGGGTGTGACGTAAGGTTAACGCGTGGCCGCTTTGCTGCAAGGGAAACCATGTCGCGCCGGAGACGGTCGACATCTCCGGCGTGGGGATCAGGCGTTCGCGTAGCCCAAACCTTGCAGCGCCTCTTTGATCTCGTCGAGGATCGCCGGGTCGTCGATGGTGGCAGGCATCTTGTAGGGCGCGCCATCGGCGATCTTGACCATTGTGCCGCGCAGGATCTTGCCGGAGCGGGTCTTGGGCAGCCGTGGCACGACCGTGGCCAGCTTGAAGGCCGCCACGGGCCCGATTTCTGACCGGACTTTCTGGACAACCTCCGCCACGATGTCGGCGCTTGGTCGGTCACAGCCTGAATTCAGGCACAGAAAACCCAGAGGAAGCTGTCCTTTAAGCTCATCCGTGACGCCGATCACGGCGCATTCGGCGACATCTTTGTGGCCCGCGAGCACTTCTTCCATGGCCCCGGTGGACAGCCTGTGGCCCGCGACGTTGATGACGTCGTCGGTGCGCGCCATGATGTAGAGGTATCCGTCCTCATCGATCATTCCGGCGTCGCCTGTCTCATAGTAGCCGGGGAAGGCATCCAGGTAGCTCTTGATGAACCTCTCTTCGGCCTGCCAGAGCGTGGGCAACGTGCCCGGAGGTAACGGCAGCTTGACAGCGATGGCACCGAGCTGCCCCGCGTCAACGGGATGGCCGTCATCGGAAAGGATGCGCACGTCATAGCCGGGCATCGGGACGGATGGTGAGCCGAGCTTCACCGGGAGCTTTTCAATTCCCATGGGGCAGGCGGCGATGGCGTAGCCTGTCTCTGTTTGCCACCAATGGTCGATCACCGGCACGCCGAGCTTTTCCTGGGCCCAGAGGATCGTATCGGGGTCGGCCCGCTCGCCAGCGAGGTAAAGCGCTTCGAGTGAGCTTAGGTCGTAGTCGCCAACCAGTGCCCCCTTCGGATCGTCTCGCTTGATGGCCCGGAAGGCCGTTGGCGCGGTGAAGAGCGCCTTGACCTTATGGTCCGCGATGACGCGCCAGAAGGTGCCTGCATCGGGCGTCCCCACGGGTTTGCCCTCGAACACGACCGACGTGTTCCCGTGGATGAGCGGTGCGTAGCAGATGTAGGAATGGCCCACGACCCAGCCCACATCGGATGCCGCCCAGAAGACTTCCGTCCCATCGGCGGTGGGCGGGTTCATGTCGTAGACGTTTTTCATCGTCCAGTGCAGCGCCACGAGGTGCCCGGCAGTCGGCCGTACGACACCCTTGGGCTGACCCGTCGTGCCAGAGGTATAGAGGATGTAGGCGGGATGGTTGCCGGGTACGGGCACACAATCGGCAGGCTCCACGCCCTCTTGCGCAGCATGCCAGTCGATATCGTTTGCACCGAGATCGCAGGGGCCTTCTTCCCGCTGGAGGATCAGCTGGAAATCGGGCTTGTGGGTGGCGAGCTCTATGGCGCCGTCAAGAAGCGGTTTGTAGGCCACGATGCGGCCCGGTTCGCAGCCGCAGGAGGCCGCGATGATGGCTTTCGGCGTGGCGTCGTCGATCCGGACGGCAAGTTCGCTTGCTGCAAATCCGCCGAACACGACGGAATGGATCGCGCCGATGCGTGCGCAGGCAAGCATCGCGACCACGGCTTCCGGTACCATGGGCATATAGATGATCACGCGGTCGCCGGTTGTGATCCCACGGGCAAGGAGCACCCCAGCGAGGCGCGCCGTGCGGTCCTTAAGCTCGGCATATGTAATCTTTTCAGATTTGCCCGTGATCGGGCTGTCGTAGATGAGGGCCGCATGGCCCCCGCGTCCGTCCTCTCTACGTGGCGGTCAACGGCGTTCCAACAGGTGTTGACTTCGGCGTCTGTGAACCACTCATACAAGGGAGCGCGGCTGTCATCGAGCGCCTTTGAGGGTGCTTTGACCCAGTCAATGGCTTTTGCCGCATCCATCCAGAAGGCTTCCGGATCTGCCGTCCAGCCGCCGTAGACATCCTTGTAACCCATAGTGTCTTTCTCCCGTCGTTCTTGCGGGTCTAGGCGAGGGGGGCTGTCCGGGCAAGATGCCCGCTCCGGGGCAGCCGATCTTTCGGAAGAAATTCCTGGCGCAGGAATTTCGCAAATCTCTTGCGAAGAGATTTTGGCGGGATCGGACGGGGACGCCCGTGCAGGCGTGCTTTACCCATACTGAGCCACTGGCGTACCGGCGAGAGCGGTCATGTTCAGTAGACCTCTCGCTGTAATCGTGGGCGTTGCGATGTGCGCGCGATTTCCGAGTCCCATGAGGATTGGCCCAACCTCCAACCCGCCAGCCTTGTACTTCAGGATGTTTCGGACACCGGACGCTGCGTCGGCCATCCCGAAGAGAAGGACATTGGCATTCTCGGTCAGGCGGGAGTCAGGGAAGATGCGGTCCCTGTTGTCTGCGCTTAACGCGAAGGCGGCGTGCATTTCGCCCTCGTAGACGAAGTCCCTGGGCTCCGCATCCAGGATCTCCATCGCGCCCCGCATGGTTCGGCCCGTGCCGCAATCCTGATCGCCGAATTGCGACCGCGACAGAAGCGCGATGCGCGGCTCCACGCCAAAGCGGCGCACGTGGCGGGCCGCGGCGATGGCCGTTTCTGCGATCTGCTGCGACGTGGGCTGGTCATGGACATGGGTGTCGGCGAGGAAGAGCGGGCCATCCTCGAGGATCATCATGGAAAGCGCGCCGATGGCATGAAGGCCGGCGTCGCCGCCGCTCAGCACCTCGCTGATGTAGCGCAGGTGCCAGTGGTACTGACCGAAGGTGCCGCAGATGAGACTGTCGGCCTCCTCCCGCGCCACCATGATCGATCCGATGGCGGTCGAGTTCGTGCGCATGATCGCGCGGGCGATGTCTGGCGTCACGCCGCGGCGGGCCATGAGACTGTGATACGTGCCCCAATAGTCCCGGTAGCGTGGGTCGTCGTTTGGATTGACGATGTCGAAATCGCCCGGACGGATCTTCAGTCCGGCCCGTTCGCAGCGCGCGGCGATGACATCGGGCCTACCGATAAGGATCGGAAACTCCGACAAGTCTTCCAGCGTCGCCTGCGCGCAGCGGAGAACGCGCTCATCCTCGCCCTCGGCAAAAACGATGCGCCGGGCAGCAGTCGCTGCAGCCTCAAAGACCGGGCGCATGATGAGAGCGGAGCGGAAGACGGAGCGGTCGAGTTCCTCTTTGTAGCGGGGGATATCAATGTCGCGCGTGGCAACGCCGGTCTCAAGTGCAGCCCCCGCAACGGCAGACGCAACAACGCCCATGAGGCGCGGGTCGAACGGTTTCGGGATTAGGTAATCTGCCCCGAAGCTGAGTTGCTCACCCTTGTAGGCAGCCGCAGCTTCGGCGCTTGTCGTCGCGCGGGCGAGCGCGGCGATGCCCTCGATACACGCGATTTCCATCGCATCGTTGATTTCCGTTGCGCCCACGTCGAGAGCGCCGCGGAAGATGAACGGGAAACACAGGACGTTGTTGACCTGATTGGGAAAGTCGCTGCGCCCGGTTGCGATGATCGCGTCGGGAACGACTTTGCGGGCGTCGTCCGGGAGAATCTCCGGGGTGGGGTTGGCTAGCGCGAAGATGATCGGCCGGGCGGCCATCTTTTTCACGTGCTCCGGCGTCAGCACGCCCGGACCAGAGAGGCCAAGGAAGAGGTCAGCACCCTCTATGACGTCGCCGAGATCCGCTGGCGTCGATCCTTGGGCATAGGCATCTTTCTGGGGCGTGGAGTTGCCACGCCCTTCGTAGACCAGTCCGTCTATGTCGCAGAGCCAGACATTCTCCCTCCGCACGCCGAGTTTCAAAAGCATGTTGAGGCAGGCGATCCCTGCGGCGCCACCGCCGGTCGAGACGATCTTGATGTCTTCAAACGCTTTCCCAGCGACACGGAGCGCGTTCGTTGCTGCCGCACCAACGACGATGGCGGTGCCATGTTGATCGTCGTGGAATACCGGGATGTTCATGCGCTCCCGGCAGAGCTTTTCAACGATGAAGCAGTCCGGGGCTTTGATGTCTTCGAGGTTGATTGCACCAAAGGTCGGCTCAAGCGCGCACACGATATCAGCGAGCTTCTCGGGGTCGGATTCGTCGATTTCGATGTCAAAGCAGTCGATATCCGCAAATTTCTTGAAGAGGACGGCTTTGCCTTCCATCACTGGCTTGGATGCAAGCGCGCCGATATTGCCCAAACCCAGCACCGCTGAGCCGTTCGAGACCACTGCCACGAGATTGCCGCGAGCGGTGTAGTCCCGGGCGCGGGCAGGGTCCGTGTGGATGGCGCTTGAAGCCTCTGCTACGCCCGGTGAGTACGCCCTCGCGAGGTCGCGACCGTTGGCCAGTGGCTTCGTCGCGCGCACCTCGAGCTTTCCGGGCTTTGGAAGCCGGTGATAGGCGAGGGCCGGGCTTTCCGCTTCCGGCTGCTCGGGATCGGCCATTGATGTCCCTCCTTGCTGGCCGCAAAGTAGTTTAACGTTAAACTATCTTGTTGTCAGGGTTGCGGCCCTTTCACGCCATGGTGGCGATCCGCGCGGGTTTTACAAGTCCCGTTGGTGCTCTAGGCTGAAGACCGGGAGCGAAAGATGCAGAATATCAGAGCGGAGACAGTCCTGCCGGCC
>JBCCPQ010000034.1:0-14503 GCA_039024825.1 Pseudomonadota bacterium
GACTTGGTGCCCCACGGGATCGACAGCATCCAGTCGAGGTAGTTGCGCACAACGGTGGCCTCGGCCGACATCGGCGACATGTTCTTGAGCTTCTTGAGCTCCGCCTCGGCCTTTTCGGCGGCTTCCTTGGACAGCTTCGTCGCAGCGATCCGCTCTTCGAGCTCCGCCACTTCGCCCGCGCCGTCCTCACCGTCGCCCAGCTCCTTCTGAATGGCCTTCATTTGCTCATTCAGGTAATACTCGCGCTGGGTCCGCTCCATCTGGGACTTCACGCGCGTCTTGATCTTCTTTTCGACCTGCATGACGGACATCTCGCCCTGCATGAGGCCAAAGACCTTCTCCAGCCGCTCGCTTACGCTGAGCGTCTCAAGAAGCTCCTGCTTCTGATGCACCTCAATGCCCAGATGGCCGGAGACAAGGTCGGCAAGCTTGGCAGGCTCACGTGTATCGGAAACCGCCGTGAGCGCTTCTTCGGGGATGTTCTTTTTGACCTTGGCGTAGCGCTCGAATTCCTTGGCGACAGAGCGCACCAAAGCGCCGGTGGCCTCTTCGTCGCCCGGCATCTCGGTCAGGTACTCTGCGCCTGCCTCGAAATAGGCATCGTTCGGGATGTAATCTGTGATGCGGACCCGCGCGCGCCCTTCGACTAGCACTTTCACGGTGCCGTCGGGGAGCTTCAAAAGCTGGAGGACATTGGCCAGAACACCAGCCTTGTAGATGCCTGTGGCCTCCGGCTCATCTTCGCCGGGATCGACCTGGCTCGAAAGAAGGATCTGCTTGTCGTCGCGCATCACCGCCTCGAGCGCGCGCACCGATTTCTCGCGACCCACGAAGAGGGGCACGATCATGTGCGGAAAGACGACGATGTCGCGGAGGGGCAGAACAGGGTAGGAGGCGGCCAGAGGCTCTCTCATGGGTTCGTGCATGTCGGGTTCCTTATCCTTGGCAAGAGATCCTGGTCCCCAAGGTGGGCAACCGACGCCTCTTCCGGCTTTGGTTAGTGGGAGCTAATGCGCCCCTGCCCCGCTTTCAAGCGCGGCTACTGCTTGCGCGCAGCTTGCCTGCTGCGCGCCGCTCCCGCAAGAGCATTCCCCCTATTTGCTGTGATATTGAATAACGGATCGTAAACGTGGCCAAATACGCGGGAGCTACGCGATCTGAAACTGCACGCACAGCATTGGCACGGGCACGCCCCGCCCCTACCTGACACACAAGCCTAGAAAGGATGTCCCCATGCGATCCCTTCCCCTCCTTGCATGCGCACTCCTCGCGGGATGCGTGGCGACAGCCCCGATTACCCAGCCGCCGGTGTCCATGTCGTTTCAGAATGCGTCACGCGCGGCACAGGCAACGGGCCTTGAGCCCGTCACCGTCCGCGCAAGACTGTCGGCAAACGACGAGATCGCAGAACTCGCCTCAGTGCCCTGCCAGTTGAACGGTCCGGGCTATTCGGCCCGCTTCGTGACACCCGCCGTGCTGGAGCTTCCAATCTTCGGCAACACGGCACCGCAGGTCTCGCTCTCCTGCACCTATGGCGGCGAGACACGCACCCGGTCTTTGCGGGCCACGAACGTGTCGGAGCTTGAGCGCCGGAAGGCCCGGGAGAAAGCCCTCGATGAGCTGCGCGACGAAGGCCGAAGCGGGGCCAGCATCTTCTTGACAATCGGGCTCGGCCAGCGCGGACCACGCGGCTTTGACGAATTCGACTATCCTGACACGGCTTTCCTCTTCCGCCGCTAGATTGCGACGGCGCCCGGCCTAGATCGCGCCGGGCAGAAGGAGACCGCCATGCAAGACGCAGCCCTTGTCGCCACCGCCATCCTCCTTGGCGGCATGACATTTTTCAGTTTCGGCTTCGCGCCGGTCCTTTTCAAACTGCTGCCGTCAAACGACGTGCGCCCGATCCTGCGCGGCACCTTTCCCTACTACTACCTCGTCATCATCGCCCTGAGCGTCGTCTGTGCCATCCTCGCAGGGCTCCACAGCGCCACCGCCGCGCTCATACTGGGGGTCATCGCGGCGAGCACCATCTACGCGCGCCAGATGCTCATGCCCCAAATTAATGCAGCCGCGGACCGGGAAGACAAACGTGCCTTCGGACGGCTCCACGGCGCATCTGTCGTGATCCAGTTGATCCAACTCGGCCTTGCCGGCTGGGCCCTCCTCCTGCTGTGAGACCGGATGCCTCCGGCGGAGGTATTTAGGGAAAGATGAATGAGGACTCGGGCGGGCGGGTGCGAATTTGCGCAGCAAAGAGCGTCCGACCAGCCCGATCACAAGGGCTCTATGTCCCCCTCAGCGCGGAGGGCGTGGAACGCGGCTTCCCACTCATCGAACGTTCCGGCAGCGATGGCCTCGCGCATCTCGCCCATGATCTGCTGGAAGTAATGAAGGTTGTGCCAGGTCAGAAGCATGCCTGCGATCATCTCGTTCGAGCGGTATACGTGGTGCAGATAGGCGCGGCTGTAATTGCGGCAGGCCGGGCATGTGCACTCCTCGTCCAGCGGGCGCGGGTCGTCGGCGTGGCGGGCATTCTTGATGTTGACCACTCCGCGCCGCGTGAAGGCCTGTCCCGTCCGGCCGGAGCGTGACGGCAGCACGCAATCCATCATGTCGATCCCGCGTTTGACGGCGCCCACAATGTCATCGGGTTTGCCCACGCCCATGAGATAGCGGGGTTTGTCCACCGGCAGTTGCTCGGGCGCATAATCGAGACAGGCAAACATCGCCTCCTGCCCCTCGCCGACCGCGAGCCCGCCCACGGCGTAGCCTTCAAATCCGATCGCCTGCAAGGCCTCCGCCGAGCGCGCGCGCAAGTCCTGTTCGAGCCCGCCTTGCTGGATCCCGAAAAGCGCGTGGCCGGGCCGGTCCCCAAACGCCTCGCGCGACCGCGCCGCCCAGCGCATGGACAGCTCCATGCTTTCTTCAATCCGCCCGCGACCCGCAGGCAGAGCCGGGCATTCGTCAAAGCACATCACGATGTCGGACCCCAGAAGGCGCTGTATCTCCATGGAACGCTCCGGGCTCAGAAAGTGCTTGGAGCCGTCGATATGACTTTTGAATTCCACGCCTGTCTCACTGAGCTTCCTGAGTCCTGCGAGGCTCATGACCTGGAAACCGCCGCTATCGGTGAGGATTGGGCGCGACCAGTTCATGAAGCGGTGGAGCCCGCCCAGCCGGTCAATCCGCTCCGCCGTGGGACGCAGCATCAGGTGATAGGTGTTGCCCAGCAGGATATCGGCTCCTGTGGCCGCAACGGACTCCGGCATCATCGCCTTGACCGTCGCCGCCGTGCCGACGGGCATGAAAGCAGGCGTCCGCACCTCTCCTCGCGGCGTGGTGATCACGCCCGTCCGCGCCCGCCCATCCGTGGCCTTAAGCTCAAAGCCAAAGCGCCCTGTCATTGGAACCATCCCCCGCACCGCTCGTTAAGAGGCGGAGCTATGCCATCACGGCGGCATTGCCAAGAAACGGGGAGAGACCATGAGCGACGACACAATCAGCCTTGGCTGGGAGGAGTGGCTATCGCTCCCCGACCTGGGTCTTCCCGCCATCAAGGCCAAGATCGACACGGGCGCGAAAACGTCAGCCCTCCACGCCTTCGACATCGAGCAGTTCGGGCCCGCGACAAAACCCAAGGTCCGCTTTGCGATACACCCGATTCCAGGCAACCGTGACCTCACCATCCCCTGCTCCGCTACCGTCGTGGACCGGCGCGAAGTCACCTCGTCCAATGGCGAGACAGAGCTGCGCTACGTCATTGAGACTAACGTGAAGTTTGGGGACCGAAGCTGGCCCATCGACGTCACGCTCACCGATCGCGCGGGGATGGCCTATCGCATGCTCTTGGGCCGCCAGGCCTTCACCGAAGACACGCTCGTGAACCCGACCGAGGCGTTCTTGCAGCCAGAACTCAACTACGACGCCTACACCGCAACTCAGCTTAAGAAAGCCATCAAAAGCCGCGCACTGCGCATCTGCGTGCTGAGCCGGGAACCCAACAATTACTCGACAAAACGCCTCGTCCTCGAAGGCGAAAAACGCGGCCACACCGTCGAAGTGATCGACACCACACGGTGCTACATGGCCATCAACGCCAAGGCGCCGGAGGTCTATTACGACGGAAAGCGCCTTCCTCGCTTTGACGCGGTCATCCCGCGGATCGGGGCGTCGATCACGCCCTACGGCACGGCCATCATCCGCCAGTTCGAAACGCTTGGCACCTATTGCGTGAACGGCTCAGAAGGGATCACAGCGAGCCGCGACAAGCTCCACGCCCATCAGGTTCTGGCACGGCATGGGATCGGGATGCCGGTCACGGCTTTCGCCAACTCCCCGCAGGACACCGAGAACCTCATGAGCCTCGTTGGCACCGCCCCCCTCATCGTGAAGCTTCTTGAGTCCACGCAAGGCAAAGGTGTCGTGCTCGCGGAAACCAAGAAGGCCGCGCAATCCGTCATCGACGCGTTCCGGGGCCTCAAGGCCAACTTTCTCGTGCAGGACTTCGTCAAAGAGGCCGCAGGCGAAGACATCCGCTGCCTCGTGATCGCGGGCAAGGTCGTCGCGGCGATGAAACGCACGAGCGCGGGCGACGATTTCCGGTCAAACCTTCACCGGGGCGGGACGGCGTCGGTCACGAAGCTCTCAAGGGAGGAGCGCGAGGCCGCCACAAAGGCCGCGAAGGCCTTCAAGCTGGGCATCGCGGGCGTGGATCTCTTGCGCGGGGCCGAGGGGCCGAAGCTTCTTGAAGTGAATTCCTCACCCGGTCTCGAAGGGATCGAGAAGAGCACCGGCAAGAACATCGCGGGCCTTCTCTTTGACGAAATCGAAACGCGGGTCCGCCCCGCGCCGCTCAAGAAGACGCGCGCTAAAGCAGGCTGAGAGGGTACCTCAGGCGGCGCGCCCCGCCGGGTGAGTCGCGCCCCAAACACTGGCCGCGTCCTTGGCGACGAGCCTCTGCTGAAGCTCATCCAAAGCTTCGATGGCCCGCGCGGGATCACCGGTCTTCTCCAGAGCCCTGTCGTAGGCCGCCCGCACCGTGGCTGCGCGCCACGGCAACATGGCACAGGCCACCCAGCGGCGCAGGTCCGGCGGAAGGCTGTCATAGTCACGCATGGGATTGCGCGCAGAGCGTCGGCATTTCAAACTCGTCGCGCCACGGTTGCTTGCCATGGTCGGTTCACCTCATTTCGCGTTACGTTATAGTATAACAACCCAACAAAGGCCCGCAACTGCCCATGCCTGAAACGCGCATCCCCCTGACCATTCTCACGGGCTTTCTCGGTGCCGGAAAAACCACGCTTCTGGATCGTGTGCTGTCTGACGCCTCCACAGGTCGCGTGGCTGTCATCATGAACGAGTTCGGCGAGGCCGGCATTGATCAGGACCTCATCCATACGGTGGAAGAGGACGTCGTGCTGATGAACTCCGGCTGCCTATGCTGCTCCGTGCGGGGAGAGCTTCCAAAAGCGATCATCGCGCTTCTGGAGAAGCGGGAGGCCGGGCGCTACGCGTTTGAGAGAATTGTCATTGAAACAACCGGCCTTGCGGACCCCGGCCCGATCTTTCAGACCATCGCGGGCGACCCGATCCTGTCCCGCAATGTGCGCCTCGACGGGATCGTGACTGTCATCGACGCGGCCCACGGCGCGGCAACGCTCGACGCGCAATTTGAGGCGGTATCCCAGGTCTCCATGGCGGACCTCCTGATCCTCTCCAAAACCGATCTTGTGACGCCGGACAAGGCAGAGGCCATGGAAAGCCGGCTCAAGTCCCTGAACCCAACGGCGAAGGTCACGCGCGCAATCAAGGGTGACCTCGACCCAGCGGCCCTGTGGCAACTGGCGGGCACGCGGGAGGATGCGCCGCTGCCTGACGCCATCGCCTGGACGACCGCGCGGGCGGAGCCTCCGGGGCCCCAGGCTCTGACAAACCTCTCCGGTCTCGGCGCGACCACGGAACCTGTGACGCCCTTCCCGGGGCTAAGCCCCCACGATAGCAGGATCGGAAGCGCCTCCATCATCGTAGAGGAAGAGCTCACCGACGCGGGGTTTGAGTACTGGCTCACGACCCTCACCGCCCTCAAGGGCCGCGACCTCTTGCGCGTCAAAGGCATCGTTTTTCTGGAAGGGATAGAGCTGCCCTTCGTCTTTCACGGGGTGCAAAACATCTTTGAACGCCCCCTGCCCCTGCGCACGTGGTCGGGCAAAGACCGCCATTCACGCATCGTCGTCATCGCGCGCGACATGACACGGCCGGAGCTTCAGAGGTCCCTCCAGATGCTGCGGACGTATCCGCGCGGGCCACGCAGCACCTCCACCGCGACGACCTGACGGAAACTATTTACCCAAAGGCACCGCCTGCCTATATCCTGCGCCAAGGAGATGCACATGGACCAGACATTCCCCGCCGAAGGCGACATGGTGATCCGGCCATCAACGACGGATCACCCGCTCTATGACCAGATCGTGGAAGCGATCCGGACGGTCTACGACCCGGAGATCCCGGTGAACATCTTCGATCTCGGGCTGGTGTATACGATCAGCGTGGCCGACGATAACGCTGTGCTCGTCATCATGACGCTCACGGCACCGGGATGCCCCGTCGCCGAAGACATGCCGGGCTGGGTGGCAGATGCCATCGAACCCCTTCCGGGCGTGAAGCAGGTCGATGTGGAGATCACGTGGGACCCGCCCTGGGGCATGGACATGATGAGCGAGGAAGCCCGGCTCGAGCTAGGCTTCATGTAATGTCAGTCACCGATGAGGACGTCGCCTTCATCCGCGATCTCTTCTCGGCGCTGCCCGACCTCAGCCACCGCAAAATGATGGGCGGCCTCAGCCTCTACTCGGAGGGGACGATCTTCGCGATCATGAGCGCGGAAGGTCGCATCTACGTGAAAGCAACCGGCGCGCTGGCCGATGATCTCGCCGCGGCCGGGTCAGAGATCTTTGAGATGACCCGCAAAGACGGCAAAATCGCCTCCATGGGCTACTGGACACTGCCGGAAAGCGCGCTCGACGACCCGGAAGAAGCCGCCATGTGGGGGCAACGCGCGCTGTCAGAACAAAGCTAGCCTCGCGCTTTCCCCGGCCCGCCGGTATCATCTCCTGCATGACAGAGATGGAAAAGATGATCGCGGGAGAGCTCTACCGCCCCGGCGATCCGGAACTGGTCGCCGCCCGTGCGCGCGCGCAGGAGCTCATGGCGGCCTATAACGTGACCACGGTGGCCGAAGGCGCCAAACGCGCGCCCATCCTCGACGCCCTCCTCGGCGGACGCGGACGCGACTGCGCAATCCGCGCGCCCTTCTACGTCGATTACGGCACGAATATCTTTCTCGGCGACGACGTGTTTTTCAACTACGGCTGCACCATCCTCGATATCTGCCCGGTACGCATCGGGGACCGCACGCAGATCGGCCCGATGACCCAGATCCTGGCGGCCGACCACCCCCGCGATGCGGATAGTCGCGCCGCCTTTCTTGAACTGGGCAAGCCCATCTCCATCGGAAAAGACGTCTGGATCGGCGGCGGCGCTTTGATCCTCCCGGGCGTTACAATCGGTGACGACGCGATCATCGGTGCAGGTGCCGTCGTCACCCGCGATGTCGCAGCTGGCCAGACCGTCGCCGGCAATCCGGCGCGCCCCCTACGCTAATCGAAGCCGTTTTCGCAGCGACGCCCAAAGACGCGCCCGACGGCGTCTCCGCTCAGCGACCACCAATTCTGCAAAGAGGCGCTTCTCCTTTTGCGCCTCGCTCGGCTCTTCCAGAGGATGGTCATACCACGCAATGAACCAGGTAAACATGGCACTCTCCTTGTTTGGGAATGCTGCCAAGATACCGCCCGACCCGGCACTTGCATCTCGCCACATCGGCAATCACACTTGCAAATATGAAAACGTCCTGGGATGACCTCGCCCTCTTCTCCGCCGTGGCGCGCCACGGCGCCCTTGCTGCGGCCGCGCACGAAATGGGCGTGAGTACAGCCACCCTGTCCCGTCGCATGACAGGACTAGAAGCCCGGCTGGGACGGCGGCTCTTCCTCCATGGCGCGCAGGGGTACACGCCATCCGCCGAGGGCCGCGCGCTTCTCGAACGGACGGAGCGCATGGAGGCAGCCGCCGCCGACATCACAGCCTGGCACGCCGCGCAGTCCGGCCCGGTCCGTGTGCGGATTTCCGCAGGCACGTGGACCGCGCATCACCTCGCGGTCAACATCGCGCAATTCTGGCAGCCAAACGCCGCCTGGGTGCCAGAATTCCTCCACGCAAACGTTGAAATGGACATCGCCCGGCGCGAGATCGACATCGGCATCCGCAATAAACGACCGGAGCAACCGTGGCTGGCTGGGCGCGCCTTCGGAAATGTCCGCTTTGCTGCCTATGGACGCGCAGGCGTTGAGGGCTGGATCGGCGCGTCCTTTGACGCCGCTGCGACCGCCTCCGCCAAATGGGTGGCCGACAATCACGGCGGTGACATCGTCACAACGGCAAACGATCCGAAACTGGCGCTGGCCATGGCCGAAGCCGGGATCGGCCGTCTCGTTCTCCCCGTCTTCGTGGGCGATGCACGGCGCTCTCTCGTGCGTCACGGCGACATAATCGAGGAACTGACCCACCAGCGTTGGCTCGTCAGCCACCACGAAGGCCGCCATGAGCCGTCCGTTCGGGCCGCACTCGACGCGCTTGGCAACTTCTTTCGCGCAGGGCCGTAGCTTACTTCAGCGTGCGCGCGAGGAACGCCTGGGTCGAAGCCTCTTTCGGAGCGGCCAGAACCTGCGCGGGCGGCCCCTCTTCAACAACGCGTCCATCCTTGAGAAAGCACACCTTGTCAGCCGCTTCCCGGGCGAAGTTCATCTCATGGGTGGCGAGGATCATGGTCATCCCGTCGCCCTTTAGGACACGCAGGACATCGAGCACCTCACCCACGAGTTGCGGGTCCAGCGCGCTTGTGATCTCGTCAAAGAGCATCACCTCCGGCTTCATCGCCAAGGCGCGGACAATGGCCACCCGCTGCTGCTGCCCGCCGCTCAGCTGGTCGGGGTAGTGGCCCATCCGGTCGGCCAGTCCGAATCTCTCAAAAAGCAATCTAGTTTCAGCGGCTAACACGTCAGAGCTCATGTTGCGTACTCGGCGCGGGGCCAGCATCACATTCTCTGCCGCGGTCATATGGGGAAACAGGTTGTAGCTCTGAAAGACCATCCCGATCCGACGCCGCACCGGCGCGGGGTCCATCCCCGGCTCTGAGATATCCTGCCCATCGAGATAAATCGCCCCGTCTTCAATGGGTTCGAGCAAGTTTATACAGCGCAGAAGCGTGGACTTTCCCGCGCCAGACGCCCCGATCAGACAGACCATCTCACCTTGCGCCACGTCGAGCGATATTCCGTCGCACACGCGATTGGGGCCGAACTCTTTTACCACATCGCGCAGGGACAGCTTCACGATCGCTCCCGGGCCTGACGGCTCATGAGATAGTCAGCGTAACGCGTGGCCGGAATCGTCACGATGAGAAAGATCAACGCCGCCCCGACATAGGGCGTGAAGTTCGCCAGCAGCGATTTGAACACCCCCGCCTGCCGGAAAATCTCCACCGGTCCGATGAAGCTCAGCAGCGCCACGTCCTTTTGCAGGGCAATCAGCATGTTCATCTGCGCGGGGATCACGCGGCGAATGGCTTGCGGCAGCACGACATAGCGCATCGTGTCCCGATCACTCAGCCCCAGCGACTGCGCCGCCGCGCGTTGGGAGCTGTGGACGCTCTCTATCCCGCCGCGAAAGATCTCTGCCACATAGGCGCTATAGGTCAGCACGAGGGCCACCGTCCCCCAGATGTAAGGGGAGTTCCACGGGCGCGGCAGTCCAAGCCCCGGGATACCAAAGCCGATCAGGTAAACCGTGAGGATCACCGGCAGGCCGCGAAAGACGTCCGTGTACGCGGCCCCGAAAATGCGCAGCGGAAAGAGGACCGGCGACCGCACATCGCGCATCAGCGCGACGCCGAGCCCCAGAATGGCAATAAGCGGCGCAGACCACGCGAAGATCATCACGTTCTGGAGGAAGGCCTCCACGAGGCCCGGAAACGTGCGCTGGAACACATCGCCATTGAAGAACGATCGCGCGACCTTGTCCCACCCCGGCGCCATCGGAACCAGGAGGATGATCGCGCCGAACACCAGCACGGTCGACGCCCCCGCAATAAGGAGGGAGCGTCGCCTCAGCCCGTCTTCATAGACCTGCCGCCGCGTTCTGGCCTGGCTCATTCAGCGATCAGGGGAACGCCGGTCGTATCCTGGAGCCACTGCGCCTCGATGTCGGCGAGGGCCCCGCTCTCCGTGAGGGCTGCCAGCGCATCATCGATGCACTCCTTCAGCGGGTTGCCTTCCTCCATGAGCATCCCGAACTGGTCAGGCCGCTCCGTGCGGTCCGCCGGGAACTGACCGATGATAGTGGCCCCTTCAATGACAACCGCGGACAAAAAGAGCGCCGTAGGCAGATCAAACAACGCGGCGTCGATCTGCCCCGCCTGCATCGCTGCCGTCACGTCGGCATTGTCGCCGTAGAGCAGGACCTGACTTGTGGGCTGGATCGTCTGGATCAGCTTGGGCAGCGCCGTGGTGGAGCCCACAGCCCCCCACTTCAGATCCTTCAGGGCGCCGATCTCTGCGGGAACGCGCTTGGCGTCACCCACACCGAGGACAGCCATGGCCGCCGAATAATACGGCGCAGAGAAATCCACCATCTCGTCCCGCTCAGGCGTGATCGAATATTGCTGCATGTTGACGTCAAAGTTCTTCGCGCCGGGCTGGATTGCCTCGTCGAACGAGGTGCGTACCCAGACCACGTCTTCCGCCGCAAAGCCCATCTCCTCGGCCACAGCGTAGGCGACCGCAGCCTCAAACCCCATCCCAGAGGCCGGATTGTCGTCCATGACCCACGGGTAATACGCCGGGTTACCGGTCGCGACGGTCAGCTTGCCATCCGTCAGCGTCTTGCCTTCGTAACACAGGTGCCCGCCCGCAAGCGAAGCCGTCGCCGTGAATGCGAGGGCGGTTCCAAGGATCAGGGTTTTCATAGCAGCCTCCTTAACCAGTTTGCCCCACTATGCGGCAGGGTCAGCCGGTGTCCAGCCCGCGCGCACCCGGAAACGGCCATGCACCTTGAGCCTGCACGCGCTTGCGCCTATCTTTACGGCACTGCCCTAGGAGCCCGCCCATGTTCGGCATTCCCGGCCAAGCCCCGGTCACAATGACACCCTCTGCCGTCAAGCAGATAGCCCGACTGATGGCGAAAGGCGACAAATACGGCCTCAAGATCGGCGTCAAAAAAGGCGGCTGCGCGGGCATGGAATACACGATGGATTATGTCGACGCCGCCGACCCCGCCGACGAGGTGGTGGAGCAGGACGGCGCGCGCGTGCTCATCGCCCCTATGGCGCAGATGTTCCTCTTCGGGACTGAGATCGACTTTGAGACATCCCTCCTGTCCTCGACCTTCAAGTTCAACAACCCCAATGTCGTGGATGCCTGCGGCTGTGGCGAGTCCATCAAGTTCGACACGCAGGAAAAAGCGCCGACGCCGTCGGACATCCCCAAGCTGACTTGACCCTCAGGGCCGCTCTTCGCAGAAGAGCGTGAGATAAGATGCTTCGCAGAAGCATCTTAAACCGCAGGAGGATACGATGCGCAAACTCGCCGCTGGAAACTGGAAGATGAACGGAATGACAGCCGCGATTGCCGAGGCACGCGCCGTCTCCATCGCCCATCCCTCCCCGAACGTCGACATTCTCCTGTGCCCGCCTGCGACCCTGCTCAGCCGGATGGCCGAAAGCCTCGCCAACTCCTCCGTCGCGCTCGGGGCACAGGATTGCCATGCCGCCACCACCGGTGCCCATACCGGCGACATCGCCGCCCCCATGCTCGCCGAAGCCGGGGCCTCCGCCGTCATCGTGGGCCATTCGGAACGCCGTGCCGACCATGGGGAAGGCAATGAGGACGTAAAGGCAAAGGCAGAGGCGGCCATTGCCGCGGGCCTCGTGGCCATCGTCTGCATCGGCGAGACCCTGGAAGAACGGGAGGCCGGGCAGACCCTCGATATCTGCCGCAGCCAGCTCACAGCCTCGCTGCCAGCGGGCGCCACCTCCGAAAACACCGTCATCGCCTATGAACCCGTCTGGGCCATCGGCACAGGCAAGGTCGCCACGCCCGATCAGATCGCAGAGGTCCACGCCGACCTGCGCGCCACACTGAAAGGGAGCGTGGCGGACGCCGCCGAGATGCGCCTCCTCTACGGCGGCTCCGTCAAGGCCGCCAACGCGGCAGAGATCTTTGCCATCCCCGACGTGGACGGCGCCCTCGTAGGCGGCGCATCCCTCAAGGCCGACGACTTCAACCCGATCATCGACGCCCTCGAAGCGGCGCCATGACCCCCACAACCCCGCGGTTCCTGCGCGGTGCGGCCTTCGGCTTTGCCGCGCTGTGCCTGATGCCGCTGGTCGCGGTCACGCTGGCCGCCTTGCTGGGGGACATGGACACCGTGCGCCAGCTGGCCCGCACGGTCCTCCTACAGTACACCGGCACCACTCTTCGCCTCGTGGCCCTCGTGGGCACCGGGACAGCGATCATCGGCACGGGATGCGCATGGCTCGTCACCATGACGGAGTTTCGAGGCCGCCGCTGGCTCGAAGTGGCCCTGGCCCTTCCCTTTGCGTTCCCGGCTTACGTCATGGCCTATGCCTACACGGACGTCCTTGACCATCCGGGCATCGTGCAAAGCACGCTCCGCGACCTCACCGGCTGGGGCCCCCGCGACTACTGGTTCCCGGAAATCCGGTCCCTCGGCGGGGCCGCGCTGATGCTGACGCTGGTGCTTTATCCCTACGTCTACCTTCTGGCGCGGGCCGCCTTTCTCCAGCAAAGCGCCACCGCCTATCTGGCGGCGCGATCACTGGGGAAGACCGCATGGGGCGCCTTTCGAACGACCTCCCTGCCCCTCGCGCGCCCCGCGATCGTGGGCGGCATGCTTCTGGCAATCATGGAGACAATCGCCGACTACGGCACGGTCGCATTCTTCGGGGTGCAGACGTTTTCCAACGGCATCTACCGCGCATGGGTGGGCATGTTCGACCGTGGCGCGGCGGCGCAGCTCGCGCTCTGTCTTTTGGCATTCGCCCTTTTCCTCGCGCTGCTCGAACGGGCCCAGCGCGGGAGGGCGCGCCACTACAACACCGGAAACAGGCAGGAAATGCTCACCCGAATCCCGCTCAGCGGGTGGCGCAACCGGGCCGCAACCGTGGCCTGCCTCCTCCCCGTCCTTCTCGGTTTTGTCCTGCCGGTCATCATCCTTGGCCTGATGGCCCTGCGGTCAGAGCAAGACCTCCTCTCGCCGCGCTACCTCCTCTTCCTCCAGAACTCCCTCAAGCTTGCCGCCACCGCCGCGATTGTCACGGTCGTGGGCGCCGTCGTCATTGCCGTCGCATTCCGCATGGCCCCGTCCCGCGGAACGGCGGGCGCGGGCCACATCGCGCGGATCGGCTATGCCGTGCCCGGTGGCGTCATCGCGGTGGGCCTCATGGTGCCCTTCGCCAATCTCGACAACCGCATCGACGCGATCATGGAGGCGAACTTCGGCATCGACACCGGGCTGCTCTTCACGGGCTCGATCTGGGTGCTCGTCATGGCCTACGTGATCCGCTTCCTGGCGGCGGCACTCAACACCTACGAGGCCGGCCTGACCCAACTCCCGCAAAACCTCGACGCCGCCGCCCGCACACTGGGCTCCCGGCCCCTCACGCTTCTCAGGCGTCTCTACCTGCCTGCCCTCTGGCCGTCAGTCGCCACGGCCCTCCTCATCGTCTTCGTGGACGTGATGAAGGAGCTTCCGGCGACGCTCATCATGCGTCCGTTCAACACGGACACGCTCGCGATACAGGCCCACCGCCTGGCCTCCGATGAGCGTCTAGAGGGCGCGGCCGTGCCGTCGCTTGTCCTCGTCGCGGTGGGGCTCGTGCCCGTCATTCTCCTGTGCCGGTCGCTCGGACGCCGGACATAAAAAAGCGCCCCCCAGTCTCCCGGGAGGCGCCAAAGCTTACCGCTGGAATTTACTCCCAGCCAGCGTTCGTCAGGATCTCGTTCGCTGCGTCGATGTTATCGGCGATGTCAGCAAGGTCGATCGCGTCCGGACGGAAGAAGCCCAGCGACGCCACGGACGGGGACAGAGCCACACCGGGGACGCCGGGATACTCGTCATTGCCCGCCGAGAAGTACTGCTGCGCCTGATCGGACGCCAGGTACTCGAGGAACTTGATCGCGTTCTCTTTGTTCGGTGCGTTCGCCGCGAGACCACCACCGGAGATGTTCACGTGCGCGCCGATGGAGTCCTGGTTCGGGAACACCCAGCCGATGCCAGCGCGGGCTTCCTCATCGAGGCCGGAGACCTCTTTGCGGATCGCGCGCGCGAAGTAGTAGGTGTTCGACATCGCGATGTCGCACTCACCCGAGGC
>JBCCPQ010000035.1:0-14327 GCA_039024825.1 Pseudomonadota bacterium
GCGCGACCTTCGACGATTTGGGTCGTGGTGAGGAGGAGGGCGTCTCCAACGTCAAATCTCCGTCCGAGGCGGGTGCTTTGAAGGGTGTGGAAGTGCTCAAGCAGATGGTCTCCACGGGCTATCACCGCAACCGCGTGCCCCAGGAGTTTGTGGTCTATCAGGGCGGCGCAGGTGCGACGGCTTTTTCGGAGGGGCTGGATCCGGCAACGGCCCTTCAGACACTCGTGCCGGAGACCCGGGTCAATGTGGCTCCGGAGAGCCGGACAATGGCTCTGCATGAAACGCCCCAGATGGACGCCTCCATCAAGGCGAAGATGCAGGGGTACGAGGGCGATCCTTGCGGTGAGTGCGGGAATTACACGCTCGTGCGCAACGGGACCTGCATGAAGTGCAACACCTGCGGCTCCACGACGGGCTGTAGCTGACGGAACAGGTCCTCCCGCCGGGAGGGCCAGGGGGCCGGGTCACTGGTCCCCGACGAATACAAGGCTTCCGGGGCGGGTGCGCTCGCCCCTGGCGCAACTCAGGCCGCAGGCAGAAAAACTACCGAGCGGTGAAACAGATGAGCCTGAGTGGCGAAACTGGCCGGGGGGAAACCTCCGGCCTCTTTCTTTTGGATGCGGTTTGGCGCCGCTGCGCGGCGGTTGGGCTTCGCCCTTGCCCCAAGGTATTTGAAGAAAGATGAAGGCGTTAGCGCGGCGCGAGGTGGTAGGCGGCTTCGCTACCTGTGGTGCGGCTCAGGAGAGGGCCTGTGATGTCGGTGCGTTCCAGGGTCGTGACCGAATACGCCGCTTCGTAACGTTCCCGCACTTCTTTTTCGGGCACGGAGTGGGGCGGGCCTTGCATCTCGGGGTTGGTGTATTCGTAGGTGATGAGGAGTTGCGGGGCTCTGGACGTGAGCGCGGTCAGGTGGGGCGCGTAACGCGCTCTCATCTCCGGCGGTAAGGCAACGAGGGCTGCGCGGTCGAACGTTGCGTCCACGGGACCCAGCGCCTCAGCGTTAAGGGCAAAGATATCTCCCTGCCAGATCGAGACGCTGCCCGCTGCATAAAGCGTAAGCCCGCCCTGGCGCGATATCTCCGGTGCGAGGTCGTGTTCGGCGAAGAAGGCAGCGACGGCGCGGGCGTCGAGCTCTGCCCCCACCACGTCATGTCCCTGCGCGGCGAGCCAGGCGAGATCCTCCGCCTTGCCGCAGAGGGGGACAAAGACGCGGTGGCCCATGCAAAGACCGGGCCAATGCCTGGCCAGGAGCGCGTTGCGCGCGCCCTCATGAAAGGCGATCTGATCGTTTTGCCAGCGCTCGTGCCAGAAGGATGCGTCCATCAATGCCCCACGCTTTTGGAAAAGAGGTGAATGACGGCCACGCCGCCTATGATCATTGTCAGACCCAGCATTGCCGCAAGGTCGAGCTTCTGGCCAAAGATCACCCAGCCGATGCAGGCGATTAACACGATCCCAAGCGCAGCCCAGATCGCGTAGGCGATCCCCACTGGGATCGTCTTGAGTGACAGCGACAGCAGGAAGAAGCTGATCCCGTAGGCGACAAAAACGAGGACCGATGGTCCGAGTTTCGTGAATTGCTGCGAGGCCTGCATGGCACTTGTCCCGACCACCTCAAAGGCAATCGCCGCGATGAGATAGTAATAGGCCGTGGGCATGGATGCGATCCTTTCAGATGCATCCTGCCTGCGTTGCGGGGCCGTGGCAATCGCGGCGGTGCGACTAAGACGCGATGTAGCGGTCGCGGCGGTGGTTGAAGGCGATGACCCCATTGAGCACCACCGCCCCGAGAAGCGAATAGGCCACAACGCTCGCCGGGAAGAGGAAGATCGCGGCCGCAAAAATCGCCACATCCACGATGAGCTGCGTGTAGCCAGCTTTGAACCCGATGCGGTCTTGCAGAATGAGCGCCACAACTCCGAGACCTCCGAGCGATCCTTTGTGGCGGAAACAGGCAAGGAGGCCGAGGCCGACCGTGGTGCCGAATACGAGGGTGCCGACAAAGGGGTTAAGGTTCTCGAAGGCGATGAAGAGGGGCAGGTAATCCGCGAGGGCCGATACGACGGTCACGCAGAGCAGGCTTTTGAGCGTGAACTCCAGGCCAAGACGCAGATAGGCGAAGATGTAGAAGGGGATATTGATCACGAAGAAGACCGCCCCGAAAGACCAGCCCATTGGATAGGCAATGAGAAGCGCGAGGCCCGCCGTTTGCCCGGTCAGAAAACCTAGGTTCGTCAGGAAGACGAGCCCGACGGAGGTCAGGAAGCAGCCCACTGCAAGGCCTTGAGCGTCTTCGAGGGGCGAATGGGCGACCGCGTCGGGATCGATGATCATCGGGGCTGGCATGGGCGCTTAGCTACGCCGCAGCGCAGCGCTGGCAAGGGCGCTAGGTTTCCTTCTCCGTCGTGAAGGTGAGCGGGTAACCAAGCCGGGCGCCCGCATCATTGGCAAGTTTCACCTTCGTTTCAGCCACTTCCTTCGTGAAGACGGCCACAACGCAGGCGCCTTTGATGTGGGCTGCGAGCATGACAGCCTCCGCTTCCCCCTCGGTCATGCGAAAAACGCTCATCAGGACTTTGGTGACAAATCCCCTCGGTGTGAAATCGTCGTTGAGCAGAATGACTTTCCAGAGCGGCGGGCGCTCCGTCTTCTTTTGAGTCTTGGGGCGGGCGGGGGCGATGATCTCAGCCATGGAGATCAGTATAGCACGGCAGGGCCTAAAGAGTGAGGGTCATGACGGCGAGGGGCCGGACATTGGCGACCTCAGAGGGTGTTGAGCCCGTGATGGTCCAGCCGTGGCGGTGGTAGAAGCCTTCCGCGTTTGGGTCGGCGGCGAGTGTGAGATGGGGCAGACCCTCGGCGCGGGCGCGATCGACGGCCCAGCTCAGGAGGGCGCTTCCCACGCCGCGGTGCTGGGCCTTGGGGTCAATGAAAAGGTGGTTGAGCGTGCAATCGGATGGATGCAACTCCACATATCCCACAAGATCGCCATCCACCGCGACTTGCGGGACCTCCCAGCTCTCCGGGCGCACGGTGAGGACGTCGCGGCATGCCTCCATGAAGGCTGCGTCATAGCCCCACGATGCCTTGGACCGCATCACCAGATCTGTAAGTGCCGGCGCCTCTTGCGGGTCCGGCGCGCGCAAGATCACTGAAGGGCCTTCTGCAGGTTCTCGTCTATCTTCTCGAGAAAGCCCATGGTCGTGAGCCAGCCTTGGTTGGGGCCGACGAGGAGGGCGAGGTCCTTGGTCATGAAGCCGCTTTCGACCGTCTGCACGATGGTGGTTTCGAGGGTTTCGGCAAAGGTTGCCAGCTTTTCATTTGCATCGAGTTTAGCGCGGTGCTTGAGCGCGCCTGTCCAAGCGTAGATCGAAGCAATGGAGTTCGTGGACGTCGCCTCACCGTTCTGATGCTGGCGATAGTGGCGGGTGACGGTGCCGTGGGCGGCCTCAGCCTCCACAATCTTGCCGTCGGGGGTCATGAGTTGGGAGGTCATGAGACCCAGAGAGCCGAAGCCCTGTGCGACCGTGTCAGACTGCACGTCGCCATCGTAGTTCTTGCAGGCCCAGACATAGCCGCCCGACCATTTCAGGCTTGAGGCGACCATATCGTCAATCAGGCGGTGTTCGTACCACAGGCCCTTTTCGTCGAATTGGTCTTTGAATTCGGCGTCAAAGACCTCCTCAAAGATGTCTTTGAAGCGGCCGTCATAGGCTTTCATGATCGTGTTCTTGGTGGACAGGTAGCAGGGCCAGCCAAGGTTGAGCGCGTAGTTAAGCGATGCACGCGCGAAGTCGTAGATCGAGGCGTCGAGATTATACATCGACACGCTCACGCCAGCGCCGGGGGCGTCGAACACCTCCCGTTCGATCACGGTGCCGTCTTCGCCCTCGAACTTGACCGTGATCTTGCCCTTGCCCGGGAAGGTGAAGTCGGTGGCCTTGTACTGGTCCCCGTAGGCGTGACGGCCCACGACGATGGGCTTCGTCCAGCCGGGAACGAGGCGCGGGACGTTCTTGCAGATGATGGGCTGCCGGAAGATCACGCCACCAAGGATGTTGCGGATCGTGCCGTTAGGGGATTTCCACATTTCCTTGAGGCCGAATTCCTCCACCCGGGCTTCGTCGGGAGTGATCGTGGCGCATTTAACGGCTACGCCCACCTCCTTGGTCTTTTCGGCGGCGTCGATTGTGATCTGGTCATTGGTATCGTCGCGCGCCTCGATGCCGAGATCGTAGTAAAGGAGCTCCACATCCAGATAGGGAAGGATCAGCTTTTCCTTGATGAAGGCCCACATGATGCGGGTCATCTCGTCACCGTCCATCTCAACGATGGGGTTTTCGACTTTGATCTTGGTCATGAAAAGCTCCTAGCGGCTGCGGGGTGCTGAGGGCATGGCCCGTCCGAGGGTGGGCGATGCCCGGCAGTGCCGGGCGAGCGCTTTAGTCGAAGATGGCATTCATCGTGGCGGAAGGGCGCATGACTACCGCGAGCTTTTCGGGGTCGGCTTTGTAGTAGCCGCCGATGTCGGCGGGTTTGCCACGCACAGCGGCCAACTCTCCTACGATCTTTTCTTCATTGGCGGCAAGAGCTTCTGCGACGGGCTTAAAGGCGTCGCCAAGCTCTCCGTCCGCCAGGGCTTCGGCCCAGTAGCGGGCGAACCAGTAGTGGCTGTCGCGATTGTCCGGCTGACCGACCTTGCGGCCGGGGGAGCGTTCGTGGTCGAGAATGCCTTGCGTTGCGGCTTCCACACCTTTGGCGAGGAGCGCGGCTTTGGCGTTCCCGGTGGCGGACGCGAGGAAGTCAAAGCTCTCTCCCAAGGCGCAGAATTCCCCGAGCGAGTCCCAGCGCAGATGGTTCTCCTCCACCAACTGCTGGACGTGCTTGGGCGCTGATCCACCTGCGCCGGTCTCAAAGAGCCCACCGCCCTGCATGAGCTTCACGATGGAGAGCATCTTAGCGGACGTGCCAAGTTCGAGGATCGGGAAGAGGTCCGTGAGGTAGTCACGAAGAACGTTGCCCGTAATGGCGATGCTGTTGTCCCCTTTCGTGATCGTCTCGAGCGAGGCGCGCGTGGCCGCGCGTGGGGCCATGATCTCGAACTTGTCGGCAACGCCTGCTGCTTCCAGGATCGGGGACACCTTGGCAATGAGCTCCGCGTCATGGGCGCGGGCTGCGTCGAGCCAGAAGATCGCGCGATAGCCCGTGGCGACCTGACGGTCCATCGCGAGTTTTATCCAGTCCTCGATGGGCGCTTTCTTGGCCGTGGACATGCGCCAGATGTCGCCTTCCTCCACTGCATGGGAATGCAGCACGTCACCGTTGGCCGCGACGACCTGAATTGTCCCGGCTTCTGGGATTTCAAAGGTGGTGGGGTGGGAGCCGTACTCCTCCGCCTTCTGGGCCATGAGGCCCACGTTCTGGACGGTGCCTGAGGTGGTGACATCAAGCGCGCCATTGGCTTTGAAGAAGCTGATCGTCTCGTCATAGACCGATGAATAGCAGCGGTCGGGGATAACGCATTTGGTGTCCGCCTCGTTGCCATCCGGGCCCCAGCCCTTGCCGCCTGCGCGGATCACTGCGGGCATAGAGGCATCAATGATGACGTCGGAGGGCACATGGAGGTTCGTGATCCCCTTGTCGGAATTCACCATGTACATGGCGGGCCCAGCTCTCAGGGCTGAGGCCATATCCGCTTCGAGCTGCGCATCGCCTTTGATCGCGGCCTCAACCGCACCGATGCCGCCGTTGGGATCCACGCCACGCTTTTTAAGTTGGGCGGCGTTGAGCTCAAAGAACTGCTCAAGATACATCTCAACAGCGTGACCGAAGATGATGGGGTCCGAGACCTTCATCATCGTGGCCTTCATATGAAGCGAAAAGAGGACGCCGGGCTCCATCGTCGCGATCTCGGACTTCAGGAATGCGCGGAGAGCGGCGGCGGACATGAAGGATGCGTCGCAGACCGTGCCTTCGGCCAGCGGCAAGCCATCCTTTAACACCGTGTTGCCAAGGACGATCCGTGCGTCGCCGGCTTGGTCCGCGGTGACGGTCGTGGAGGTTTCGTTGGCGTAAAAGTCGTTGCCGGACATTGATGCGACGTACGTCTTGGAGTCAGAGGCCCAGGCGCCCATGCGATGCGGGTTGGCCTGCGCGTAGTTCTTGACTGCGGCAGCAGCGCGTCGGTCAGAGTTGCCTTCGCGCAGAACCGGGTTCACGGCTGATCCCTTGATCGTGTCGTACTTTGCACGGACGGCCTTCTCGGCGTCAGTTTTCGGGTCAGCGGGGTAGTCGGGCAGGGCGAAGCCCTTTGCCTGAAGCTCCTTAATGGCGGCCTCCAGCTGTGGGACCGATGCCGAGATGTTAGGGAGTTTGATGACATTGGCCTCCGGCGTTTTCACCCAATCGCCCAAAGCAGCGAGGTCGTCAGGCTGGCCCTTGTCGCCGAGTGCTTCGGGAAAAGTCGCGATGATGCGCCCGGCCAGCGAGATGTCACGCGTCTCCACGTTCACGCCCGCCGCCTTGGCGAAAAAGCGGACGATAGGGAGGAGTGAAGCGCTGGCCAATTCAGGTGCCTCGTCCACGGTCGTGTAGACGATATCAGTGCCGGAGAATGCGGACATGGGATTCCCTTCCTAGAAGCCTTTAGGGCTCAATACGGAGAAGGTATGCCGATGTATACTGTGCCGGCGCGAAAAAATCGTCGCACGGGGAGGTCGCCTGGGTGCTACGGCGTCATTCGGCGCGGTGGGCGCTCAGCTTTGCCTCCAGCGCGGCGCGCGCCTTCTGTTCGGCCAAGCGCACCCGACATTCGGTGAGGAAGGCCTCTTCCAGCGTTTGAGAGGCTGCCGCCAAAACGTCGCCGATCTCCACAAAGAGGCGGTCGTTTCCGGTTTCTTCCTGCGCGGCGAAGACGTCCTCGGCAAGTTTTTCTGCCAGTCTGTCGATGGAGCTCATTTCGGCCTCCTGATCTGCTCGCCGTTGGTTCTAGGCCAAGGTCGGGCTTTGGAAAAGGGGGCCTCGCGCCTCAGTTGTCCAGTTGGGCGCGGATGGCAAATTCGATCTGGGGCTTGGTATCGGGGATGAGGCGGGGATTGCCCTCCCGGCTGTGTTCTGCAGCATCTGCGAGCGCGCTGAGTGTGTTTGTCGTCCCGGCAAATGTCACCCCAGACAAAGATCGGAGGTGGTCAATCGCAAGGTCGATGCCATGGAGCTTTCGCTCCTCAGCGACGGCATCATCGGTTTCGGTCAAGAGTGTGGCGCGCGGATCGGTGATGCGGGCCTCCCATGTCGGGCTTAGCGGTGACCCAAGGAGTGGTTCAAGTTCAAAAGCATAGTCCGCAATCATGACGGAGACTGTCCCGTCGCGGGGATGGGGGTCAAGAAAGAGGAGCGCGGCCCCGCTTTCATCCAGCGTCAGGACGAGAGGTCCGGTGCGCGCAAAGCAGGCGCGCCCGGGGCATTGGACGATCCAGTAGGGCGGTGTGGAAAACGGATCAAGGTCAGCGGCGAAGGCGGGTGTCGGGCTTATCCAGGCGGACCCGTCCGGCGAAATGTCGATGTGCATTTCGGCGGAGGTGGCAGTCGGAACGCAGAAAAGGGCGGCAAGGCAGAAGGCGGGTCGAAACATGACGACCTGCCTACCACGGCGAAGACCGCCGCGTCATGGTTACCGACCGGGAAAGTGCGTGCGTATTGCTGAGAACTTAGCGGGTATTTTCGGTCAGTCTGCGCTGAACGTATTCGGTCGTGTTTCCAATGAGGGTGTCCATGTGCGGCTCCTCAAAGAAGTGACCGGCGCCTTCGATCTCCTGATGGGTGATCGTGATGCCTTTTTGATCATGCAGCTTGTTCACCAGGGCCTGTGTATCAGCGGGCGGGGCAACGCGGTCCGAGCTGCCGTTGATGATCAGCCCCGAGGAGGGGCAGGGCGCAAGAAATGAGAAGTCATACATGTTTGCCGGAGGCGACACGCTGATAAAGCCTGTGATTTCCGGCCGCCGCATCAAAAGCTGCATGCCGATCCACGCGCCAAACGAGAAGCCCGCGACCCAGCAATGCTTGGAGTTATTGTTCATCGACTGGAGGTAATCGAGAGCCGACGCCGCATCGCTCAACTCTCCAATGCCCTGGTCGTATTCGCCCTGACTGCGCCCGACGCCACGGAAGTTGAACCGCAGGACCGTGAAGCCCATGTTGTAGAACGCATAGTGGAGGTTGTAGACGACCTTGTTGTTCATGGTCCCGCCAAATTGCGGATGCGGATGCAGGACGATTGCGATGGGGGCGTCTTTTTGTTTTTGCGGGTGGTAGCGGCCTTCAAGCCTGCCTTCGGGACCCGCGAAAATCACCTCTGGCATGGGTGCTCGCTTTGTTGTTTGGGCGCTGGCGCGGCTTGACGGAAGCCGCCCGGCTTTTTAGAACTGTTCTAAACCGCACACCAGCGCGGTGTTTTGAATTAATCATGGCGCGAGGTGGGGTCAATCCGATTGCGTCTGGACGGTCTGGCTTTGAGGAACCCCCAATGAAGCTGTCAACAAAAGGACGCTACGCCATGGTCGCTTTGGCGGACCTTGCGCTCCATGATGACGGGGCGCTGGTGTCCTTGGGGGAGATCTCAAAGCGCCAGCAGATATCGCTTCCTTACCTCGAACAGCTCTTTGTCAAGCTGCGGCGCGCAAACCTTGTGGCCTCGGTGAGGGGGCCTGGCGGTGGATACCGTTTGGCGCGCCCGGCCTCTGATATCCGGGTGTCCGAGATCCTTGGTGCCGTCGACGAGACCGTGAGCGCACTGCACACCGGCGCGGGGGCCTCCGGAGGCGTGTCGGGGAGCCGGGCGCAATCCATGACGAACCGGCTCTGGGAAGGGCTGAGCGCCCATGTCTATGTGTTCCTCCACCAAACGCGGCTGTCGGACGTGGTCAAAAATGAGCTGACACCCTGTCCTGCCGTGCCATCGCTTTTTGAGGTGGTGGATGAGTGAGGGGAGCCGCTGCGCGGCGTTTGGGGCTTTGCCCCTTTCCCCCAGGGTATTTTGGGAAAGATGAAGGGCGATGCAGCGGGTCTATCTGGACTATAATGCAACTTCGCCGCTCCGAGCGGAGGCGCGCGCGGCGATGATTGCGGCGATGGACGCGCTTGGAAACCCGTCTTCCGTTCATGCCGAGGGCCGCGCGGCCAAAGCAATCTTGGAGAAGGCGCGCTCCCAGATTTCTGAAGCTGTCGGCGCCTCGGGGGCCGATATCGTCTTTACGTCTTCGGCAACCGAAGCGGCTGCACTGGCCCTGTCGGGACGCGGTCTTGCCGGGGCCGCGGTAGAGCATGACGCCGTGCGAGCCTACGCCGACGCGTCGTTGCCAGTGGATGGCGATGGCCGTGTCGCTGTCGGCGATCCAAGGGCCAGCACCTTGCAACTTGCCAATTCTGAAACCGGCGTGATGCAGGATTTGCCCCAGGGCATCGCGGTCAGTGATTTCACGCAGGCCTTTGGCAAGGTGCCGGTGTCCTTTGCGTGGTCAGGGGCGGACATGGCGCTTGTCTCTGCTCACAAGCTGGGCGGGCCAAAGGGCGTCGGTGCCCTCATCATCCGTCAGGGACTTGATGTCCCCGCGTTGATCCGCGGCGGCGGTCAGGAGATGGGGAGACGCTCCGGCACGGAAAATGTCATCGGGATCGCTGGTTTTGGCGCCGCGGCCGAGGCCGCCCAGCGTGATCTTGAGACCGGCGTATGGTCCCGGGTTGAGGAATTTAGAAATATTCTAGAAATAACTCTGGAAGGTTTCGCAAGAGAGATTATTTTTGTCGGGAAATCAGCGCCGCGCTTGCCGAACACATCTTGCTTTATCGCTCCCGGCTGGAAGGGAGAGACGCAGGTGATGCAGATGGACCTTGCCGGGTTTGCCGTGTCAGCGGGCTCAGCCTGCTCAAGTGGCAAAGTGAAGGCGTCTGGCGTGCTCAAGGCGATGGGCCACACGGAGGATGAAGCGGCGCAGGCACTCCGCGTCTCCATCGGGCCCGCGACGACAGAAGAAGATGTGCGCAGGTTTGCGGAAACCTGGGCTGCAAAATACGAACGATTTCGCGCCAGAGCCGCATAAGGCGCGTGGAGGACCCGAAGATGGCAGCACTGGATAATACCGGAACGACCCTGAAGGCCAAAGAAGGTGTCGAAGAAGATACCGTCGCGAAAGTCGCCGCGCTTGCAGGCAAGTACAAGCACGGCTGGGAAACAGAGATCGAGATGGAGTACGCGCCAAAGGGCCTGTCCGAGGACATCGTGCGCCTGATCTCTGCCAAGAATGATGAGCCTGAGTGGATGACCGAGTGGCGTCTGCGGGCGTACCGTCGTTGGCTCAAGATGACAGAGCCTGAATGGGCCATGGTCGATTACCCTGAGATCGATTTCCAGGACCAGTACTACTACGCCCGCCCAAAGAGCATGGAAGAGAAGCCAAAGTCGCTCGATGACGTCGATCCGAAGCTTCTGGAGACGTACAACAAGCTGGGCATTCCGTTGAAAGAACAGAAGATCCTGGCAGGCGTTGAGGATGCAGGCCCCACGCCCGAAGACAATTCCGAGCGAAAAGTGGCTGTCGATGCGGTGTTTGATTCCGTGTCCGTGGGGACGACTTTCAAGAAAGAGCTTGCGGAGAAGGGCGTTATCTTCTGCTCCATCTCCGAGGCAATCAAGGATCATCCTGACCTGGTGAAGAAGTACCTCGGGTCCGTCATTCCGGTGACGGACAATTATTACGCAGCGCTCAATAGCGCTGTGTTTTCGGACGGTTCGTTCGTCTATGTCCCTCCGGGCGTCCGCTGCCCGATGGAGCTCAGCACCTATTTCCGCATCAACGCAGAGAACACGGGCCAGTTCGAGCGCACGCTCATCATCTGTGACAAAGAGGCCTACGTCTCCTATCTGGAAGGCTGCACCGCGCCCCAGCGCGATACGGCGCAACTCCATGCAGCGGTCGTTGAGATCGTCATCATGGAGGACGCAGAGGTAAAGTACTCCACCGTGCAGAACTGGTTCCCGGGTGACGAGGCAGGCAAGGGTGGTATCTATAACTTCGTCACGAAGCGCGCGGAGTGCCGCGGCGACCGAGCCAAGGTCATGTGGACCCAAGTTGAGACGGGGTCCGCGGTGACATGGAAGTATCCGTCTTGCGTGCTCAAAGGGCACGAAAGCCAAGGCGAGTTCTACTCCATCGCCATTGCCAACAACCTTCAGCAGGCCGACACGGGGACGAAGATGGTCCATCTCGGCCGTGATACGAAGTCGCGGATCGTCTCAAAAGGTATCAGCGCCGGTCATGCGCAAAACACCTATCGCGGGCTCGTGAGCATGGCGCCCAAGGCGCAGAACGGGCGCAACTACACGCAGTGTGACTCGCTCCTCATCGGCGACACCTGCGGGGCGCATACGGTTCCCTATATCGAGGTCAAGAATAACTCCTCGCGGGTGGAACATGAGGCGACCACCTCGAAGGTCGATGACGACCAGCTTTTCTATTGCCGCCAGCGTGGCATGGATGAGGAAGAGGCCGTGGCCCTTGTTGTGAACGGCTTCTGCAAGGAAGTGCTTCAGGCGCTGCCCATGGAGTTCGCGATGGAAGCGCAGCAGCTCGTGGCGATCTCGCTTGAGGGGTCGGTGGGGTAAGATGACGCCCTTCCGCCGATACGGCTCGCACACAGAGGCACATTTCCGCGATCCGGAGCGGATGAGAACGCCTGTGCTCGGACGTCTCGTGCTGATTTGTCTTGTGGTCTTCGTTGTGTTCGCTGTGGGGCGAAGCTTCGACCTTAGCGCGCTGACGAGTGCCATCCTTGGTGTTGGCGTAGCGGTCCTTATGGAGCTGGCGTTGAGCGGTGTGCGGCGACGCGCAGGCGCTGCCCGCTTAGCCGCCGACCTTGAAAGGCAGAAGATCGCCGAGGAGGACGCTCGTGTTGCGCGCGAAAAGGCGCTTGCGCGGGCGAAAGCAAGCGGGGCTTTTGACCGCTTCGGAACCTCCAAGGACTAGGCAATGACGGCCGTATCGCGTCCTCTCTCCCAAGCGGTTGCGCCGGAGCGCCCTTTTCGCACCAATGGCGCGGGCACAGCGACCTGTATTCCGACGAACGAGGTGAAAGCTGTCTTTGGACTGTGCCCCGCGCCGTCGCAAATGAGGCGCGACCTTTCCCAGAACGCGCCCAATTTGCGCCGCGATCTCTTCCTAGCGTTAACGTCAGGGGGCGCAGAGAGGGATTGTGATGGCAGTTTCCGCGCGAATGAAGCAATCGACCTGGGACGAGCGCATGAAGCGCATTCAGACCGGGCGCACGCTTGTCCAAAGCAGCGATGCCGAGGGCACAATTCCCATGCAGGGCAAGCGGCAGAAGACCAAGGCACGCGGTATGCGGGGTCTTGCAGCCTGGATTATGGGCGGCGCGCTGGGCTGGGGCATCGCAATGGTCGGTGCTGTGGCCAATCCTGCCGCGCAACTGACGACGCGCATCGACGCGGGCGAGTATGCACCGATGATCGAGAGCTGGGGCAGCCCGGTTCTGGCGCTCATCTTCTTTCTCATGGTGACGGGACTTCTTCGGGTCCGGGGCGCCTTTCCGCGCTTCATCGGGATCGTGATCATGGCATGGGTCTTTGCACTCCAGCTCGAGATGGGCGCGCCGACAGTCGCCGAACTCATCGAGATGGGTCAGGGAGCGCTTTCCGGCGAGGAGAGCTTTGCCGGGGCCATCGACGCTATCCGCGCCTGGGCGGCCTGACGCCGACGCGCGACCGCCGCTTGATCGCGGCGCAGACACCTTACATTCCATCCCATGGATGCCTCCGACGCAGTGCCGTTCGGGGGCTTCTGCCGTCGTTGAAAGCGAGGACGCTATGCTAGAGATTAAGAACCTGCACGTTGAGCTCGAAGAAGAGGAAAAGAAGATCCTCAAGGGTGTCGACCTGGTGCTTGAGCCCGGAAAGGTCCACGCAATCATGGGGCCGAACGGCTCTGGCAAGTCAACGCTGTCTTACGTTCTGGCTGGGCGTGAGGGTTATGAAGTCACTGAGGGTAGCGCCACCATGGCGGGCGAAGACCTGCTGGAGATGGAGCCGGAAGAGCGCGCCGCGGCGGGCCTCTTCCTCGCCTTCCAGTACCCCGTTGAGATACCGGGCGTCGGAAACATGACGTTCCTGAGGACGGCCGTGAACGCGCAGCGCAAAGCGCGGGGTGAAGATGAGCTGAGCGCCGGGGAGTTTCTCAAAGTCGTCCGCGAAAAGGCAAAGTCGCTGAAGATCGACGCCGACATGCTCAAGCGCCCGGTGAATGTGGGCTTCTCTGGCGGTGAGAAGAAGCGCAACGAGATCCTGCAGATGGCTATGCTCGAACCGAAGATGTGCATCCTGGACGAGACGGATTCCGGCCTCGATGTGGACGCCATGAAGCTTGTGGCCCAGGGGGTAAATGCTCTGCGGGACGCGGGGCGGACATTCCTCGTCATCACGCATTATCAGCGGCTTCTCGACCATATCAAACCTGATGTCGTGCACATCATGGCCGACGGACGGATGGTCACTCAGGGCGGGCCAGAACTCGCGCTTGAGGTTGAGAACAATGGATATGCCAACATCCTAGAGGAGGCATAGATGGCGCTTCCCAAGGTCAAACAGGAGCTGACCGACGCAGTGCTGAGCGCGCCGTCGCCCGAGGGCGGCTCATGGCTCACCGCGGCACGGGAGGCCGCGCGGACGCGTTTGGCGTCTCTGGGCATGCCGGTTCGGCGCGATGAGTATTGGAAATTCACGAACCCGGAACCTTGGACGGGACCTCATGCCCACGCGACGACGACCGACGTCTCCCACGTGTTCGACGGTGTGAAGCCGCTGACCCTCGTCTTCACGGACGGCGTGTTTGACGCAAACGCCTCTGATGATCTCACCCTTGAGGGCGTCACGATCGAGCGGCTGAGCGAGATTGCGGTGACCGACCTTCACTGGGCCAAGGCGCTCTACGGAACGTTGGAAGCGGCGGCAAACGGGGCGGAACGGCGCGATGGCGCTCGGCTGTTCAAGCCCGTCGCCCGGCCCATGGCGGCTCTCAATACGACCATGGCGGGCGAGGGGGTTCTCATCCACGTCACCGATGAGGTGTCGCGGCCAATCCGGATTTCCTACCGCTCAAACGGCGGAGAGGCGATGTTGCACCATCTCGTCAAGGTAGACGCGGGCGCCTCCGTCACATTGCTTGAGGAAGGCCTCGCCGGGGCGCGCTCAAACACGATGCTCGAGGTTGACGTGGCAAAGGGAGGAAGCTTCCACCACCTGCGGATACAGGGACCAGAGC
>JBCCPQ010000036.1:0-14325 GCA_039024825.1 Pseudomonadota bacterium
CAACCTGCACAAATCACGGCCAAAGTGAGGCCGATCTGCGACAATAGAGCGAAGCGGACCGCTCAAGTCACCGTAAAAATCGCCTCGAATTGGAAACACTGCGTTGCGGGCGGGCTGTGCGGGGACGATGGGCCCCTAGAATTTCCGGGCGGAGATGTTGATGCGGCCCCAGTCGTTTTGACCGATGTCCGCGCCCGTGGCCGCGTCGTGGACGTGCCAGCCGTCTTGCGACAGCGCCATCGCGCTGGGGTGGATGACCTGTTCTGCCGCCGTGGTGTAGCGCAGGCGCACGATCCGCCCGGCCTCCACCGCCTTTGCGAGGGCGGCGATCCTCGGGTCATCGGTGGTCGCGGGCGGGTCATAGGCGAAGCGTGCGACCATGGTTTCCACCTGCGCCCGGCTCAGGTCTGGCAAGCTTTCGATCAGTTTTGCCCGTGCCTGCCGCGCCGCTGCCCCGAGCCCCAGCGCCTCGATCATGGGCGACCTTGCGCCGAGGATGAGGCCGAGGGCGCGGGCCTCCTCCACCGTCAGGCCGGTGAGGCGGGTGCGGTAGTTGAAGCCAAGCTCTATCCCGCCCTGGTTGCCTTGCAGAACGATGATCGGCAGCCCGGCCTCCGTCATGGCGTCCACGTCGCGCAGGATCGTGCGGGGGGCGACCTCGAGCTCCTCGGCGAGTTCGCGGGAGGTCTGGCGCCCGCGGTTCTGGAGGATAAGCAGGATGCGAAGCAAACGGGCGGCGCGCATGGCCTCTCTCAGACATGACAGTAGATGTCATATAAGGGCTGGTAGCCCGGACCTCGTCAAGCTGGAGGTCACCATGAAGAGATACGCCGTGGACACAAGGATAGCCGCCCCGCCGGAGGTCGTCTGGCGGGTACTGGTGGAGGATATGCCACGCGATCCCGCCCCCTTCGGCATCCGGCGCATCGAGGGCAGTGTGGCGCGGGGCGGACGCCTCAAGCTCTGGTCCGAGGTCGCGCCGGAGCGGGCCTTTCGCTTGCGCGTGGCCACCTTTGAGGCGCCGCGGAAGATGGTCTGGCAGGGCGGGATGCCCTTTGGCTTTTTCACCGGGACGCGGACCTTCACGATAGGTGCCGCAGACGGGGGCAGCCACTTTGCCATGGAGGAGGTCTTCACCGGTCTCCTCTCTGGCCCGATCACGCGGTCCATGCCCGATCTCGGGCCGAGTTTTGCGACCTTCGCAGACGCCCTGACACGAAAGGCAGAACGATGAACGATGTGACCTATGGCAATGGCACGGCGGAGGATCCTTGGGTGCTGAAGACGCCGCCCCTGTCGTCGGATTTCGAGGCGTGGCGGGACGAGACTCGCGATCCGCCCGCACTCGTCGTGCAGGTGGGCAAGACGCAGCTTTCCTACCAGCTCCGCGCCATTGAGGACGCGGTGGCGATGCTGCGCGATAGAGGCGACTGGGTAGAGCTGGGCAATGCCGATGAGGGCAAGCCCGTGAAAGACGGCACGCTGGAGGCCTGGGCGCGGTCGGAGGGGAACCCGGTGAGCGGCTATTACGGGTTGCGCAAGGGCTACCGCGGGCGGTTCGCCAACTACGTCTCTCCCGTCCTCGAAGTGCTGGGCCTCGCCGAGCTGGAGCACAAGCCCCGGGGCAACCGTCTCCGCGCCCGCTAAGGCGCGCTCATCCCGCGTGCCGCAGCACCGGGAACCAGTCCTCGCGGAGGTGCTGGCCGTCTTCCATGGCGTGGCCGGGGAAGGGGGGAGAGGTGCGACCGGGACGCGTGACGTAGCGCGCGTCCTCTCCCACGAGCCGGAGCGAGAAGGCCCGGCGCCGCGATGCGGCTTCGTTGCCGCGCGCGCCATGGAGCGTCATGAAGTTAAAGGCCACGGCGTCGCCCGGCTCCATCGCCCATTCGAGAACGGTCATCCCCTCGGCGTCCGGGTCAGGTACCGGACGGTAATCGTCCTCATTGGGATAAAAGGACGTCTCCGCCAGCCACCGCGTGGGCAGGACGGGTTTCTCCCATAGATGGCTGCCCGCCACGCAGCGCAGCGTGGCCGTGTCCACCGGGTCGAGCGGCACCCAGAAGGAGATCGTCTGCCGGCCCTCCACAAAGTAATAGGGCCCGTCCTGATGCCAGGGCGTAGGCTTTGATGTGCCCGGTTCTTTCACGAGCACATGGTCATGGAAAAGCTGCACCCGCTTCGATCCCATGAGCGCCCCTGCCGCCTCCGCGATGGCCGGATCGCGCGCGACCTCCGCGAATTCCGGGATCCGCTCCCAATTGCAGTAGTCATCAAAGAAGCGCCCGGCCTCCCCCGGCTTCAGGTTCTCCGCCGCATAGGGCCCCGGCTCCGCCATGTTCCGCGCAACCCCCGCCTTCAGAGTGTCTACATGCTCAGCAAAAAGGCCCTTCACCAGAACCGCCCCGTTTTGCTGATATGCGTCAACCTGCTTCTGAGTGATCATGCGGTCATCCTTCCTATGGCCCAAGTGTCTCTGCGATGCGTTCAAGCACCTTTGCCCTCAAGCACCTGTGCGTGGGATCTATAAGGTATGTCGCGCCTGAACCGATCCGCCAACAGCGACCATTCTTGATTGCGCATGTCGGCGACGCTAGCCTGAGCTTAATTCCATTGTGTTCTAAGTGATTTCTTTGAGTACTCCTTTCGATTGAATTTAGGAGGCTTTGATGAGCTTGTATTCCTTTGCCGGACCAGAGCAACTTGAAGTCGCAGAGCGGGCGGGCCTCTTATTTGCCGAGTTGTTTTCCGACAGCGTCGGGGCGGCGCATTATCGATCTGCGGGCCTTTTGCGCGTGCATCCCAATGATACCGTTCTAACGCCTTTCATAGCAAAGAACCCGTGGCTGGGCGGACCAAGCGTTGGCAGCAAAGTGCCGCTCAAAGATGTGCCGCCGATTATGGAGGATATCTCTCTTATCCTTCGTGATGTTCCGGCTTGGCTCGTGGATGCCGTTCTTTGGGTGCTGCCCGATCCCGAACCGCAAGTCGCAATTGGCTCCCATATTCATCACGGAACGAAGCAAGGCACGCGTGGCGTCGGGGTATCTTGGAGCGGGGGACATGGGTTTCTAACCGCCGGTCATGTCGCTCCCGTTCGCAAGTCAAGAATCCTAGACGCCACCATGTCGTCCGTTGTTGGAGAGGTTCAGGAGTTTCAGGACCCCGCCGGTTCCGGTGACACGCCTATGAGAGATGCTGCGATCATCGAGTGGGATGCATCTGTGGCGGCCCCCCCGTTTGCCTCCACGGCATTCAGGGACGCGAGCAGGGGCGAGACAGTTACAATCCAACGGCACTCGGGACCGGTCAGTGTGGAACTGATCGCGACATCCCCGGGCTGGAAGTCAAAGGTCATCAACGGCACTTACGGGAAGGTCTACGTGACCGATACCTGTGTGACGACCGCTGGCGACTCTGGCGCGCTTGTAGAGGACGCAAGCGGCAACCCGGTCGGCACAGTTGTCGGTGCTATCCCCGGCTTTGCCACTGTGATCCAAATGATGAGCTATCAGATTAAAGGCTTTCCCACTTTGCCAAGTCTAACGACCTGAGGATTGATTATGCTTCAACAGATTTTCTTCTTTTTCTGCCTCGCGGTGTCCGGGGCGAGCTTTGTGCTTTTTGCTGCTTTGGTCTGGAAAGCGGCCAATGAAACGCCTGTTGCACCAGCTGCCCCACCGCCATCAGGTGCTGGCGGTATGCAGCCGCAGTCGCTGGATGTGACAAAGGTCATCTCCGAGACTGGAAAACTTGGCAGTGCGTTCGCAAAGGCGGGCCCAATCGCGACCTGTGCCTCGCTTTCTGTCTTCTTTGCAGTGTTGGCGCTTGCGACCAGTGGCGTCGTTGAGATTACGCTCAAGTAAGCAGCGCAGGGTGGAGCCTACTCCAAGCCCGCCCGGTCCGTTGCGGCGCGGTACCAGCGGCGGATGTCGGCGCGGGCGTCTTCCTGCATCTGGAGTGCGCCCGGCGGCGGCATAGCGTGGCTGACGCCTGCCTGAAGGTACACCTGCAGCGCGTTGCGGGCCACGTCGGCTTCGGTTTCCAGCACCACGCCTTTCGGCGGCCAGAGGATGCCAGCCCATGCGGGCTCCCGCGCGTGGCACATGGAGCAATTGCCGATGACGGCGTTGTAGGCGTCTTCAAAGCCTGCGGCCTCGGCGAAGCGGGCCTCGTGGGGGGAGCGCGCGCGCGCCTCTGCTTCTTCCCAGGTCTCGCCGCGCATGGAGGCGGTGGAGAGCCAGGCGATCGCGATCATCAGGAGAAAAGTTACCACCCAGGTCCAGTTCGGCCCCGCGCCGGTTTTGTGCATCGTGTTGAAGTAGTGCCGGATTGTCACCCCCGTCAGGAAGATCAGCGAAGCGATGATCCACGCGTGCTGGGTACCGAAGGCCAGCGGGTAGTGGTTCGACAGCATCAGGAAGACCACGGGCAGCGTAAGGTAGTTGTTGTGGGTCGAGCGGAGCTTGGCGATCTTGCCGTACTTGGCGTCCGGCTTCCGACCTGCCTTGAGGTCTGCGATGACGATCCGCTGGTTGGGCATGATGATGAAAAAGACGTTGGCCGTCATGATGGTGGCCGTGAAGGCGCCGAGATGCAGCAGCGCCGCGCGCCCGGTGAAGATCTGGTTCAGGCCCCAGCTCATCGCCACGATGATAACGAAGAGGGCGAGCATCATGGCATTGGGATAATCCCCTAAAGTCGATTTGCAGAGGAAATCGTAGATCACCCAGCCCACGCCGATGGAGGCCGCGCTGAGGACGATCCCCTGCCAAAGCGCCAGATCGACCTTGGACGGATCAAGGAGGTAGATCTCTCCCCCCACCCAGTAGACGATCGCCAGAAGCACAGCGCCCGAAAGCCAGGTCGTGTAGCTTTGCCATTTGTGCCAGGTCAGGTGCTCGGGCAATCGGGCCGGGGCCACCATGTACTTGGTGGTGTGGTAGAAGCCGCCACCGTGGACCTCCCATTCCTCGCCGGAGGCGCCCTCGGGCATGTCGTCGGCCTCTTTGAGCATGAGGTCGAGCGCGATAAAGTAAAAGGACGCGCCGATCCACGCCATCGCGGAGATAACGTGGAGCCAGCGGACCGCGAAGCCCACCCAATCCCAGAGAACGGCGAAATCGTACATCGGACCCAAGCTTAATCGCCGCAGGCGCGGGCGCAATGCGTCAGGCGCGCGCCCGGGTGCGTTTGGGGTCGTAGAAAGGCAGCGGTGCCACTGTGACGGGCAGACGCTTCAGGTGACCGCCCATCTGACCCACGTGGAGCTTGGTCCCGTCGTCTGCATATTCCACCGCGAGGCGGGCCATGGCGATGGTGACCTCCCGCTGAGGGGAGCGCGCGGCGGAGGTGATCTGACCGATCTGCCGTTCGCCCGCATAGACGGGTGCGCCGTGGGCGGGGACGTCCTGGCATTCGAAGATGAGACCCTTGAGCGCACGGCGTGGCGCATCTGCGTTCCGTTCAAGCGCGGAGCGACCGACGAAATCGGCCTTCTTCAGATCCACTGCAAAGCCCAGCCCGCTTTCATAGGCGTCGGAGCCCGGCCCGAACTCCGCCCCCGCCGCAGGCAGGCCCGCTTCGATGCGGATCACGTCGAGCGCGGCGGACCCCATTGGCGTTATGCCGTGCTCTGCCCCAGCCTCCATGAGCGCGTCCCAGATCGTGAGTGCGTCGCCCGGGGTGCAGAAGATCTCATAGCCCAGCTCTCCGGTGTATCCGGTGCGGGTCAGCATGAACGCCGCCCCGTCCCGGTCGCGCAGCCGTGCGATGGTGGCCCCGAACCATTTGACGTGCTCAAGCGCGGGCACATGCGGTTGTGTGAACACGAGACCAGTGAGGACGTCCCGGGATCGCGGACCCTGAAGCGCGAGGTTCACGAGGGCAGAATTCATGTCGTGGACGCGGACGTTGAGGCCTTCGGCATCGGCAAGTTCCGCCAGGTGGCGCACGCTTTCCTCTGTCCCGCAGCACCAGCGGAAGAGGTCGTCGCCCATGCGGAAAAGCGTCCCGTCGTCGATGACCGCACCGGTTTCATCGCACATGATCGCATAGCCGCCGCGCCAGACCGCGAGGCGGGAGATATCGCGGCTAAGAGCGCGCTGCATCAGCCGCTCTGCGTCCGGCCCAACGATGTCGTACTTGCGCAGGGACGACATATCCTGAAGCGCCACCTTCTCCCGGCAGGCCCAGTATTCGCCTGCTGTTCCCGTCGCAGGGAAATGCGTCGGCAGCCAGAGGTCGCGCGCGGGCGCAAAGGCCTGCGTCAGCTCAGCCGTGCGAGGATGGAAGGCGCTTTCATGGCTGATGGTCATGGGCGCGTCCTCCTTGACGCGGTAGGCCACGGCCCGGCGGATCGGGGCGCCGGGGCGGTAGATGCGGACATGGATGTCGGTGGGGTTCCAGCCGTTGATCGGGTCAAGATCGTCCGGGCACGCGGTGGAGACGCAGGCCAGATCCTCGAGCGCTTCCATCGCCACGTAGTCGCCGGGGCGGGAATGGGATTCCTCGGTCAGAAGCTCATGGCTGTGCGGGTCGATCCACGTGTTCCAGAAGAAGTTGATAGCGGGCCACGCCGCGCGCTTGGACACTCCGAACGGGGCCATCGCAAAGGAGATATTGTCCGAACAGTTGAGGTGGCCGGGAAAGCCGCGCTCCTCGTAGCCCCGCGCCGTACAGGCGAGCCCGAACGTATCGTGGCGCCCGCAGGTGTCTTGCACAACGCGCAAAAGGGGCCGCATATCGGCGTCAAAGAACTTGTCGAGAAGGCCGGGCCCCGGATAGGCGTGGCGCACCATGGACCGGGTCGCGGTGGAATCGATCATGAGCTCCTGCCCAGCGTCGAGCCCGTCTTTCCGGAAGGCCATGAAATCGGAGCACTGCTGCCCGTCGATGTCGATGATCTGAAGGATCTCGCCCTTCTTCACCTCATAGGCGCGCGCGGTGCCGCGTGACACGGTGAACTCGTCGCGAACATCGCCCAGCGGGTCGGGCAGGGGCGCGCGCGGGGCGGTGCCTGTGGCGCTGAGGATCACTTCGCCGCGATAGCCTCCTTCGACTGCTTCCCGCGTGGAGATCGTGTGGACGACCCAGAGCGTTGTGGGCGCCATGGCGCGGAAGGCGACAAGCTCCGGCAGGGGGACACGGACCCCACGCAGATCAGCCGTTCCGCCGTGGGCGGCAATCCATCCCCTGAGGTGCTGATGATCAAAGCCGTCCCATGGCACCGGCGCCTCAGCCGAAACCCCGAGGGAGGCAAGCGCCTCCCGGCCGCGATCATCGACGGCGAGCAGAAAGGCGGAGGCCCCGCCTGTTCCCGTGAGCGACACGAGGTCCCCGGCTTCGAGCACCACCTTCGCGGCCTCGCGCGGGGCGACGTGCTGGCGCGTCGGAAGCTGGTCTGCAGGGAAGCCGACAAAGGCACGGGCCTTTGACACGAGCCCGATATTGGAGAAGCCTCGGATGAGCTCTTCTTGCACCTTGTCCTCGCTTTCGCGGCTTGGCTGCGGGCCGAAAGTGCCCCAGCCTGCCGTAAAGTCAAGGCTTCAATGGGCGCGCCTCGTCGCTGATGGCCGGGGTGCGAAAAGTTCGGTTGAAAAATTGCTTAACGGTTCCCGCATTTCCCGAACCCCCAACGTCAGGGGCCTGCGCGGCGTTACACGAATTAACATAATCATGCTTATAAGTCGCGCAGAGTGGCCTCAGAAATGTGCCTTGATAGGCCGTGTGCGCGTCCGCACAGCGCCCTAAACGATCCACAGCTTGATATGACCCGTATCTCCTACACGTCCCGACAGATGAAATGAGGGCCGCTCGTGGCGGTTCAGGAGGCACATCATGCGCAAACTGCTCAGATACATCGGCGTTGCGATCCGAGAGTTGTTCTGGCTCGTTGTGGCCGTGGCGATCATCGCCGGGGGCTATTTCGGCTTTTCCTACCTCGGTGAAAACCGCGAGATCGTCGAGGCAGAGCCCGCGCCGCGCCCCGAGATACTCGTCGAAACAGCCGAATTTATCGCCCATACCGCGCCCTTGCCGATCCGTGGCGACGGGTTTGTGGAGCCGTTCCGCACCGTGGCGGTCTCCGCGCCCACGGGCGGGCGGATCGTGTCTCTCCACCCCGCGATCACCGAGCGCGGCAGCTTTGCCGAAGGCGATATCCTCGTGGAAATCGACCCCAGCACGGAGCGGGCGCAGATCGAGCAATCGCGCGCCGTCATCGCCGCCACCGAAGCGCGGCTTGACCTCGTGATGACCCAGCTCGAACGAGCGCAGAACCTGCGGGAACGCAATGCCGTGGCGCAATCGGTGGTCGATGACCTCCTCGGCCAGCGCAACGAGGTCACCGCCAACCTTCAAGGCCAGCGCGCGCAACTCTCTGCCGCCGAGATCGCGCTGGAGAACAAGATCGTGCGCGCGCCCTTCGATGGCTCCGTCCAGACGAAAGACGCGGAGATCGGAAATGTCGTCATGGGCGGCAGCCCCATCGCTCAGATATACACCGACGACCGGATGGAAGTGTCCATCGCGATCCGCGAGACCGACGCAGCCCTGATCCCCGGTCTTTTCACCGGCAACAACGCGCCCGCCACGGTCACGATCGGATTTGCGGGCGCAAATAAGGTCTGGACCGGCGAAGTGATGCGGGTCGACCCGGCCCTTGATCCCGAGACCCGGACCCTCACGGCGACAGTGGCCCTGCTCGAACGCCAGGAAAGCACTACCGAGTTCGCCGCCGGTGCGCCCCCTGCCCTCATCAACGCCTTTGCCAAGGTCGTCGTTGACGGCATCACGCCCGAAGACACCTACGCCATCCCATCCACCGCGCTGCGTTCCGGAGGTGAGCTTTGGCTCCTGCGGGACGGCGAGCTGGTCTTTCACCCGGCGGAGCGCGTGCATGTGGACGGAGAGACCTCCTTTGTCCGCGTCACCGGCCTTCAGCCAGAGGACCGCCTGATCCTGACGACGCTCGCAGCGCCGCAGGAGGGGATCGCCCTCCGCGATGTGGAGCGCGACGTGCAGACCTCCTCCCTCATCACCGAATAAGGGAGGGCCAGACCCATGAATTCCGCGATCAAATGGATGGCAGAGCATCCCGTGGCGGCGTGGCTCGCCATGGGAATCGTCGTGCTGGCGGGCGCGCTCGCTGCCTTTAGCATGCCGCAGAAGACGTTTCCGGAATTCACCCTCGACAGCGTGTCGATCTCGGTGTCCTACAACGGCGCCTCCCCGACAGAGATCCAGGACAGCATCGTCCGCCCCATCGAGGATGAGCTCTCGGGCGTGGACGGCATCGACGACATCACCGCGTCCATCTCGGAAGGGCGCGGCGGCGTCTCTGTCACCTTCCTCGACGGCGAAGACATCGAAGCCAAACTCGAAGAGGTGAAAACCGAGGTGGAAGGCATCACGACCTTCCCCGAAGACGCAGACGACCCCGTCGTCATCCGCGCCGACAACTCCACCCGCGTCCTTGAAATTGCCCTACACGGAGATGCTACCGAACGGGTGCTCAAGGAAGAAGCCCGCCGCCTCAAGGATGAGCTGATCGCGCTGGACGGCATCTCTTTCGCGGAGGTGGCAAATACCCGCGACTACGAAGTTTCCATCGAAATCGACCGCGACACGCTCCGCGCCTATGGGCTGACGCTGTCGGATGTGGCGCAAGTCGTTGGCCTGAACTCGCTTGAGCTTCCTGGCGGCTCCATTGAGACGCAAAGCGTCGCCATCCCGATCCGCACCATCGGGCGCAACTACACCCAGGCGGATTTTGAGAACATCGTCATCCGCTCTTCGGCGTCGGGCGCGCAGGTGCTGCTCCGCGACATCGCCACGGTCACAGACGGATTCGAAGACGCCGACATCTCCACATCTTTCAACGGGGCGCCAGCGGTGTCGGTGAACGTCTACCGCGTCGGCGACGAACAGATCCTCGGCATCGTGGACACGGCGCAGGAGCATCTGCGCTCGGAATTCCGCCCCTCGCTTGAACCGGGGATCGAAGCGACCGTCTGGCAGAACGAGGCAACGCAGCTTCAGTCTCGGATCGACCTGCTGACAAAGAACGCGGTGATCGGCCTCGCGCTAGTCGTTCTGTGCCTCGCGCTTTTCCTCGATATCCGTCTGGCCTTCTGGTCAGCGGTGGGGATCGGGATCAGCTTTGCAGCAACCTTCATCGTCATGGGTGCCATGGGGATGTCGATCAACATGATCTCCCTCTTCGGCTTTATCCTCGCCATCGGGATCGTGGTCGATAACGCCATCGTCGTGTCAGAGAACATCTACAAGAACGGTGAGGAGGGCCTCTCCCCCCTCGATGCCGCCGTGAAGGGCACGCAGCGCATCGCCGTCCCCGTGATCTTTTCGACGCTCACCACGCTCGTGGCGTTCTGGCCGCTTTTGCAGATGCCCGCCCCACTGGGGTCCTTCCTTGGCGACATTCCCACCGTCGTCATGATCGTGCTGTCACTATCGCTGCTCCAGGCGCTGCTGATCCTGCCGCGGAACCTGTCGCGGCTGGAGATCGGGCCGAACTACAAGCCAAATCTCGTTTTCCGGTCCATCGGTGTCGTGCGCGGAGCCATCGACGCTGTGCTCAAGTGGTTCATTCGCGTACCGCTGGATGCAGCGCTGCGCTTTTGTGTGCGGCGCTTCCTGATCCCCATCGCGGGCGTGGTGGCGTTGATGATGCTCACCGTGGGCCTCCTCGCCTACGGGTACGTGCGCTTTCAGTTCTTCCCCTCCATCGACGGTGAATTCGTCACCGCGAATGTGGAGATGACGGATTCCACCACCTTCTCGCGAACCGAGGACGTCGCCGAAGACCTTCGCCTGGCCGCCATCCGGGCGGGCGAGCGGCTTCAGGACAGCCTGCCGGACACCGCGCCCAACGTCCTTATCGGGCAATATGTCGTCGTGGGCCTCGGCGCAGGCGGCGGCGGGCCCACGGGCGAAACCGCACCGGCGGCCCCTACCCTCGCGCAGGTGGTGGTCGAAGTCACCAAAGCCTCCGAGCGAAGCTGGGAAACTGCCCAGTTCGAAGCCCTGTGGCGCGAAGAAGCGGGCCGCATCGCGGGCGTCAACAGCCTGACGATTTCGTCGTCCCTCGTGGATGCCGGCGACGCCATCGCGGTGGAGCTCTCTCTCCCCGACGGTCAGGACATCGCGCCTGTGGTCGCGGAGCTTCGCGAAGGTCTCTCCAATATCCCGGGCGTCTTCCAGATCCTCGATGATGCGTCCGCCGGGCGGCTTGAATACAAGCTCGCCCTCAAGCCCGAAGCGCGGCTCTATGGCGTGACGCTGCAGGACCTCGCCAGCCAGACGCGAAACGGGTTCTTCGGCGTTGAGGCGACGACCGTGCAACGCGGACAGGACAGCGTGGCCGTCATGGTCCGCTTCCCGAGCGAGGATCGCGACAGCCTCTCAGACCTCCTCGACACCCGCATCGCCACGCCTACGGGCGACCTCATTCCCCTCTCCACCGTAGCGCGGCTCGAGGAAGGCCTCTCGCCCTCCGAAATCCAGCGCCAGAACGGCAGACGGGTGACGACAATCACCGCGGACGTGGATCAGAGTGTCATCACCAATGGTGAAGCCAACAGGATCATTCGCGAAGACCTGCTGCCGCCGCTCATTGCCGCCAATCCCGGCCTCAACGCAGGCTTTGGCGGCGAACAGGAGACGCAGGGCGACGCGCAGGCGGCCCTTGGCCAGGCCCTCGGTATCGCGCTCTTCGTGATCTTCGCGCTGCTGGCGCTCGTGTTCCGCAGCTTCGTGCAGCCCATCGTCGTCATGATCGCGATCCCGCTCGGCCTGATCGGGGCGGTGACGGGGCATTTCCTGCTGAGCATCCCTCTCGGCCTGCTGAGCATATTCGGCATCATCGGTCTCGCTGGTGTTGTCATCAACAACAGCCTCGTGATGATCGACCTCTATAACGAGTACCTCGCCAAGGGATACGATGTGGCCGACGCCGTGGTGGAAGGCACGAAGGACCGCTTCCGCCCGATCCTGCTGACCTCCGTGACGACGTTCCTCGGGGTCTATCCGCTGATCATGGAAACTTCGCTTCAGGCCCAGTTCCTGATCCCGCTTGCGGTCTCCATCGGCTACGGCGTCCTCATCGGCACCGGCGTCATCATCTTCGCGATCCCGGCCGTCTTCGTCCTGCAGCACCATATCACTGCAGCCATCGTTGCAGTGTTCCGCGCGCTCTTCGCAGCTGAGAGCCGCCCCACCACTACCCCGGCGGAGTAACCGGTAGCGGCCATCTCCGCACGTGCGCACAGGGGGTGTTTCTTGGCTTTGCGCCGGGCCGCCCCCACCTTTCCTCCAACGCAGGAAAGGACAACGCCATGAGCTGGAACCCGACCCACGGACCGAATTGCCCTGACACCGATGCAGAGGCCATCGAAACCCTGATCATACCCCGCGCGCGGGACCTCGGCGGCTTTGAAGTGCGCCGCGCCCTGCCCTCGCCCCAGCGGCAGATGGTGGGCCCGTTCATCTTCTTTGATCAAATGGGCCCGGCGGAGTTCATCACGGACGGCGGCATCGACGTCCGCCCGCATCCGCATATCGGGCTTGGCACCGTCACCTATCTCTACCAGGGGGAGTTCGAGCACCGCGACAGCCTCGGCACCCACCAGATGATCTACCCGGGGGAGGTGAACTGGATGGTCGCGGGTCGCGGCGTCACCCATTCGGAGCGCACGAGCCCCGAGACACGCGCCTCCCGGCATTCCCTCTTTGGAATCCAGACCTGGATCGCCCTGCCCGAGAACCGGGAGGAGATGGCCCCCGATTTCGAACACCACAAGGAAGCCGCGCTGCCGGTGCTCAGCGATACCGGCCTCACCGCCCGCGTCATCCTCGGCGATGCCCACGGCGCGCGAAGCCCCGTGACCATGCAGTCAGAGACCTTCTATGTCGACGTCCAGCTCGCCCCCGGCGCATCCTACCCCCTGCCCGACAACCACGAGGATCGCGGGCTCTATGTCACCGAGGGAGAGATCGAGGTCGCGGGCGAAACCTACGAGAAAGGCCGCATGATGATCTTCCGCCCCGGCGACAAGATCAGCGTGAAAGCCGGCCCACTGGGCGCTCGCCTCATGGCCCTTGGCGGAGCCACCATGAACGAGAGCCGGTACATCTGGTGGAACTTCGTCTCCTCCTCCGCTGACCGGATCGAAGAGGCAAAAGAAGCATGGAAAGCCGCAGACTGGGAAAACGGGCCGTTCCGCCTCCCGCCTGGCGACGACAGCGAGCACATCCCGATCACGCCTGACCTTGACCGCACCAAGCCCCGCAAGCGGGCCCACTGAGCATCAGCCTGAGAACCGCGCGATCAGCAGGAATGCGGGCAGTGCCGTTGCCAGCCAGATGACGCTGAAAAGCGCCGCTGGCAGGGCATAGGCGTTGAACGTCGGCCCACCCGCCACCAGAAGACCGGCTATTGCGAGGGCCAGCGCGCCGTTCTGGACGCCGGTTTCCACGGCGATGGTCTTGGTCTCCCGGCCCGACGCGCCAAGCGTGCGGGAGACGAGGACGCTCAGCACGGACAGCGCTGCAACGAAAGCCAGCAGCCCCAATCCGAGCTGGGGAAAATTCTCCACCACCACCCCCCAGTTCGACACGATGGCGGCAGCGATCACGCACGCGAACAAGGCCACGGCCACCTTGCCCAGAACCGGCGCAACCGCATCCACCGGCCCCGGCACGAAGGTCCGCAAGGCCACGCCCAGTGATATCGGCAGCGCCGTCAGCAAGAACGCTGTCACGGCGGTGGACGCGATGTCGATATCGGGCGCCGCTGAGCCCATGAACCGCGCCATGGCAAAGTCGAGGATCAATGGCAGTGTGACGACGCAGGTGAGACTGAACGCAGCCGTCAGCGTCACAGACAAAGCCACGTCCCAATTGGCGAGCTTCGTGATGACGTTGCTCGTTGCACCGCCCGGACAGGCCGACAGGATCATGAGGCCCACGGCAGTCTCCGCCGTGAAACCGAAGACGTAGATGACGGCGTAGGCAACCAGCGGCAACAGGACAATCTGGTTCAGCGCGCCGATGCAGAAGGCACGGGGCCGCTCCCCGATACGTTGAAAGTCGCGCAGTGTCAGGCCCAGCCCAAGGCTGAACATGATGACGACCACGGCCATGGGAAGAAGCGCGTTGAGAATTAGCTCCATCCGTGTCCTGGCGGCCCCCGCAATCCCTCAAATTCTGCGGTAGCCTAGAGGCTGCCAGCGCATTTGGCGAGGCGCTCTCAATGGGGTCAAGCGTGGATGGCGCATCCATTGGGAATGGCGATGGCGGGCATGTCAC
>JBCCPQ010000037.1:0-14228 GCA_039024825.1 Pseudomonadota bacterium
GACAACATGATCGCCAACATGAACAAGTTCCGCGGCCTCGTGCACTCCCAGCGCGTCCTTCTGGCCCTGACACAGGCGGGCGTGAGCCGCGAAGACGCCTATCGTCTGGTGCAGCGCAACGCCATGAAGGTCTGGGAAGAGGGGGCGGACTTCATGACCGAACTCAAGGCCGATACCGAGGTGACGGCCGCTCTCAGCGAGGCGGACATCGAGGACAAATTCGACCTGGGCTACCACACCAAGCACGTCGACACGATCTTTGCGCGGGTCTTCCCGGGGGACTGAGCGACCTCCGAAGATCCGGCCCCAGGACGCAACAACGCCCCCTTTGCCGGGAAGAGAGACCTGGTTTGCCCGGGCATCTACCTCTCCTTGCCACACCAACCCCTGCCCTGGCGCGCAATCGTCAGCCAGCAAAGCAAAACACACCTGAGCAGGCGCAGATCCCAATCTGACCTTTCTCATGGGCTCACAGTCTTTCGGCTTTTCCTGCAGCAGACTGAAACTAAGTCTCGTCTCGAGCCGTGACTAACAAAACGCCAAGCCAAGGAACTCTCAATGACACGCATTCTAGCCCTTATCCTCGCTGCAACGCCCGGTCTCGCCTTTGCCGCCGGTGGATCCTCAACGCCACCAACGCCAACCGAGACGACGACGCAGTGCGAAGAAGGCATGGTCTTCGACGAAGAAGCGCAGTCCTGCGTGGCGATCCAGCAAGATTCCAACGCCGCGCCGATGTTCGATCAGGAAACGGCCTATGAGCTTGTGAGGGAACTCGCCTACGCCGGACGCTACGACGACGCGCAGATGATACTCGCGACGATGGACCCGTTGGACGACCGCACCCAGACCTACTGGGGCTTTACCCACCGTAAGATGGGCAACATGGATCTCGCCATGGCTGCCTATTACACCGCGCTTGCCGCAAACCCGGACAACATCCTCGTCCGCTCCTACATGGGTCAAGCCTATGTGGAGATGGGCGCCACGGATCTCGCTCAGGCCCAACTGACAGAGATCAAGGCGCGTGGCGGCCGCGAGACATGGGCCGAAAAGTCCCTCGCCCTTGCCATCCGCTCCGGCGCGACGTCCAGCTACTAAGCTAGACCCCCCCAACCGATCCTCCTAAAAGGCCCCCATGCGGGGCCTTTTTTCGTCATGACCAAATCGCGGTTTACCTTCAAACACTGGATCGAGAACGCGCTCTTTCGCGGCGTGATCGCCCTCCTCAAGCTCCTGCCCTACGACCGCCGCCTGAACGCGATGAGCTGGGCCACACGGCGCCTGATCGGGCCTCTGGTCAACTACAAGCGCCGCGCGCTGCGCAATCTGGCAATGATCTACCCGGACTGGCCGGAGGCGCGGCGGCAGCAGGTGGCCGATCAGGTGCTCGATACGCTGGCCCGGACGATCATCGAAAATTACAGCCAGGACGAATTCCGCGACCGGATCGCGGCTCACGACATCGAAGGCCCCGGCCTCGCCGCCGCGCTGAAGGCCAAGGAGGACGGCAAGGCGATCCTGTTCTCCTCAGGGCACTGGTCCAACCACGAGGCCACGCGCACGGCCCTTGACCTCAAGGGCTTCAAAGTGGGCGGCATCTACAATCCCATGAAGAACCCCTACTTCAACGAACACTACGTTGACTCCATCGCCCACGTCTCCGGCCCGATCTTCCCGCGCGGAAAGGAAGGCGTGCGGGCTTTCCTCGATTTCCTGCGCGACGGCGGGCACGGCTTTTTGCTCCATGACGTGTATTTCAAGCGGGGGGAGTGGATGGACTTCCTCGGCATGCCCGCCAAGACGGCCTTTTCGGCGGCCGATCTGGCGATCAAGTTCGATGCGCTCCTCATTCCCTACTTCAACACCCGCCAGCCCGATGGGGTGAGCTTCAAGATCGAGCTCTGTGAACCGATACCCCACACGACGCCGCGGGAGATGACGCGCAAGCTGATGGACCTCCTCGAAGAAAAGATCGAAAGCGACCCAGGCCAGTGGCTCTGGATCCACAAGCGGTGGAAGGGTCAGGAGGAGAGTTAGCGCAGCTCGATGGCGCCGACGATTTCGCCTTGGCCGGGGCGCTGGAAGATCACCACGGCGGGGTGCGCGTCCGGCAAAGTGGCTGCCAGCTCGTAATCCCCGCGACCGGTCCAGGGCCGCGCTTCCGTCCAGGACACCACCACATTGGCGTAATCCAGGGTGCGGCCCGCGTTCTCGCCCCGACGGATCGTCACCGTGGAGGATGGCCGGTACGTCACCACGTAAACAGCGACCCCGCCCCGCACCGCTGACGACGCCTCAGCGCGGACCGAAATCCGATTGCCCTGCCGCTCGCCCTCAACGTCCACGAGGGGCGCTTTCCGGCCATGATTGGCAAGATGCGTCGACACCTCGGATGGCTTTGTCCCCACCACGTGGTCGAGCCCACCAATCACCATTTGCGGCGTATAGATCGACCGGGCACCGGCTGCGCGCGCGTAACCCTTCTGGCGCTCGGTAAAGCGGGGGTCGGCGAATTCGTCCTTCCAGCCGATATAGTCCCAGTAATCCACATGCAGAGCCAGAGCGATGACATTGTCGCGCTTGGCGATGTCATGCAGCAGCTTGTCCGCAGGCGGGCAGGAAGAGCACCCCTGCGAGGTATAGAGCTCCACCACGGTCGTGTTCTGCGCATCCGCAGGCGTTCCGCCCACGACAAAGCCGCAGGCGACTAGAGACAGTGAAAGTGCAGCAAGAATGCGTCGCATGGAGTTCCTCGTCTGATCCCTTCCGGACCTAGTAGACGCTGACCCATTTGGCCAATCAAGGAAATGCGATGGATTGTCATGGAAACGCTCGACCGTCTTGCCGCCTGCGCAGATGATCGTGCCTCTTGAACCTCGGGCCCACCTTCTATTGTCTCAAGGCAACACTCCCCGCCACTGACAAGCAAGGAGCCACCAATGACTGTGCAAGTCGGATCAGACACCGCCCAAACGCGTCGAACGCTCAGCGTGGGCGATCAGAGTTTCGCGTACTACTCCATCCCCGCGGCCGAGAAAGCGGGCCTCGGATCCTTCGCCCGCCTGCCTGCCGCCCTGAAAGTGGTGCTGGAGAATATGCTGCGGTTTGAAGACGGCGGGCGCACCGTCTCTCTCGACGACATCAAGGCGTTCAGCGAATGGGGCGAGAAAGGCGGCCGCAACCCGCGCGAGATCGCGTACCGCCCTGCCCGCGTGCTCATGCAAGACTTCACCGGGGTCCCGGCGGTCGTGGACCTCGCCGCCATGCGCGACGGGATCAAGGCCCTCGGAGGCGACCCCCAGAAGATCAACCCGCTCAACCCCGTGGACCTCGTCATAGACCATTCGGTGATGATCGACGAATTCGGCAACCCGCGCGCGTTCCAGATGAACGTGGATCGCGAATACGAGCGCAACATGGAGCGCTACACCTTCCTCAAATGGGGACAATCCGCGTTCAACAACTTCCGCGTCGTGCCCCCGGGCACCGGCATCTGCCATCAGGTGAACCTGGAATATCTCGCGCAGACCGTCTGGACCGACGCCGACCAGAGCGGTCAGATAATCGCATATCCAGACACGCTCGTCGGGACGGATTCGCACACCACGATGGTCAATGGCGCGGCCGTTCTGGGCTGGGGCGTCGGCGGCATCGAGGCGGAAGCCGCGATGCTTGGGCAGCCGATCTCCATGCTCATCCCCGAAGTCATCGGGTTCGAACTGACCGGTGAGATGGTCGAAGGCACGACAGGCACGGACCTCGTCCTGAAAGTCGTGGAAATGCTGCGCGCCAAGGGCGTCGTCTCCAAATTCGTGGAGTTCTACGGCGACGGGCTCGACCGTCTGCCCCTCGCCGACCGCGCCACAATCGCCAACATGGCCCCGGAATACGGCGCGACCTGCGGCTTCTTTCCCATCGACACCGAAACCCTGCGCTACCTGCGCACCACGGGCCGCGACGAGGACCGCATCGCCCTCGTCGAAGCCTACGCCAAGGAGAACGGCTTCTGGCGCGACGAAAACTACGCGCCGATCTACACCGACACGCTCCACCTCGACATGGGCACGATCGGGCCCGCGATATCGGGCCCAAAGCGCCCGCAGGACTTCGTGGCCCTGACCGGCGCCAAAGCGGCCTTCCGCAAAGAGATGGAGGAAACCTTCAAACGCCCGCTTGGCAAAGAGGTGGCCGTCGAGGGGGAGGCCTACACCATGGAATCCGGCAAGGTCGTGATCGCCTCCATCACGTCCTGCACAAATACCTCGAACCCCTACGTGATGATTGGCGCAGGGCTCGTCGCGCGCAAAGCCCACGAGCTGGGCCTCACCCGGAAGCCCTGGGTCAAGACATCGCTCGCGCCCGGGTCCCAGGTTGTGAGCGCCTACCTCGAAGCGGCAGAGCTGCAGGACGACCTCGACGCCATCGGCTTCAACCTCGTGGGCTACGGCTGCACGACCTGCATCGGCAATTCAGGGCCGCTGCAGAAAGAAATCAGCGAGGCCATCGCGGAAGGCGATCTCGTTGCCACTGCGGTGCTCTCGGGGAACCGCAACTTTGAGGGCCGAATTTCGCCGGACGTACGGGCCAATTACCTCGCCTCTCCGCCCCTTGTCGTGGCCTACGCGCTGGCCGGAACCATGGATATCGACCTTGCCGCCGACCCGATCGCGCAAACGCCGGACGGGCGCGATGTCTACCTGAAAGATATCTGGCCCTCGCAGCAGGAGATCGCGGAGCTCGTCGAAAAGACGGTCACCCGTCAAGCGTTCCAAGAGAAATACGCCGAAGTCTTTACCGGCGACGAGAAATGGCGCGGCGTGGAAGTCCCCGATCAGGAAACCTACGACTGGCCCGCCGCCTCAACCTACGTGCAAAATCCGCCCTACTTTCAGGACATGACGATGGACACAAAAGCCATCGAAGATGTCAGAGGTGCCCGGATCATGGCGATACTCGGCGACATGATCACGACGGACCACATCTCGCCCGCGGGGTCATTCAAGGAAACAACTCCGGCCGGTAAGTACCTGACAGACCGTCAGGTTCCGCCGCGGGAGTTCAACTCCTACGGCTCCCGACGTGGCAACCATGAAATCATGATGCGCGGCACGTTTGCCAACATCCGCATCAAGAACGAAATGCTGGACGGCGTGGAAGGCGGCTACACGCTAGGCCCCGATGGCGAACAGACGTCGATCTATGAAGCCTGCATGGCCTATCAGGACGCGGGCATCCCCCTCGTCGTCTTCGGTGGCGAGCAATACGGCGCGGGATCCTCCCGGGACTGGGCTGCCAAGGGCACGGCCCTCCTCGGCGTCAAAGCCGTCATCGCGGAGAGCTTTGAACGCATCCATCGCTCGAACCTCGTCGGTATGGGGGTGATCCCGTTCGAATTCACCGATGGCGTGACGCGCAAGACACTGGGCCTCGTGGGCGATGAAACAGTGGACATCACGGGCCTCGAAGGGGTCAAACCCCTTCAGACGGTCCCGGCCACGATCACCCGCGCCAACGGCGAAACGGTGGAGATCACGCTGAAGTGCCGGATCGATACTGGGGTGGAGATCGACTACATCGAGAACGGCGGCGTCCTCCACTACGTCCTGCGCAACCTCGCCCAGGACCCCGTGGCAGCAGAGTGAGCGCCTCCGACCCCTCGCGGCGGAGGCAGGGATAGGATGCCTCCGGCGGAGGTATTTTGGGAAAGATGAAGATGGAAGATCCCGCCCAAGACATTGACCGGCAAATCGAAGGCGAGCTGGAGTACGTCCAGAAGTCCGCGGTCATCGCCTTTACCCTGTGGCTTGGGCTCTTGGGGCTCGGGGCGCACCGGATCTACCTGAACCGCGTCTGGAGCGGGATCTTTCAGATCGGGCTCTTCGTTTTGGGTCTCGGCGCGGCGATGGCCGTGGCGGCGAGTTACTTTGTCATGGCCAGCTACGGCGAGACCGAGGTTGTGTGGCCCACGGCCTTGACCCTTGCTGCGGGCGCTTCGGTCCTGCTTTTGGGCACATGGCTGATCTGGGCTTTGGTGGACGGTTTCTGTCTCACCCGCTGGATCCGGGAGGACACCGAGGAGAAGCGCGCAGAGCTAGAGCAGCGCTACCGGGCCTGAGCTTTCAGAAGCTCCGGCAGGAAGTGCTGCTCGTACTGGCTGCCGATCAGCGGACCAATGTAGCGATAGAGGATCGTGCCATCTGCGGCGACGATGAATGTCTCTGGCGGAGCGGCCACGCCCCAGTCAAGGGAGGCGCGCCCTGTCGGGTCGACCGACGTGGCCGCAAACGGATTGTCGTCCCGGCGCAGGTAGCTTGCCGCGTCGCCCGGGTCATCGCGGAAGTTCACGCCGATGATCCGGTGCCCCTCCGCCTCGAGGGCAAGAAGCGTTGGATGCTCGGCCCGGCACGGCGGGCACCATGATGCCCAGAAGTTCACGATGGTCACCTCGCCTTCGGTCAGCGAGCCGATCTCGCGGGTGTCGGCGACAGCCGCCTCCGGCAAGGGCGGTGCGGGCTTGCCAATGAGCGCGGATCGCAGCGCCGCCGGATCCGTCGTGGTCATGCCCACGTAGAACAAGATGAAGAGCCCGATGAAGAGAAGCGGCACCAGCGACACGCCCGCAATCAGGGCCATGGTTGACGCACGTCGCTCAGTCACGGCGCGCCTCCGCGTCCTCAAGGGCCTGACGCACCGCCCGCGAACGTCGCCAGCTTAGGAGGATCACGAGCGCCAGCAAAGCCAGGGTCACACCGTAGGCACTGAGCACCTCTGTCGCGTATTGCCCGAGCTCGATCACGCCCGCGCCTCAAGAACGCTCAACCGTCGCGCACGTACTTCTGTCCGCGCCCGCACCAGAGCGATCGCGACGAAAAGGAAGAAAAAGCCCGCCATGGAGATCACAAGCGGTAGGAAGAACACGTCGTCCACCGTGCGGTTGCCGGTGGCGACGGGTACCGACGTCCCCTGATGCAGGCCCTGGTTCCAGAACCGGGCGGCGTAGCGCGAGAGGACTGCGAACACGCTCCCCACGATGGCGAGGATGGAGGTGAGGTCCGCGGCGAGCTCCGGATCGCTGATCGCCTCCCAGAGCGCGATATAGCCCAGGTAAAACAGCGCGAGGATGAGGAATGACGTGAGCCGCGGGTCCCAGGCCCACCACGTGCCCCACATGGGCTGACCCCAGATTGCGCCGGTCACAAGCCCGATCAGCGTCATGGTCAGCCCGACGGGCGCCGCCGCCCGGCCCACCAAAGCCGTCACCGGCTGGCGGCGCACGAGCCAGATCAAAGCCGCCACGAACATCAGAAAGTAGCCGTTGATTGCCATGAGCGCGGACGGGACGTGGATGTAGATGATCTTGACGGTGGACCCCATGCGGAAATCATCGCCCGTGAAGAAGAACCCCCAGACGAGCCCAAGCGCCGTGAGCCCAAGGCCAAGCGCCCAGATCCACGGCAAGGCACGTCCCGTCCAGCCCATGAAGAGCCTCGGATTGGCGTATTCCCAGATCGATCTCATGGGCGGAAGGTAATCTCCTTGTCGGATCGGCAAAAGGGCTACCGCAACGCCGCGCGCAATGCCGCAGCGGCGCCAAAGGGCATGAGGGCAACGCAACCGAGGCTGAGCGCCGCGAGAAGGGCGAGAGGTTGACCGTAATCGGCCCCTTCAGCTCCGCGGCGCGCCACCTCTGCCCCGAAGATCAGCGTGGGCACATAAAGCGGCAGCAAAAGGAGCGACAGCAAAAGCCCCCCACGCTTCACGGCAATGGTGAGCGCGGCCCCGAAAGCCCCGATAAAGCTGAGCGCGGGCGTGCCGAGCGCCAGAGCGAGAAAGAGCGGCCACATCCCCTGAACGGGCAGCGCCAGAAGAACGCCCAGAGGTGGACCAAGAAGCGCAAGAACCGCCCCCGTCGTGAGCCAATGCGCGAAAGCCTTCGCAAAGACGACGGCCTCCACGGGCAAGGCCAGAGCAAGCTGTTCGAGCGTCCCGTCCTCTGCATCGAGGGCAAAGAGACGGTCGAGGGTCAGGAGCGCGGCGAGGAGCGCAGCCAGCCACAGGATGCCGGGGGCGATCGCTGCGAGCCCTGCCGACGATGGCCCCACCGCGAAGGGCGTGAGAACCACGACGATGGCAAAGAACGCGATGCCAAGGCCAAAACCACCGCCAGCCCGAACCGCAAGCCGCAGGTCCCGAAGCAGGAGCGCGATCATTCCAGCGCCTCCCCGAAGGCGTCACCCGCAAGACCCGGGCGAGCGCGAAACGGGCTGAGATCAAGCTCCTCGCAAGGGATGGGCAGCGGCATGTGCGTGACCATGAGCGCGATGCCCCCCTGCCCGAGATGCGCCGTGAGCACGTCCGCAAGCTCGCTTTGTCCCTGGGCATCAAGGGCGGCGGTGGGCTCATCCATGAGCCAGATCCTGCGCCCGCTGACATGGAGCCGTGCAAGTGCGCAGCGCCTCCGCTGTCCGGCCGACAGCATCGCGCAGGGACGGTCGGCAAGTTCGGCAAGATTGAATGCCGCAAGCGCCTCATCAATCCGCCGGGTGCCGTAGATATCTGACCAGAAGCGCAGCGTCTCGCGAACGGTGAGCGCAGGCTTCAACGCGTCAAGATGGGCGCCGTACGCCGCCTCCTCCGGATCGTGGGAAAGCACCCCCGAGAGGGGCGGCATAAGGCCCGCAAGGGTCCTCAGCAGGGTCGTCTTGCCAAGGCCGTTCGGGCCGCGCAGGGCTAGGGCGCTACCCTCTGGCACCTCGAATGCCAATGCGTCGAGGAGGGGCCGGTTCACCCGGCCGATGCGCAGGGCACTGACGGAAAGGGACGTCATAGGGCCATTCCATCCCAGATCGGCAGACCCTGCAATGCCGCCGCCCCGATGATGACATAGGCGACGCGTCGGTAAAGCGTGCCGCGCGCCGGATCAAAGAGCTTCTGCCCAAGAAGGCCCGCCGCAGTGTAGGGCACCAGAAGAAGCAGACCGAGGACGGCGACACCAAGATCAAACCGGCCAAAGGCAAAAAGCGACAGGCTCATCAACACATCAAAGCCCACGAGGAACACCAATGTGTTGGCGCGGATCACCTCTGTTGCGCGCGAAGAGGCAAGATAAAGCAGGATCACAGGCGGTCCGCCGAGGCCGGACACCCCGCCCAGAAGCCCGGAAATCAGGCCCGCACCGCTGAGCGTCGGCAACGTGAAGGGCAGCCTGTGCCGAAAGCCCAGAATAAGCGCCGCAAGCAGGATCAGCGTGGCGATTGAGACGACCCAGCGGAACAGCGCGGGGTCTGAAATCGTCAGCAGATAGAGGCCCAGAGGCAAACCCATGGCGCAGAAAAGGAGAAGTCGTCCAACCTCTTCCATGGTGCCCTCACGGAACGCCCGCCGCAAAAGCGGCAGCGGTCCAAAGAAGTCGCACACCGTGAAGATGAGGATCGCTTCGAACGGCCCGACCACGCGCCCCGCCACCGGCAGAAAGATCATGGCGGAACCGAAGCCTGAAAAGCCCCGCACAAGGCCCGCGAGAATGACCGCCGCAACAAGCAATGGCAGGCCGGGCTGGGCCAGAGCGTCCCCCAGCGCGGCCACGGGTCAGTCGTCCCCGCCGCCGCCACCGTCGGATGCGTCGTCTGACCCCTTCTTGCCGCCATCGGCCTTCTTTGCGGCGCCCGGCGCATCCTTTGATCGGAAGCGTTCGGGAATATCGTACTGCGTGCCGCCATCCGCTGCGCCAAACTGCGTGCCCGCAGAGGCGGATTGCTTCGACCAGTCTCGCTTCACGCCGAGATAAAGCAGGATCGCAGAGGCCACGAAGATCGACGAATAGGTCCCCACGATCACGCCCCAGATCATCGCAAAGACGAACCCGCGGATGACGTCGCCACCTAGCACGAACAGGGAAATCAGCGCTAGAAGCGTCGTCACAGAGGTCATAACCGTCCGCGACAGCGTCTCATTGATGGACAGGTTCAGCACCTCGGCAAGCGGGCGCTTCTTGTACTTGCGCAGGTTCTCCCGAACACGGTCGAAGACCACGACCGTATCATTGAGAGAGTAGCCCACGATGGTCAGAAGGGCCGCGATGATGGCCAGATCAAACCTGATCTGAAGCTCGGAGAAAATGCCGATTGTCAGGATCACGTCGTGCACGAGCGCGGCCACTGCGCCGAGCGCAAATTGCCACTCAAACCGAAGCCAGATGTAGATGAGAACCGCGCCAATCGCGAGGAGAACAGCGATGATGGCCGTCTGGATCAGCTCTCCAGAGACCTTGGGCCCCACCGACTCCACGCTCGGAAACGGCAACTTCAGCCCTGGGTCAACGGCACTGAGCGCGTCACCCACGGCTGCAACGACATCGCCAGAGACGCTCTCTTCCCCCTCCTGGGCCTGAATGCGGATCTGAGCCACATTCTGATCGGGCCCGAACGTGGGATCAAAAACCTCTGAGATGGCGACATCCCCAAGCTCCAGCGCCGCCAGCGCGTCGCGGTAGACACCCACGTCGAGGGGTTGGGTGGATTCCGTCCGGATGGTCGTGCCGCCCCGGAAGTCGATCCCAAAGTTTAGCCCCTGCAGCGCGTAGGACGCAAACGCCAGCACCACGAGGAGGCCGGAAATCCCAAGCCAGATCTTCCAGCGAGAGAAGAAATCGATGGAGGTTTCCTTTGGAACCAGTCGGAGCCGCATCCCTAAACCTCAACCGTTTTGGGCCGCGCCCGCTCAAACCAGATCACGATCAGCAGGCGCGTGACAAAGATCGCCGTGAAGACCGAGGTGACGATGCCAAGGCCCAGCGTGACTGCAAAGCCCTGCACCGGGCCCGACCCCATGAGCCAGAGGATCACAGCCGTGATAAACGTCGTGATGTTGGCATCGATGATGGCCGACAGGGCCTTCTCATAGCCCAGCTCAATCGCGCGCGCGGGCCCCTTGGCGGTCTTGAGCTCCTCCCGGATACGCTCAAAAATCAGCACATTCGCGTCGACGGCCATACCAATCGTCAGAACGATCCCCGCAATCCCCGGCAGCGTCAGCGTGGCACCGAGGCTCGACAGCAGACCAAAGATCAGACCGACGTTGATGATCAGCGCTACATTGGCAAAGAGCCCGAAGAGCCCGTAGCTCAGGCCCATGAAAATCAGCACCGCGATGAACGCCACGATGCAGGCAATCGTGCCCGCGTCGATGCTGTCCTGTCCAAGATCCGGTCCTACGGTGCGTTCCTCGAGGAAATCGAGCCCCGCAGGCAACGATCCCGCACGCAGCAGGATCGCGAGCTGCGTCGATTCCTCAATCGTGAAGGACCCGGTGATTTGCCCCGACCCGCCGCAGATCGCGCTCTGGATCGTTGGAGCACTAACCACTTCCGAGTCCAAGACAATGGCGAAGGGAGAGCCGATGTTGGCACTCGTGTAATCGCAGAAGTCCCGTGCGCCGGTCGTGTTAAAGCGGAAATCAACGCTCGGATTGCCGTTCTGGTCGAACGACGGCTGCGCATTGACCAGCGTCTCTCCCGTGACCACAGGCGTCCGCTCGAGGATGTAGAAGATGCCGTCCTCCCGGGAATCCGCGGAGGGTAGAAGCTCGTTACCCACGCCCGGCACGGCCTCCGGATCGGTCGTGCGCCCCACCACAGGTTGGAATGTCAGCAGCGCCGGAACCCCAATGAGATCCTTGATCTCTTGCGCTGATCCGATCCCGGGCACCTGAATGAGAACGCGCCGCTCGCCCTGACGCTGGATCGTTGGTTCCCGCGTGCCAGCCGCATCGATACGGCGGCGAATAATCTCCAGAGTTTGCGCCATGGTGCGGTCATCCGTGGCCGCACGCTCAGCCTCCGACAGCCGAATGATCAGGATGTCTCCATCGGCACTCACATCAATATCGCTCTGCAGCGCGCCGGTCAGCGATTGCAGCGGCGTCGCGAGCGAGCGCGCGATCTCCATGGCCCGCGCTATCCCCTCAGGCCGCGATATCCGCACCCGCAAAGACGTGCCATCGCTCTCTTGCAGCCGGATCGTGCCCACTGCGTCCCGCTCAGGCCGCAAAGCATCGCGAAGCTCGGGCCAGAAGGCGTCAAGGCGGGTCTCATAGACCTCCTCAAGCCGCACCTCAGCCAAAAGATGCGCCCCGCCCCGCAGATCGAGGCCAAGATTGACAAGACCCGAGGGCATCCAGCTGGGCCAACCGGCAGCAGCAGTGAGCGTCTCTGCGTCCTCAAAGCCCGCCTCAATGCGCGCCTCGGCGTCGTTTGATCGCTCAACCTGCCCGTAGAATCCGTTCGGCACCGCCAGAAGCAGCCCGAACAGGACCACTCCCCAGATCAGGACCCGTTTCCAGCCCTCGATCTTCAGCATCTACTTGTCCGCCGGTTCGGTCTTCGACATCACCCGGGCAATGGTGTCCTGCACAACGCGCACCTTGACGCCCTGGCTCAACTCCACCTCGATCTCGTTGTCTTCCTTGACCTTGGTGACCTTCCCGATAAGCCCGCCGGACGTGACCACCTGATCCCCCCGCCGCAACTCCGAGACCATTTTGGCATGGGCCTTCATCTTCTGCTGCTGCGGCCGAAAGACCAGCAGGTAGAAAATACCGATGATGAGAAGCGGGAAAAGTAGCGAGCCGACAGCGTCCATGGGTGCCTCTTTATTGGGTTATCGGCACCTAACGACGCTGGACGACGATGGCAAGAAAGGCAGGCCGAAAAACCACAGTCCGCGCCCTGGCAGCGGAAACAGAATTGGAGCCCAACAAGTACCTCGCCTGCGGTACTGCGAACAGTGGCTTTCGTGATCAGTTGAACCGCGGCCCCGCGAAAACGCGTTGTGACCGGTTATAATCGCTGCCCATAGCCGGTTCTGTCCGCCATCGCCATCCCGATCGTTGTCGCCTGGTGGTTATGACGCCTGACCCTAGCTTGCCCGCGTAGGCGATACTTGCTCCGTGAAGTCTTACGTTCCGACAGTGACCCCATCGGAACCCCATCGGTGCGCCTCGAGCAGCTTGCGCCCGCGCCGTTTGACCTTGCCCGGCGACAACGGCCCGAACATTCGGCCGGACACAAAGACAGACGCCGCAGCGCATCCAAGGCCGGCATGGAGCCCAAGTTTACCGACGCTGCACACCGAGCCAATGGCGGCTTTTCTGTAGTTATCTTAGGGTGCGACCATCAGGCGTCCGTACACTTATGACTTCCACTGAAATTCCCAAATCGGATGCGACAACATCAGCTGGCATGTCGGGGGCGGCTAGTCTGAGCGATTGCCTTTCCTGTGGTAGTATAATTGGCACCAAAAGTGCAGTGCCAAATCGTAGATCGCCTTCGAAGCCAACCTCCGTCAAGACTTTCGAACTGCCCACCGCTAAATAACGAACACCATAATTGAAGGATGCAACACTCTCCTCTGAACGGTTCGAAACAGAACACTGCAGTATCAAGAAAGCTCTGTCATTTGCTTCTAATCGTTCAGGCAGAAAAAGGCACTCACTCACATCAATGCTCTGTCCTATTGGTCGCGGCTGGCGAAATGTCAGAGGGCAGTCTTCGGCGTTCACGTTGCTGTCTGAGGTTGGCGCTAAGCACGCGTCGACAGGACCACTGGAATCTTGCGCTGACAATTCTCCAGAAATCGCAAAGCAAACGGTCAAGAGAACAAATGCTGTTTTCATTAATCGTTTCATTCGAACATGCTCGTGCAAAGCTGCCATTCCTGCAACCGCAGCGAAAGCGCGATATGTCCGCTGAGCGCTCTCCCGTAATCAAACCACGGTCACGACTTCGCGCGCGACGGCTGCACGCTGAAGGCTCCGGGGCTGGGAAGAAGCGCGCACAGATTAACTAACTCGCACCGCTTCATGTGCGCCTACGCAGCCATACGTGATCCATACGCTTTCTGGCCCGTTTCTGGCTCGCGCTTCGTGGCCCCCTTTCCCTGCCCGCAGCCGCGCGTTAAAGCACCGCACGCATCGCCCAAGGGAGGCTCCCATGCACGATATCAAGCTCATCCGTCAGGACCCCGCCGCCTTTGACGCGGCGCTGGCTCGTCGCGGGGATGCGCCGGTGTCGTCTGAGGTTTTGGCAATCGACGAGGCGCGCCGCGCCAAGATCCTCGCCGCCGAGACGGCTCAGGCGGACGCGAACAAAGCCGCCAAGGAAGTGGGCGCCGCCAAGGGCCGCGGGGACGAGGCAGAGTTTGAGAGGCTCCGAGCCCTAGTGGCTGAGA
>JBCCPQ010000038.1:0-14001 GCA_039024825.1 Pseudomonadota bacterium
ACATGAAGGAGCCATAAAAAAACGGATCCCCTTCGCAGAGGCAGACGACGTCCCGGCCCCCCTCCAACGCGCGGGAAATTCGCTCTGCCCCGGTATCATAGGCCGCCTGCGCAGGCTCACGCGCGACGGACATCGGGACATCGATGGCGATTTCCGTTTTCTCAGTGTCGATCAGGCTGCTTGCAATTCGGCGCGCAAAGCTCTCCGCGCCCGCCAGTGTCGGATAGGCGATCACCGGGGCCGCCTTGATCAGACGCGCGGCCTTGAGTGTGATCAACTCAGGATCCCCCGGGCCAAGACCCACGCCATAAAGGACACCCCTAGACATGGTCCCCCCGCCGCGCAGCGGCGCCACCGATGGCCGAACCCGGTAGGGCGAGGGGGAGGCGGGCGGGGCCGATACCAAGGCAAGCACACATGCCGATCATCGCTTCACAAGGCTCCACTGAATGACCGGCATCAGGGGCCGCCAACCGGTCAGGCCACCCACGGGTTCCGCACGATTCACCTGCAGCTTGACCAGCTGGCCGCCGTGGCTGCGGTGAAGCGCGATGAGCACGGCCTCGCTCTCCAGGGTGACGGCATTCGCCACCAGCCGTCCGAGAGGCCGAAGCGCCGAAAAAGCGGCTTCGAACACAGCCTCGCTCAGCCCCCCGCCGATAAAGACCGCGTCCGGGGCCTCCAGCCCGTCCAGCGCCTCTGGAACGCGGCCGTCTATGAGCTCGAGCCTCGGCGCACCCAGCGCAAGGGCATTCTCGGCAGCCATCGCACGGCGGTCCGCGCGCGGCTCTATGCCGATGGCGCGCGCGTAGCGGGCCGCTCGCATCCACTCGATCGCCACCGATCCGCAGCCCGTGCCGATATCCCACAATAGCGCGCCGCGCATGGGCATGAGCTTGGCGAGGGTGGCCGCGCGCACCTCCTGCTTCGTCATGGTGCCGTCAGACGTAAACAGATCGTCGCTCAGCCCGGGAACCCGCGGCAGAAGCGCCGCATCCGGGGAGGCGAGGCAGTCGACAGCCAGCGTGTTGAAGGCAGGCACCTCGTGACTCCAGCTTTCCGCTGTCCCGTCGAAACGGGCCTCGTCTTCTCCGCCCATGGCCGCAAGGACAGTCATCGGCGACGCACCAAAGCCGCGCTCTGTCAGAAAACGGGCAATTTGCCCGGGCGTCTCAGCCCCTGTCGTCAGGATCAAAAGCCGCGCTCCGGGCTGGATGAAGGCGATCATCTGCTCCACAGGGCGCCCGTGCACAGTCAGCTGTTCGACATCCGCCATCGACCAGCCAAGCCGGGCTGCAGCAAGCTGGAACGCCGAAAGCTGCGGATGATAGGTGATCTCGTCCGGGGCGATCTCGCGCCCAATCCGCGCCCCAACGGAAAACCAAAGCGGGTCGCCCGTGGCAAGCACCACGACCCGCCGGCCCTTGAAACTCTGCAGGGTGGCGATCAGGGCATCGAAGGGTGACGGCCAGGCGACCCGTTCCGCGGTGACCGCGTCGCTCAAAACGTGGTGCCGTTCGCCGCCAACGATGACCTCGGCTGCTTCCACGATGGCACGAGTGGCGGGGCTCAGCCCGTCCATGCCGTCTTCGCCGATCCCCACGATATGCAGCCACGCGCTCACAGCGTGCCCCCACCCAGCTCGGCAGCCAGCGCATTCACAGCGGCAGAGGCCATGGCAGAGCCGCCACGCCGTCCGCGCAGGGCCACGTACTCCGTGCCGCGCGCGTTTGCAGCCAGCTCGGCCTTGCTTTCCGCCGCACCGACAAAGCCCACCGGAAAGCCGAGGATCACGGCTGGTTTCGGCCAGCCCGCATCGAGCCGTTCCAGAAGGTGAAAGAGCGCCGTGGGCGCATTCCCAATGGCCACAACAGCACCCTCGATATGCGGCTCCCAGAGCTCCACCGCCGCCGCGCTGCGCGTCGTCCCGAGGGTCCGGGCACGTTCGGGGACGGACGGCTCGTTGAGCGTTACGATCACCTCGTTCTCAGCGGGAAGTGCGCGGCGAATGATGCCCGCGCCCACCATCTCGGCATCGCACAGGATCGGCGCGCCGTTTGCAAGCGCCGTGGCACCTGCGTGGAAAGCGGAGTCGGAAAAAGCCAAACGGTCAGCGACCTCGACCATGCCGCAGGCGTGGATAAGGCGGACAGCCATGATCTCCATGCCCGCATCGAAACGGTCCAGTCGCGCTTCGTCACGCACTGTGGCGAAGCTTTGCGCGTAGATCGCGGCGGGGTCCTTTTCATACGGTCGCACGGCGACGCCTCTCTGCTGCCCTGCCGGGGCCCCTCCAGGGCGTCATGACGCGGCCCTTAGCGCCCCCGGCATGGGTCAGCGCATTTGGGCCCACCGGTCCGGGCGTTCTCTCCTCGTCGGGGTGCTCTTAGGCCCTTTAACAGCGGGCAGCAATCGGGTTGGCGGCATCTCAAGGCCCGGATGCGTCGGCGGTTGTCAGCCCGCGCGAAGCGCTTATCTTTGGCGCATGAGATTTCTAACGGCATCGATCCTGGCACTGTGGGCGGGAAACAGCACCGCCGCAGATTTGTCCCTCATCGTGGACAGGTCAGAGCGCGGGGTTGAGCTGTTCGTAAAGTTCGAAACAGAGCTGACAGAAACGCTTCTCGCACCGTTCCCGAGCGGGTTCGTGGCAGACGACGGCCGCATCGACATCGGCCCCTTCCGTGATGGGACAGCCGACCACGGGGATGCGCTCTGGGTCGGCGTCGACACGCAGATAAATGGCGAAAGCGCCCTGGTGGAATCCATGTCCATGATGGTGCACCCCGACGAGCTGCCGGTTCGCTTTGACGATCCCATCGACGGCTGGATCGCCATGGCCGTCTGCAATGTTACGGATCCGGACGCACGCTTCAGCCCAGAGGTGCTCTCCACCTACGCCGGCTTCATAGCGTGGGACGTGGAGGGCCACGAAGAAGTGGCGATATCTTTCCCCTCCGCCATGGAAATCGAAGTGACCGAATTCCTGGAAGGGCGCAAAATCGACACTCTGACGGTGGCGCTGGCGAAGGACGAAAAGCTGGTCCTCGATCCGGTCACGACCTGGGAACGGCTTCGCTTCTGGTGATGCGGCCCGTCCAGAATGAAAACGGGGGCCCAAAGGCCCCCGCTTCCCTGATGTGGTAGCCGAAGCTTAGGCGCTTTCAGACGCCAGCATCTCGTCAGCGATCTCAAAATACGCCTCGGCGCGCTGCTTCGCTTTACCGCGGAAGCGCTGACCCTTCAGGTCTTCATAGTTGCCAGAAACGTCACCCACGAGGATGAGGCCAATCATGCCCGCAGTTGCGTGGGGCTGGCACTCGTACATGTAGGCGCCTTCGACATCGATGGTGATCTCAAGATCTTCGTTGATGGCGGACTTCCACTCGGTGCCACCTTCCGGCGACCAATCCTCGTTGGACTGCGCGTTGTGGCCCTTGTCCACAGAGATGAACTTGATGGTGTCACCGGGCTGAGCGCGGACAACGGCAGGCAGGTAGACCTGACGCTCACGCTTGTTCTCTGGGTCCTGGTTCAGCATCTGAACTTCATGGACCGTATGGCCATCCGCGGACACAGCCGCCGGAATCGCCGTTGCGGCCAGTGCGCCTCCCATCAGGGCAAGCTGTTCACGACGTGTGAGTTTCATAAGGTACTCCTTTGTATTCCGTTGGTGCGAGGTAGCTGCCTCCCCGCGAGGGTAAAGGGCTGGCTCAGTGAATTTTGCGTCACCTGCGCTGGATTGTCCTAGGCGACGGCGCGCGCGAGGGCACACTGCTCCCAAAGCTCGCTCAAGGCACCGGCGAGCCGGTCAATCTCTGCATCAGAATGTAGGGGCGAAGGCGTAAAGCGCAATCGTTCCGTGCCCTTAGGTACCGTAGGGTAATTGATCGGCTGCACGTAAATGGCAAAGCGCTCCATCAGGTAATCGGAGATCATCCGCGTTTTCTTGGGATCACCGATCATCACAGGAACGATATGGCTCTCATTGGGCATGTAAGGGATACCGGCCCGGTCAAGCGCCGCGCGAAGGCGGGCCACCTGCCGACGCTGCCCGGCGCGCTCAAGCTGGCTCTCTTTGAGATGCGCGATTGAGGTTCTGGCCGCAGCGGCCACGGCAGGCGGCAGCGCTGTGGTAAAGATAAAGCCGGACGCGAAGGAGCGCACGAAGTCACACATCGCCGCGGAGCCGGTGATGTAGCCGCCAACGCACCCGAACGCTTTGCCAAGGGTGCCTTCGATGATGTCGATCCGATGTGCCAGACCGCGCTCCTCGGAGACACCTCCGCCGCGCTTGCCGTACATCCCCACGGCGTGCACCTCGTCGAGGTAGGTCAACGCGCCATGCTTTTCGCACACGTCCAGGATCTCCTCCATCGGGCAGATGTCACCGTCCATCGAATAGACGCTCTCAAAGGCCACGAGCTTTGGCCGGTCACCCACCGCTGCCAGCTTGCGGTCCAGGTCGCGCGCGTCATTGTGTTTCCAGATGACCTTGTCGGCTTTGGAATGGCGAATGCCCTCGATCATCGACGCGTGGTTCTCGCTGTCCGAGAAGATCACGATGTCCTTGATGCGCGACCCGAGCGTCGACAGCGTCGCCCAGTTGGAGATGTAGCCAGAGGTGAACAGGAGCCCGGCTTCCTTGCCGTGCAGGTCCGCGACTTCCCGCTCCAGCAAGAGGTGATCGTGGTTCGTACCAGAGATGTTGCGCGTCCCGCCCGCGCCGGTGCCGCAGCGCGTGACGGCCTCCTGCATGGCGGCGATGACCTTGGGGTTCTGACCCATGCCGAGATAATCGTTGGAGCACCAGACGGTGACGTCCCGGACACCGTCCTTGCCGTGGTTGGCCGCTTTCGGGAACTTTGAGCAGCAGCGCTCCAGTTCCGCGAAGTAGCGGTAGTTACCCTCTGCCTTGAGCTCGTCAAGCTGCTGGGTGAAGATCTGGTCAAAGGTCATCGTCTATCCCTGTTCTTGCGGGGTCGGGCCATGGCCCGGGTCTTGGCCTGGCTTTGCGGGCATGAGCCAGCGCCAGAGTTTCGTATCTGCCATGGGGAGAAGCATCATCCAGTGCTCGATGAGCGCGAGACCAGTGAGCGCAGACAAAAGTCCGAACGTCACCGCTTCTTCAGGGCTGGAGGCAGCAGCCAGCCGGGAAATCCAGAGGGCCGTGCCCAAGGACAAAAGAATGATCGACACCGGAAAGAGGATCGAGGGATCGCCCTGCCGGAAATAACTCGGGATATGGCTCAGTGCGCGGGGCACGGCCTCCATGTTGATGCCGGGAACGCCGAGGAACAGGTTCAGCTTGGCCAAGACGCGCGCGCCGTAGAGGATCCCAAAGGTCCAGGCGGCCATGGCGTTCACCGCATCCTGCGTGACGGCAAGGACATAGACGAAGGCCGCAATCAGCAAAAGCTCATGCCACGCGACGGCCCGCCACGCCGCCCATGTACGCGCCCAGCCGGTAAGGCCCGCGCCGAGGGCTGATCGATTGGGCCCGGTGATGGCCCCCGACATGAACGAAAGCTCGATCCACCCCCAAAGACTGAGCGCCGCAAAGAACCCGCCATAGAGGCCCAGAAGCGTCCCATCTCCCGCCGCCGCCCAAACGCCCAGAAGGCCGAACGCCAGAAACGGCAGCCCCGCGCAGACAAGTCCAAGCGATCCCCCGCCCGCAAGATCCGCGCGCCGGACGGCCAGAAGGATCACGCCCGTGCCAATCCACCACGCACACAAAGCCACGAGCAAAGACGCGAAAGCGGCCACTAGAACGCCCCTCCCTTCATCTTTCCCCAAATACCTCGGGGTCTGGGGCAGAGCCCCAATCCGAGGTCGGCTGTATGCGCGATGTGCACCATCAGTAAGCGGGCTCCAGACGGGTGACTTCGGGCACGTCGTGGCGCACGACCGGGATCGTATAAAGCGACAGGAACGCAAGGCCCGCTTTCGCGCCGCCAAGGGCGCGCCCCACGAACCCGCCAAGTCCTCCGGCCTTTTTGCCCGCCGCCACCTGCCGCGATGCCGCCTCCATGCGGCGTAGCGCGGGTTTCCAGCGCGGGTGGTCGATATCAAGCGTAAACGGGAAGATCTGCTTGGTCAGCTCAGAGGTCTTCGTGAAGACTTCCTGACCATACCATTCCTCGTCCACGCCCAGCGCCGCGTGGAAGGCAGGGCGCTGATGATCGCGCACCCACATGGTCGAATAGACCGCCGTGAGGAAGAACTTGATCCACCACTCATTCCCGCCGCTGGTAAGCTTTGGGTCCGTCTTCATCAGAAGGGCAAAGGCTTCGCCGTGGCGGAACTCGTCGTTGCACCATTCCTCGAACCACTTGAAGATCGGATGGAAGCGCAGCTCCGGGTGCGCCTGAAGGTGGCGGAAAATCGTGATGTAGCGCGCATACCCGATCTTCTCGCTCAGGTAGGTCGCGTAATAGATGAACTTCGGGCGGAAGTAGGTGTACTTCTTTTGCTGGGTCAGGAAGCCGAGGTTCACCTTGATCCCGGCCTCGCGCAGGGCATCGTTGATGAAGCCCGCGTGCCGTGCCTCGTCGCGCGCCATGAGCCCGAAGAGCTGGGTGATATCGGCATTATTGCCGCGCCGCTTCATCTCTTTGTACAGGACGCAGCCTGAGAACTCCGCCGTGCACGATGAGATCAGGAAGTCGATGAATTCGGCCTTGAGCTTTGGCTCCATCCCGTCCCAGTCGGTCTTGTCCCAGTTTTCGTTCTTCTTGAAGTGTCCCTTGTTCGGGTCAGCGGCCATCTCGGCGATGAGCTCGTCCCACTCCTCGCGGATGCCGTCGACGCTGATGGCGTCCATCTCGTCGAAATCGGTGGTGTAGAAGCGCGGCGTCAGGAGCGTGTCCTGCATCGCAATTTCGGTCGCTTCCTCATTCGACGCCGCCGCACCGCGCTTGGCGATGTCAGACATCTCGGCCTCATTTGTGCCGTAGCGCGCGACCTCGGAGGCATGACCATTGGCGTGCCCGTTCAGATGCTTTGGGTTCTGGACGTTCATGACAGAACCTCCTCTGAGAAAGAGAACTCGCAGAGCTCCATGTACTCGAAGTCGCCCGTGGCCCGGGTCCAGAGCCGCTCCAGCGCGGAGGCGCGGATGATGGTCGCGGTGCGATCCTCTTCGACGATCTCGCCATAGGGTGCCATGATCTCGGCCCCGTGGACCTCCACCATGTCGCCGGGATGGATGACGGCGCCATTGTTAAAGCGCACGTGCGCGCTCAGTTCCTCGAAACGGTGGCTTACCGTGACGGTGCAGGGGGCGGTTTCCCTGTCTCTCGTGATCAGTCCCATATCTCCAACTCCTCTTGGATTGCGGGTTACTCATTGCCTTGTGCGGGGCTCCACTCGGGCAGGAGCCCGGCGAAGACGGCGACGTTGTCGGATCCATATCCATGGAGCTCGATGGAGAAATTCGAGGCGGCGTCGATGATATCGATGCGGCCGGTCTCCCGCCGCACGAGTGTGAGAGGCGCAGCCATGTCGCTGCGCTGGACCTGCCGGCGGCGCTCAATGGCCTGGCCGATGGCACCCACGAAGCCCGCCTTCCGGTCAGAGCTTGCCACGAGCTTTTCACCGGCCTCGTCCGTGATGACGTAGGATCCGCGCTCCTCACCGGGGGCGAGGTAGACCACGCGCTCGGCAACGATGGGCGGCTGGGACGGCACGCCCACCAAAGGGCGGTCGGTGATGCGCGCGTAGGCCACCAGGGCCACCGACACGAGGGCCAGTCCGAACATGAGCCGGACAAGGACAAGTGGGATCATCTCCTTGTCGCGGCGGGCCAGCTTGCGCTGTTCCTGTGCGAGGGTGGTGTGATTGAGATCTGTCATGTCAGTTACTCCGCTGGGACCGCCACAACATCCGGCGCGGACGCGGTGACTTTGATGGAGGATGCGTCGGAGACCCGCGCCTCCGCTGCGATGGCCAGAATCTGCGCGACTTTGGCGGCGTCAGGAATGCAGCGAAGGGCGGGCTCCGGCCGGGCCAGACGCCAGGGGCGCATGTGTGGCCAGACCATGAAAAGGGACAATCGGTTCTCATCCCCCTTCAGTTCGAGGGCGATAGTGCCCGACCCGTCCTTGCGGAGGTCGAGGTTCGCGTTCTCGATCCATTGATAGGGAAGGTTCAGCGTCAATTGCAGAGCCGCCCCAATTCGAAGCGCGGCACGATGCGATGTCAGGGTATACACCGTGCCGCGCGCCTGCAGCCAGGCAATGAAGAGGATGACGAGTGTGGCCGCTATGCCCAAAGCAATGAGCGGCACTCCGTGAGTGAGGGCTTCGAGAACAGAATGATCCGCCGTCGATGCCATGATGCGCCAGAATGTGATGATCACGAAATAGCCCACGACCCAGTCGAGCCAGAGAGCCTGCCGCGCGAGCGGCAGCACCTTGGGGCGCCCTTGCCAGAGGATCTCCTCTCCCTCCGGCAACGCCTCGGGCAGCCCTGGGGCGTGCTCGAAGGCAAAATCTTTCGCGACCTTCACTTGCATCGGTCAATCCTCCTCGGTTTGCGGACCGACCCGGAGCTAGAGCTGTGGCTCCAGCCGGGCCTCGGAGGCATAAAGCGTGCCCCCGGCGTAATAGGCAGAGATCTTCTCCTCCTCGAGCAGCGTCACCTGCGTGGCCGACTTCGTTGCCGGAACGCCTGCAAAGTGCTCTTCGAACAGGGAGCGCACGACGACGCGGTCGCTCTTGATCACCGCGAGCGTCATCGGAATGAGGCGCTTGCCCCCGCCGAGCTCGGTGGTCAGTTCCATCTCCAGGTAGCGGACAAGCTGTTCGGGCTCATCGATCCACATGTCGGTGATTTGTCCGACGGGCTCGCCGTCGCCCGCTTGCACCGTGAGGCCCCTCGGATCGCGACCCGCCGAGACGCGGAAGCTATCGAGCGACGCCATGGGCACGATCTTTGGGTGGCCCTTGCCATCAAGCTCGGGGACGTCGCGACGCGGCGCCCATGAGGCCGGGCCGACGCCGTCCGCAAGCGGGTTACCCGTCGGCACAAAGGGAGAGCCCTTCGACGGGTGCATCTGCTCCAGCGCGAGGTCCGTGCGGCGATGGCTGTCTTCCTGCTCCTCACTCGGCACGGTGACGTCGCCGCGACCGTGGGGGAGGTGGAACGTCTTGGGAGACGGAAGCGGGAACGGGCCTTGGTTTGCCGGGGATCCGTCCTCGTTCTCGAGGGGGTAGCCCTCGCGCATGTTCTCCGTCTGGAGGTAGTAGATCAGGAACGCGAAGAAGCCCCAGAATGCCCATATGGCGACCGAGGCAAGGTCAACGTTTCCCCAAAATTCGACACCGACCATGGCGTATTCCTTTCGTGGTCAGGTGGGGAAGTCAGCAAGACCCATAGGTCTGCTTTCCCCAGGGGTTGGGTTGGTGCGCTGAAACCGCGCGAGCGGGCCCAGAGCGATCAGGGTTGCGAACATCAGACCGATCTCGACGTGGTAAACCACCGAGTATCCGGTTGCGGGATCAGCCAGCGCCTGGCCGAGATAGCCGTTGGCGGAGGCGGAATTGACGAGGTCCCTCACGGTCCCTCCAATGGCGATGGCAAGGCCGGCGGCAGTGGCCTGCGCGGCGCCCCAGGCACCCAGCGCGAGGCCGCGCCCGGCAAGCCCTTCGGCAGGCATGGTCATGGCCGCCGTGAGCGTGGCGACGGCAAATAGCCCGCCGCCGAACCCGATGAGCCCCGCGCCAATGAAAAAGAGCAATGCGGAACTCAGAGGCGCCGCGAAGATCACAGCAGAGAATGCCGCGAGACCAGCCACAAGCGCCCAGCCCGCCATGCGGTAGGGGCTTTGGCCCTGCGTCAGACGCCGCGCTGCAATGGCAAAGCCCAACAAGGCGCCCGCGGCCCACATGGCCGTCAGAAGCGTCGTGGAGGACACAGAAAGGCCGAGGATCTCGCCGCCATAGGGCTCCAGCAGCACGTCCTGCATGTTGAAGGCCATAGTGCCTAGGAAGACGACCAGCAAAAGCCGCCCGGCCGTCCCGCCTTTGGCAAAGTCCGCCCAAGCGTGGCGGAAGGTGGGCCGCGGGGCCTCACGCTCCTCCTTGGACATGGGCTGGACGCGCTCCTGCTTCCAGAGCGCGATGATGTTGAGGACGATGGTCACGACCGCAGTCCCCTGAACGACTTGCACAAGGCGCAAGTCGGAGAAGTCGCGCAGCAGCCAACCCACGACAATTGCGCTCACCGCCATCCCAATGAGGAACATAACGTAAAGAAGCGCAACGACGCGGGGCCGCGTCTCCTCCGTGGCGCGGTCAGCCGCCAGCGCGAGGCCAGCCGTCTGCGTCATATGCATCCCAAGGCCGGTGAGCAGGAACGCCAGTGCTGCGCCAGCTTCCCCCACCCATTCGGGGCCGATAGCCTGCTTGCCTTCGCCGAGGATCAGCAGCGCCATGGGCATCATCGCAAGCCCGCCGAACTGATAAAGCGTCCCGAACCACAGGAACGGAATGCGCTTCCAGCCAATGGAGGAACGGTAGGTGTCGGAGCGGAACCCAAGCAGCGCCCGGAACGGCGCGCTGACGACCGGCAGCGCGATCATCACCGCCACGATCCACGCGGCGACGCCGAGCTCCACGATCATCACGCGGTTGAGCGTACCGAGAAGCATCACCGCCGCCATGCCCACGCTCACCTGGAAAAGCGACAGGCGAAGGAGCTGGCGCAAAGGTAGCTCATCGGAGACCGCGTCCGAAAAGGGCAGCATGCGGATCGTGAACTGCGTGAGAGGGTGCCGCTCGCTCATGAACGCACCTCCATGCAGGCAGAGGTGTAAAAGCCGCTGCGGACCGTTTTCAGATGCCGCGCCGGGAGGGAGGCCACGTCCTGCGGCACCATGACCGGCGAACGATCCGAGCGAGGGAAAAGCTTGCCCGCATACCAGAACGCCATGAGCGCCGGGCTTCGCGGTGCAACGGTAAAGACGACCTGATCCGCACGGTCGGACAGGATTTCGAGCGCTTGCAGGAGGTCGGGCCGCCTGTAGTAAATCAGGCTGTCCATCGCGATGACGGCGTCGAAAGCGCCGCGATCAGCGAGCATATCGCCCGCTTCGAACGTGACCTGCCCCGCGAATTGCTCCGGCAGGCGGTCCCGCGCGATGTCGATGAGCGACGGGGAGATATCCACCGCCACGACCTCCGCCCCCATGATGGCGAGCACCTCGGTGGCTGCGCCGGTCCCGCAGCCCGCGTCAAGGATGCGTTTGCCCCGAACATCGCCCAGCGCATCAATCATCGTTGCGCGCATTTCCTCGCGCCCGGCGCGCACCGTCGCGCGCACCTTGGACACCGGCGCGTCCGAGGTAAGCTGCTCCCAGACCTTCGTGGCGGAGCGGTCAAAGTAGTCTTCGACCCGGCTCAGGGTGGACGCATATGTGGGCGCGCGCGACATCAGTCGAATCCCAAAAGCTCAAAGATCTCGCGGTCGGGCAGCGGCGATGGCGCGAGCGCCTCGGTGCCGTCCCAAAGCGATTGCGCGAGGCGGATGTACTCCGCGCGGCAGTTCACGATGTCTTCCTCGTCAGGCATCTCAAAGAGGGTCTTCTTTTTAAGACGCGACCGCCGGATGGCGTCCACGGCGGGCATGTGCGCGATGCGCTTGAACCCCACCTTGTCGCAGAAACGGTCCACCTCCTCCGTCGTTTCGGAACGGTTGGCCACGCAGCCCGCGAGCCGCACGGAATAGTTTTTCGACTTCGCCTGCACCGCCGCAATGATCCGGTTCATCGCGTAGATGCTGTCGAAATCATTCGCTGTGACGATGACCGCCCTGTCCGCATGCTGCAGAGGGGCCGCGAAACCGCCGCAGACCACGTCGCCCAGAACATCGAACAAGACGACGTCCGTGTCCTCGAGCATGTGGTGCTGCTTGAGCAGCTTCACCGTCTGTCCCACGACATAGCCGCCGCAACCAGTGCCTGCGGGTGGCCCGCCCGCCTCCACGCACATCACACCGTTGAACCCGGTCGTGACGAAGTCCTCCGGCCGCAGTTCCTCGGCGTGAAAGTCCACGTCTTTGAGGATGTCGATCACCGTCGGCTGCAAATGCCCGGTCAGCGTGAATGTGGAATCGTGCTTGGGATCGCAGCCGATCTGAAGCACCCGCTTGCCGAGCATGGAAAAGGCCGCACTCAGATTGGACGAAGTCGTCGACTTCCCGATCCCGCCCTTGCCGTAGACCGAGAAGACCTTCGCCCCCTCGATCACCGTGGACATGTCCTGATGAACCTGAACGGAGCCCTCTCCGTCCTCACCCTTGCGCAAAACCGGCGGCGCGCCCAGCGTTGGCGCTTTCCCTGCGGGTTTCAGCTCAGGCGCTGGAGCCTTTGCAACAGGCGTGCCCAAGACCGGCGCCCCACCAAGAGGCGACCCCGGCGCAGCCTTCCGCGCCAAAGCCGATCCCGGGGCCGCACCCCGTTTCGCCAAGCCGCGCTGCTCTCTCATGTTAGCGCGCGCGGCTGGCGGCAACTTTGGATCATCATAGGGGCTCATGCGCCACCTCCCCGGAGCGCCATTGGCCCCGTTTTCTTTGTGCAATGTACTTCGGGGTCCGGGGCAGCGCCCCGGTTCCGCAGTTTCGGGACGGGCGAAAAGAACATCATGCGCCTACCCCTTCCAGCTTGTCCTCAAGAGCGTCCGCGGCGTCCTGCAGGGCTTCCAGCGTCGCCTCGTCAGGCTGCCAATACGCCCGGTCGGACGCCTCGAGCAGCCGCTGTGCCATGCGCATGGACGCCTGCGGGTTAAGCTGGCTCAGCCGCTCCCGCATCTCTTCGTCGAGGACAAAAGTCTCCGAAATCCGTTCATAGACCCAGGGATCGACCTGCCCCGTCGTGGCCGACCAACCCATGGTATTGGTCACCTGCGCCTCGATCTGGCGCACACCCTCATGGCCGTGCTTCAGCATCCCCTCAAACCACTTCGGGTTGAGGGAGCGCGTGCGCGTTTCCAGGGCGACCTGCTCCTTGAGGCTGCGCACTTTCGCGGCCCCGGTCGTCTGATCCCCGATCATGACGGCAGGCTCGACGCCGCCCTTGGCGCGCTTCACCGCCCGGGCGATCCCGCCAAGCGTGTCGAAGTAGTGATCCACCGTCGTCACGCCAAGCTCAACGCTTTCGAGGTTCTGGTAGGCCACATCCACGTCGCTTAACGCGTCTTCCAGCAACGCCCGCTGCTGTTGCGGTTTGCCATTCACGCCGTAGGCAAAGCTCTTGCGCGCCTGATACGCTTCTGCGAGCTCGTCCTCGTCATCAAAGCCGCCCTGATCCACAAGAACGTTCACATTCGACCCGTAAGCCCCTTCGGCGTTGGAAAAGACCCTGAGGGACGCGTCTTCCAGCGAACATCCGGTCTTTGCGGTGTAGGCTAGGGCATGGGCGCGGATGAAGTTCTGATCCTCGGGCTCATCGGCACTCGCCGCCTTCCATGCGGCCTCGGCCAACATCTTTGTCTGCAGCGGCAAGAGGTCCCGGAAGATACCGGATAGCGTCATGACCACGTCGATCCGCGGACGACCGAGCTCTGCCAGCGGAATGAGATCGGCCCCCGACAGGCGGCCGAAATTGTCAAAACGGGGCCGCGCGCCCATGAGCGCGAGCGCCTGCGAAATCGGTCCGCCATCACTCTTGATATTGTCCGAGCCCCAAAGGACGAGAGCCACGGACCGCGGAAGCGTCTTCTGCGTGTCAAGGAGGACCTGCGCCTGCGCCCAGCCGTCCTGCAGCGCATAGGCTGTCGGCATCCGGAACGGATCAAAGGCGTGAATGTTGCGGCCCGCGGGCAGCACTTCCGGCGACCGGATCAGATCGCCACCGGGCACCGGGGCAATGTAGCGGCCCGAGAGCGCCCGCATGAGGCCCGTCATCTCTGCGTCGCCGCGCAAATGCATCCGCACGCGGGTCATCTCATCGGGGTCTTGATTGGCCATGTGGCGCAGGTGTTCCTGCACCTCGGTCTCTTC
>JBCCPQ010000039.1:0-13971 GCA_039024825.1 Pseudomonadota bacterium
CGACCCGTGACCTTCATAGCGACCGAGAGCTTCCTGGATCATTTCGGCCTTGAGAGCGCGCGGGACCTACCCGGCCTGAAGGAATTGCGCCAAGCGGGTCTTCTTGAGAACAGGCCGCCGCCCGGAGCCGATGAGCCCGATCTTGACGCAGCAGAGGACGAACCCGATCTCTTTGGGGACGAGGACGATAACCTGGAAGACGAAGAAGAAGAGGCAGAGACATGAACCAGATCGTCAACATGATCATGCGTATGGTGATGCGCAAACTCCTGAATCGAGGCATCGATAAAGGGATGGACATGGCCATGGGCAGCCGCAAAAAGCGAGACCCCGAAGGCGTTTCCGATGCCGACAGGGCTGAGATGGCTGCCATGCGCGATAAACAGAAACGCGCGAAGCAGGCCATGCGCGTTGGCAAGCGCATGGGTCGGTTCTGAGGGCGCAGGCTCTCATTAAGGCACTTCGAGATAGGTGAGGGTACCTCACGCCACCCGTGTTGGATTAACGACGCGGCCTAAAGGGCCACGGCGTCCACTTAGCCGTGAGCTCTGCGGTGCTCCCAGCTGACCTCCTGTTGCAGTGCCAGTAACCGGTCCATGATCGCGCTGTCTCCCTCAGCGGTAAGGCCTTGGCTTATGGCCGCGAGCGTTTCATCTGCCCGGTCAAGTGCCCGGTGCGCTTGTGCGCATTTCAGCCAGATACTCGCCTTCCGCGCAGACATCGCCAGGGCCGTTTTGTAATGGCCCAAGGCTTTCTTGGGTGCATCGAGCGCCATTCGGCAATCCCCTGCGAGCACCATGGCTTCAGAACTGAACGGATTGTCTTCCAGCACCATAGCCACAAGCCGTCTGGTGTCGTCCCACCTGTTCATGTGACGCGCGAGAAACCCGGCGACTTCGAGCTTCAGGCTCCAACTGTTTGGCTCCGCGTCGAGAGCGGCCAGGTAAGCCGACATTGCAGCGGCATTGGATCCGTTGTGCACATATTGGCGGGCGGAGGCTGACAGACGATGAGCATCGCTGGCTGCCTCGAACGAAAAATGCTCCGAAAACGATGCCGTCAAGGGCCCGAGAGTTCCGCGTGTAAGGAAGCGGCTGGTTATCTGGTGAGCCGCCCCATCTGGGGTGCTCACACACCATGCGGCTTCGGAGAGTTGAGTCTCAAAATCGGTAAAATCCAGTCCCGCTGCCACGGACCCGCCAAACCGCTCAAAAGGCTCAGCGACATGATCTCTTTCACCGACTGGGTAGTCGTTGATGAGGACGGCCTGCACCTCCTTGCAGGAATGAAGCTGAGAAAGCACTTGGAGCGCTCCCACCGCTACGGTTCTGGGCGCACCCTCTGAGATGTCGATTTGCGAGTGTTTAGCCGTAGGGGCCCAACGTGTCCGTAGAATGAGATCCCGGTTGGGCACGCAATCGTCGAACGCCACCCCATCAGATCGCATCTCAATCTCACGGTGCTCGAGCCTGCCGTCTTTTAGCCGGAGCTGGCTTTGTGGAAGGCTGTCTAGGACATAGTTGAAAATGCAAAGTATGCGCTCTGCATGGGGCAGAGCCTCTGCGACTTGACCAGGCAGCGTTTCCGCCGCCCGCGCCAAGTCTATTACCCGCGTCTGGACGCTTTCAAGAGGCGCATCCGCCAAACGTTCCTTGGTGCATTTAAGGAGGGCAGGCGAGACGTCGATGCCCAAGTAGGCGGGAGGAGAAAGCCCCGCGTCCGACAGACGGCGCGCTAGAAGGCGCGCAAAAAGACCGAGGCCGGGACCGAACTCAACCACTGCATCGAAGGTCATTCCCGACCGATGCGCAAAGACCATCAGATCTGCAGTGGCCTTTGAGAGCGTACCGTCGCTGGTGGCCAGATAGGGCACACAGTCTTCCTCAAAGGCGGCAGCGCCTCGCTTCGCCCAGTAGGCTGCGTTCAGATCCCATATTCGGCTTTGCTCTAGCGGTCGAAAGGGCTCCAGCACCTGGTCTTTCTCAAGCAGCCATGACGAGAGCTCCCCAGCCTTTGGCATGCCGTTGACATCCTGCGCTGCCACTATCGTGCCCGCTGAACGAAGATGTCTTCGATCACCCAGCCGTCGTCGTCCGTCGGCACGATGGGCGCAACAAGCGTGATGCGTGTTTGGCTTCCAGGCGGCGGGAGCATGTACATCGCCCAGGCTGGTTTTGTGTCGTGGAACGTGAAGCTCCATAAGCCAGCCTCGAGAGTTCGTGCCTCCTCTGAATACTCAAGTTCGGCGACCGTCGTGCCAATGTCCTGCGTGATTGGGCCGTGAGCTTTGGTCTTTGCGACCCAGTCAGGGTTGTCGAGGGCGATCTTAAGTGCCTGCGCGTAGGCTTGCGCATGCTCCTCTTCTATCATCACAATTTCGGATGCGACCGCTACTGCAAGATCCATTCGATTTCCTCCTGGGAAGGCGGTGTATCAAGGGCACCTGAACTTTGAACTGTCCATCTTTTGCTTACCTACGACCTGTTGCGGCCCTGCGTAGGAATCTCCTGCTTTCGACGCCTTCCATACTTTTTTCGAAGTTGAACGTTGAAACCAACGCGTCTCTGGGGGCGGTCCGTCTTTGTGACCTTGAATCGTCCAGTCCGGGCCAGCACCACCGCTTGGCTGGGGATATTCTGCGTCTACGTGGGCTTTGATCGCTGCCTTGTCAGGCACGACCTTACCGTTGCTGTCCTTTGTCCGCAGCGGGGGATTACCCTGGCTCGGCAAACCATTTTCGATGGTCCAGAGCTCTGTGTGATAATAGGCGTCATCCTCAGAAGGGTGCGGCCAACCCATGCCTGCGGGCTGCTTCGAGTGCCAAGTCTCATGGTAAAGCGTCGTGGCAGCTTCGTCACAGTCGGTATTCGTCATCACCGTGATTTCATTGCCGCCGGACGTCCCTCCGGCCTCAAACGTCTTCGTCGTCCAGGTCTTCCCATCAAAGTAGGGATCTTCAAAGAAGACCCTGTCGACTTTGTAGACGGTCTGCGTCTTGCGCATTTGATCGACCATGTCGGGTGCTGTTTTGCATAAACGGCAAAGGACGCAATTCATCGTCCACTTTGCGAGGTTCGGACATTTAGCAACCGGCTTTTTTGCCGAACTGTTGCCGCCCTTGCTCGAGGGGTTTGACGGGTTGCAACCATTGGTCATAGCAAAGCCGCCTCCGCAGCCTGCATCTGAGTGCGGCGGACCTGTCTCAACCAGGTCTTCGCCCGTCTCTCAAAACGGCTAGCACGCTCTTCCACAGGTTGCTCAGCGTGCATCAAGAGTGCTTCGCCGATCCATGGATAGAGTGGATCCGTCGTACACCGGTGGCCGAAGCTCATCATCATCAGAGTGAGGAGGGCAACCGTTCGCCCGCTCTCTAATCCCGCCCGCTGCGCTTCCATCCGCGCAAAGGCGACCAGATGAACAACTGCATCGTCGCCAATGTAGTCCATCTTTTGAGGGTGTATCTCCCGTGCATAATGGATGGCTTCTGCGTGAGAGCCATCAAACGAACGTGTTTGAGCCGCTTCCGCAAAAGCATCCAAACGTTCGAGGGCAGCCTTGATATGACAGTCGTCTGGTCCGTGTACGTGTTTAACGTACTGCTCTGCCTTCATGTGTAGCAGTTCAGCGCGGTGGATCTCCGCATCAGCTGTGTCTTCCAAACGCGAAAGGATATCGAGAACCCAGGGCGTTTGCGGGTCGTCCCGCAAGCCATGGCCGAGCATCAGGCGCAGTTCCAGATAGAGCCTAAGCGATCCGCGAAGCGTGAGGTCATGTTGCGCGCTGTCGTCAAGCGCTTGATACACAAGCGTCCTAAATTCCGCGTCTCCAACAATCCGGTGCGCTTCCGGCGCGATAGACTTCGCATGGTCCACCATGTCGTCGACAAAGCGCTCATACTCGATGTCTGAAAACTGACGTATCTGCTGATCCGAAAAGCGAAGCATTATAAATCCTCAGGGGCCACAAAAGACGCGGCATCCAAGTCGAAAAAACATCTCAATGCTTACAACCTAGCATAGAGTCCCGCTCGCCTCAAAGGCATACGGGAGTCCGAGCAGGTCGTGGCCGCCCTTACTGCTGGAGCTAGACCCGCTGAATGCCGGGTCCGTACAGGCGCATCTTCAAAGCGCCTTTGTTGGCGATAGTGGCGTCAAGATATGAAGCTCACTCCGTGGCGAAGTGCTTTGACAGCTTCAATCCCTGTCCTTGGTAGTTGCTCGCCATCCCGGATCCGTAGAGTGCGTCCGGTCTTTCAGACATGCTCTCATAAACCAGTCGTCCGACGATTTGACCGTGTTCCAGCACAAAGGGAGCTTCGTGGCAGCGCACTTCAAGAACGCCGCGGGATCCAGCGCCTTCACCATGACCAAAGCCCGGGTCGAAGAAGCCTGCATAATGTACGCGGAACTCACCCACCATAGCCAGATATGGCGCCATTTCTGCGGCGTAATCAGGGGGGATGGTCACCGCCTCGCGGCTGACGAGAATATAGAAGGCGCCGGGGTCTAGGATGATGCGGCCATCCTGAGTTCGGATTTCCTCCCAGAACTCAGCGGGCGGGTAGTGGCCCAGAAGATCCAAGTCTATGACGCCTGTGTGAGGCTTTGCGCGGTAGCCCACAAGGTCGCCCTGCGCCGGACGAAGATCGACCGAAAAGCCCAACCCGTCCGCAATCGTCGCCGTGCAGTCCACAAGCGGGCTCGCGTCATTTAGCTGGGCGAGCTCTCTATCTGAAAGCACTGCATGTCCGTCGCGAAAGCGGATCTGGTTCAAGCGCATTCCCGGCCGCACAAGAACGGAGAAGGAGCGAGGACAGATCTCCGCATAGAGCGGCCCGTTATAGCCCGGCTGGATTCGGTCAAATTCGACCCCGCCGTCGGTTATCGTGCGCGTAAGCAAATCGAGACGCCCCGTGGAGCTCTTTGCATTGGCCACAGCCTGCACATTCGGGGAAAGCGCGAGGCTTTCCATGAGCGGCACAACGTAGACGCATCCCTTTTCCAGAACGGCTCCCGCAGAAAGATCCACCTCATGCATCACGAAATCGTCGAGCCTATCGGCCACCTTGCGACCGTCTCCCGCGAGGAAGGACGCACGCACGCGGAAAGCTCGTTCGCCAAGTCGCAGGTCGAGTGATGCGGGCTGAATTTGCGCGTCCGTAATGGAATGCTTGGCTGCTATTTGGCCCGCAGCAATCATTTTCCTGAGAGCTTGGCTCGGCAGAACGCCCATCGTTGTGTCCCCCGCTCGACGTTTGTACCGCTCGCGCCTTTTTTGCGTCTGAAGCGCGTACAACTTGATCCATCAGGGCGGCCACAAAGGATAAGTGGTCCACCTAGGCGTTTCAGTCGTGGTCGGGCTAGCAGGACTTGAACCTGCGACCTTCCGTCCCCCAGACGGACGCGCTACCAGGCTGCGCCATAGCCCGACTGAGCGTGTCGTATAGCGAATTGAAAGAGCGGCACAAGCCCCTCAGAAAAGTGGCTGCTCAAAAGCCTCCCGCGGGCGCGCTTAGCCGCGCACGCAGCTGGCGGAGCCGCTCGTAGATAGCTGCAATATCCGCGGGGTCTGCGCCCGGAGCAGCTTCAACTTTTGGTCGCATAGGCTTTGTATTGTTCGATTTTTCAGCACTCGTTGCAGTAGCCTCAATCACAGCCTCATCTGATCCATCGCCCGTCGCATACCCGGCCTGAGCGGCAACGTGTTTCACGCCACGCTCTTTCAGGATCTTCTGCACACCTTTGATGGTCAGACCGTCTTCGTGAAGCAGCTTCTTGATCCCACCAAGAAGCGCTACATCACCAGGTCGGTAGTAGCGCCGCCCACCGGCGCGCTTTACAGGCTTCACCTGGCGAAACTTGCTCTCCCAAAACCGCAGAACATGGGGCTGCGTCCCGAGCCCCTCGGCCACCTCCGATATTGTACGGAACGCGGTTCGGGATTTCTCCATCGTCAGCCTTTGTTGCCCGCTGCCACGCGGTCTTTCATCAGGTGTGAGGGGCGGAACGTGAGAACCCGACGCGGCAATATCGGCACTTCCTGACCGGTTTTCGGGTTGCGGCCGACACGGGCAGCTTTGTCGCGAACGCTAAATGTGCCGAACGATGAGATCTTTACCTGTTCACCACGGACCAGGGCATCCGACATCTCCTCGAGGACACGTTCGACAAGTTGTGCGGATTCATTTCGGCTAAGGCCTACTTCTCGAAAGACGGCCTCGCTCAGATCCATCCGCGTCAGCGTTTTCTGCGACATTACTTCCCCCGTTAACTATGTTCTGAAGCCTAAGTGGGGCGCAACAAGCGGTCAAGAACTGGAGGAATTCAATTGCTTGGCAGCCGTACTTGTCATGCGCTCAGATGCGAAAAACCACCGATCCCCACGCAAGACCGCCGCCAATCGCGCCGATAACGACGAGATCACCCTCCTTCAGGCGCCCATCAGCCCTTCCGATCGACAGCGCCAAGGGAATCGATGCGGCCGACGTGTTACCATGGTCTTGCACTGTCACGATGACCTTCTCCATGGGCACATTCAGGCGGTCCGCCGTTGCAGTAAGAATTCGAAGATTGGCCTGGTGCGGCACAATCCAGTCGATGTGAGCGGGTGTTAGCCCGGCTTTTGCAAGCGTTGTCCGTGCAGTGCCTGCGAGCTTTTCCACAGCGTGGCGGAAGACTTCCTTGCCATGCATGCGGAGGTGCCCGGTCGTATGGGTTGAGACCCCGCCATCAACATAGAGGATGTCCTTGTAGCGACCGTCAGAGTGGATTTCGGAGGCAAGGATGCCGCGGTCCGCGGGCGTGCCTTCCGCATTGCGCGCTTCAAGAAGGACCGCGCCAGCGCCATCCCCGAACAACACGCAGGTACCCCGGTCGGTCCAATCCATGAGACGCGAGAACGTCTCTGCACCACAGACCATAACGCGTTGCGCCTGTCCCGAGGCAATAAGCGCGTTGGCCGTTGTCATTGCATAGGCAAAGCCCGCGCAGACGGCCTGGACGTCAAATGCAAACCCGCGCGTCATGCCGAGTTTGCCCTGGATCATGGTCGCAGCCGCCGGGAAGGTGAGGTCTGCCGTCGATGTCGCTACGATCAGTGCGTCAAGATCATCGGGCTCTAGCCCTGCCTCTTGCAAAGCCGCACGACACGCCTTGGTTCCAAGATCCGAAGTCGTCTCCCCCTCTGCGGCGAAGTGGCGGCGTTCGATGCCCGTACGCGAGCGGATCCATGCGTCGTTCGTGTCGATGGTCTTTTCGAATTCAGCGTTCTCGACGACGCGCTCCGGAAGGTAGTGGCCGATCCCGCGGATCACGGCGCGCAGGGTCATTCAGCGCTCCTTATGGTCGTCTTTGTCGTCATCTTGGGGGGCAAATCCCCCGGCTTGTGCCACGCGAGCGGCGAGCCGCTCTCCGAAGCTGGATTTCGACAATTGGTAGGCCAGTTTTACGGCCGCCGCTACCCCGGTCGCATCGGCACCGCCATGGGATTTAACGACCGTCCCATTCAGACCGAGAAACACGCCGCCATTTACCTGCCGTGGATCAATGCGCTTTTTCAGACGGTTGAGCGACGTATAGGCCATGAGTGCCGCAAGCCGCGAAAGGGGCGTATGGCGAAATGCATCGCGCAGACTGGCAGAAATGAACGATGCCGTGCCTTCGCCGGTTTTCAGCGCGACGTTCCCCGTGAAGCCGTCGGTGACGATAACGTCCACACTGTCAGACGCGATCTGCCCGCCCTCCACGAAGCCCACAAAGTCAAAACGTGCGTCGTCCGCCTGCGCAGCAATCATCTCTGCTGCAACTTTTAGTTCAGCGCGACCTTTGTGTTCCTCCGTTCCCACGTTGAGGAGTCCCACGCGTGGCCGATCGATCTCAAGACCATTTCGGGCATAGCTAACGCCCATCAGCGCGTACTGCATCAGGTCACCTTCATCCGCGCGAATGTCAGCGCCAGCATCCAGCATGACATTGAAACCCTTCGGTCCATTTGACGGCCATAGAACCGCAATGGCGGGTCGGTTGACACCGGGAAGCTTCCTCAGCCGCACCATGGAAACAGCCATGAGCGCGCCAGTGTTGCCACAAGAAACGCAGACGTCAGCCTCACCTGATCGCACTGCTTCGATGGCGGACCACATGGAGGTGTCCTTGCCGTGACGCATCACATGGGCGGGCTTGTCGGTCATGGCAACAACGCCCGTAGCATCGCGGATCGTGGTCACGTGCTCCACGCCGCGCCGGGCGACGATGGGCGCTAGGTCGCTCTCTCGACCATGTAGGATAAATCTAAGGTCAAGGTTCTTTGCGGCAGCAATCGCAAGTCCTTTTACGACCACGTCCGGACCTTGATCACCACCCATCGCGTCCACAGACACAACTATGGTGCCGGGCTCACGGCCCTTACCCGTCAATGACATACCGCTGTTCTGCGAGGACCGATCATCCATCGCGAAGGCAAACCTTAGGCGGCGTCTTCGTCTTCGAGGTCGATCTCATCTACCATCGCGACAACCTCGCGGTCGTCGTAGTGACCGCAGGAGGGGCAGACATGATGCGGGCGCTTGAGCTCACCGCAATTCGAGCACTCGTTCGGGTTAGCGCCGGAGAGGGCGTGGTGCGAACGACGATTGTTGCGGCGCGCTTTGGAAACGCGGTTCTGTTGGACGGCCATGTCTCAAACCTCGGGTCGGGGTGCCGCGGTCGGCACCGGCATTGGTGAATTTCGGCGGGCTATAAGCCCCGCCCGCGCGCCACGCAAGGCATTTGCAAGCGGGATCGGTCGAATAAGCCGGGTAGGGAGGCGTTGCAAGCCTCAGGAGCCATCTTTTTCGAGCTTTTCCTTAAGACTTGCGAGGCCCGCGAAGGGCTTGGCGTCTTCATCGGTCATGGGCGCCTCACCGGGCGGGCCAAAAACCGCTGTGTCCATCATCGCCTCCGGCGCACGCGGGTAATCGGGGAGGGAGAGCGCGATCATCTCTCCCACAGTCGCGCAGAGATCGATGGTGTCAGGCAACGGCTCGAGACTGTCATCTTCGGGCATTTCTGCTTCTGCGTCCGTTACGTCCGGCATCCGGGTCGTATAGGTAAGACTTGAGACCTCTTCGAGACGTGTCACGACGGGGGCGAGAGTGACGACGCACGGCTGAACGACTGTGGCCCCCCAAGTTACCTCCAGACGCCAATCCCTGCCTGCGAGCGGCGCCAGCATGATATCCGCGCGCAGCTTACGAAGGTCGACGAGATCAAGGCGCGCCGCCATCGACGCGCGGGCTTCCGTGTCAGGCTCCCAATGCCGCCGGTGCGGCCCGGCTGCTGACAGTTTTGAAAGGGCGATGTGATTATCGGTCATACTGTCGCTCTGGGCACGCGTTCATCCGGTTTCGCTGGCTTGAAAAACCAGCGTCACCCCTGTTACATCGCCTCAGAGGATGACGAAAGTCTGCCGGGGGAGATCGTTAGGGGTCATGGTACTGAGGAAAGTGAGCCGGTTGGTAGGGGCGCTCGTGCTGGCTGCCGCGCTGTCGGCATGCACGGCACAGTTTCGCAACCACGGTTATGCACCAACCGATGATGAACTCTCCAACGTCATCGTGGGCGTCGATACCCGCGCAACTGTAGAAGACACGATCGGTCGCCCATCCACGTCCGGCGTCCTTAGCGACAGCGCATTCTATTACCTCTCCGACCGCCGCCGCAGCTTTGGCTTTCTGGAGCCACAGGTCGTGGACCGGCAGCTCGTAGCGATTAGCTTCGACGGTGAGGGCCTCGTGCAGAATATTGAGCGCTTCACCCTACAAGACGGGCGTGTCGTACCTCTGTCGCGTCGAGTCACCGACTCGAGCGTGCAGAACTCGACGTTCCTGCGTCAGCTTCTTGGAAATATCGGCAACTTCAACCCGGGCTCATTCCTAGGATCCGAATGACACGCCTCTGGCAGGGCAGGGCGCTCAGTCCTCTTCCTGAAAAGTCAGGGCTACCCCGTTGATGCAGTAGCGGAGCCCTGTGGGCCTTGGTCCATCCGGAAAGACGTGACCCAGATGCGCATCACAGCGCTCGCAATGAACCTCCGTGCGTCGCATAAACCAGCTGTTGTCAACGCTCTCTCCGACAGGCGCGTCCGCTGCTGGCTGATAGAATGACGGCCAACCCGTGCCCGAGTCGAACTTGTGCGCTTTGTCAAAAAGAGGGGCCTCGCAGCAGATGCACCGGAAGAGGCCGGGACCATCTGGAAAGTCCTCATGGGTAAAGGCGCGCTCTGTCCCGTGCTTGCGCGTAACCTTGTAGGCCAAATCAGACAGCTCCGCGCGCCACTCGGCGTCCGATTTCACGACTTTATCCATGGGGTGACCTCTCGGCTTCTCGTTGTTTTATCACACTATCTATGCGACTCCTTGCAGGTGATGTAAGCGCCGGTGGCAATGCGTCCAAGCCCCGCCCATTTAAACGAACCGTGAAGGACAGGCATGAAGCCCCAAAGCCGCGAGATGGACCTTGAGCTGATCCGCGGCCGGTACCGTGCCCGGATGGCACAGAGCGCGGCGGATGTTCGCGCCGCCCAAGCCCTGCGTCAGGCCGCTTTCCGCGGCAGGGATGGCGTGGACGCAGACGCATTTGATCACAGGTGCCTCCATGTCCTTGTTGAGGAACTTGAGACTGCGCGCCTTGTCTGCTGCTTTCGCTTGATGCGCCTGAACGACGGACGCCAGATCGGGAAAAGCTACGCCGCGCAACATTACGAGCTCTCAGCCCTCACCGTATTCAAAGGCCCCATGGTCGAGTTGGGACGCTTCTGCATTGCAAAGGACACCACCGATCCGGACATCCTACGCATCGCATGGGCAGCGCTTACCGCTTATGTCGACCGCGAAGGCGTGCAAATGCTGTTTGGTTGTTCCTCGTTTTCCGGGACCGAGGCAGAACCTCACGCAGATGCTTTCGCTATGCTGCGCGAAAGCCATCTTGCACCCAAGCATTGGCTCCCAAAGGTAAAGGCCCCCCAGGTCCTGCGGTTTGCCGAACGTTTCCGGACGCGCCCTGATCGAAGCAGAGCCTTGCGCGCAATGCCGCCCCTTCTGCGGACATATCTGGCCATGGGGGGGTGGGTGAGCGACCATGCCGTTGTCGACCGCGACCTGGGAACGCTCCACGTCTTCACCGGCCTCGAGATTTCTGCCATTCCCGCCGCTCGGAAGCGGCTGTTGCGCACGGTGGCTGGCTAAGGGTCAAAATCCTGTACTGGCAGAATTTGCGCATCTCTGGCGCATAGATTTCTCATCGTTGGGTGCGTTCGGTCTCTTGCGGCTCCCAAGATGCAACCCCTCGAGTAAGTGAAGGTCCGTACCAGCACGCTTAGCCGAGAAGCAGCCCCACGATTGACCTTTACCCGTTGCGGCCATAGCTCGCGCGTCATGGCCAGAACTCCGCTCCTACAGCTTACCGACATCTCCCTCACGTTTGGCGGCAATCCCGTGTTCGAGGATCTGTCCCTCGTCATCCAACCGGGCGACCGCGTCGCCCTTGTCGGTCGCAATGGATCAGGCAAGTCCACGCTCCTGAAGGTCATGGCCGGGCTTGTGGAGGTCGACCGCGGCAGCCGGGTCGTTCCTAGCGGAATTTCTGTCGGCTATATGGAGCAGGACCCCGACCTGTCTGGATTTGCGACGCTGGGCGATTTCGCATTGAGCGATCTTGACCCCTCCGAGGCCTACCGCGTCGACATGGCAGGTGAGGGCCTGAAGTTTGATCCTGCGCGCCCGGTCGCCACAGCCTCTGGCGGCGAACGGCGACGGGCAGCGCTCGCCAAACTGTGGGCCGAAGCGCCGGAGCTGATGCTCCTCGACGAACCCACAAACCACCTCGACATCGAGGCGATAAGCTGGCTTGAAGAGCAATTGTCCACAGCACGAACAGCCTATGTCGTCATCTCCCATGACCGGGCCTTCCTGAGCGCGCTGACCCGCGCTACGCTTTGGATTGATCGAGGTGAAGTGCGCCGCCAGGAAAAGGGCTTCGCAGCCTTCGAAGCCTGGCGCGACAAGACCTGGGAAGAGGAAGACGTCGCGCGTCACAAGCTCAATCGAAAGATCAAGGCAGAGGCAAAATGGGCCGTTGAAGGCATCTCCGCCCGGCGCAAGCGCAACATGGGGCGCGTCCGCGCGCTTCAGGACCTGCGCGCGGAACGCGCTGGCCAAATAAGGCGCCAGGGGGCGGCCGCGTTGGAGCTCGAAGCGGGAAAGAAAAGCGGTAAGAAAGTGATCGAGGCCGCGGGCCTCAGTATAGCTTTCAACGACAAGGTGATCGTCCGGAACTTCGACCTTACCGTCCAGCGCGGCGACCGTATCGCCTTTATAGGACCTAACGGCGTCGGCAAGACAACGCTCCTCAAGATGCTGACAGGCGAGCTTGCTCCAGATGCAGGCAACGTAAAGCTGGGCACTAATCTCGAGATCGCGGTGTTCGATCAGGCGCGCGCACAGATTGATCCAGACCTTAGTCTCTGGGAGGCGCTCACCAGCGAACAAGGCCTTCGCGTTTCGGGTCGTGCCGACCAGATCATGGTGCGCGGCGCGCCACGGCACGTTGTGGGATACCTGAAAGACTTTCTGTTTGATGACGCCCAGGCGCGCGCGCCCGTCAGAGCCCTTTCAGGCGGTGAAAGGGCGCGGCTCCTTCTGGCAAAGCTCATGGCCAAGCCGTCGAACCTTTTGATCCTCGACGAGCCGACAAACGATTTCGATGTGGAAACGCTCGACCTCCTGCAAGACATTCTGGGTGACTACGACGGCACCGTCCTGCTGGTCAGCCACGACCGCGACTTCCTCGACCGCGTCGCAACGATGACGGTGGCCTTTGAAGGCAACGGCAAGCTGACAGTCTACGCGGGCGGATGGAGTGATTATCAGCGCCAGAAACCTGCGGACTTGGCACTTTCCGAGCCAATGGAAAAAGCGCCGCCGGCAGTCGTTCAAACGCCAGCAAAAGAAAGACCAGGGCAAACTGGCCTCAGTTTCACGGAAAAGCACCGTCTCGAGGCACTCCCCGACGAGATCGACCGCCTGGGCGCAGAGATTGCAAAGCTTGAGGACTTTCTTGCGCAGCCAAACCTTTTCACAGACGCGCCAATGAAGTTTCAGAAAGCGACTGACGCGCTTGTGGAGCGCCAGGCCGCTCTCGCTTCAGCGGAAGAGGAATGGCTCACGCTTGAGGAGAAGGCAGAAGCTGTCGCTGAGTGAGAGAGCATGTTGTCCTCCTAAGCGGTCGTCGAAAAGACTTCAGGCATAGGACAAAGGTATTTGGGGAAAGCTGAAGACCGGATACTACACTTCATCTTTCCAAAAATACCTCGGGGAGCGCGAGGGGCAGCGCCCCACGCAATGCCCATCATCATGGCAACCGCAAAGCACCATCGAGACGGATCGTTGTGCCGTTCAGGTAGGGGCATTCATAGATAAATGTCGCGAGACGTGCGAACTCCTGCGGCAATCCCAGGCGCGCCGGGTGGACGACGTCCGCCGCGAGGCCATCCATCACGTCCTGGCCGAGGCCTTCCAGCATGGGCGTCCGAAAGATCCCTGGCGCAATCGTCATCGCGCGGATCTTTAAACTGGCAAGATCTCTTGCCAGTGGGAGCGAGAGCGCGGCGACCCCACCTTTCGAGGCGGCATAGGCCGTCTGGCCCTTTTGCCCGTCGAACGCAGCAACAGAGGCGGTGTTGATGATTACGCCTGTTTCTTCCCCGTCTGGATTTCCGGCCATGATTTCTGCGCTCAGGCGGGCGACGTTGAAACTGCCGGTGAGGTTGATATCGATGGTGCGCCGAAAGCTCTCCAGCTTGTGGGGGCCTTTACGCCCAAGCGTTCGTTCTGCCGTGGCAATTCCCGCGCAAGAGATCGCACAAGTGAGACCGCCCATGGCCTCTGCTGCCTGTTCGAGTGCTGCGGAGACGGATGCTTCCTCGGTCACGTCCACC
>JBCCPQ010000040.1:0-13341 GCA_039024825.1 Pseudomonadota bacterium
CAGCGCTTCGACGACGACGTCGAGGGGCATCACATAACCAAGGGCGCACTGCGCATTGCAGTCAAGGGATGGGCGCTGGACTATCTGTCCCGCATTCGCCCTGCACCTGACCGGATCGAGCTCCGCGACGTGCAACCTGCCCATGAAATCACGCAGCGCCTTGCTTCTGGCGCCATGTCACACGGCGCTCTGGTGGCGTCTGCCCATGAGGCGGTGGCACACGGGACGAATATGGCGGGCGGAATGTCGAATTCCGGCGAAGGCGGAGAACACCTAAGCCGCTACGGTACGATACGCGCCTCCCGCATCAAACAATTCGCTTCGGGTCGGTTCGGCGTCTGGGCAGGCTACCTCGCCGATCCAAACCTCGAAGAGGTAGAGATCAAGATTGGCCAAGGCGCGAAGCCCGGTGAAGGAGGCCAGCTGCCTGCGCCCAAGGTCACTGTAGAGATCGCAGCCGCTCGCGGCGGCACACCGGGGGTGGAGCTGATTTCCCCCCCTCCGCACCACGACACCTACTCCATCGAAGACCTTGGCCAACTCATCCACGACGCAAAAGCAGCACGCGTTCGGGTTATCGTAAAGCTGGTTTCCTCCGAGGGGATCGGGACCATCGCAGTGGGTGTCGCGAAAGCAGGCGCAGACGTCATCAACGTGGCCGGCAACACGGGCGGCACTGGCGCAGCGTCAGTAACGTCTCTGAAGTATACAGGGCGCGCGGCGGAGATCGGCATCGCCGAGGTCCACCAGGCGCTTTGCGCTAATGGTATCCGACAGAAAGTTATGCTGCGCTGTTCCGGCGCGATGCAAACGGGCTCGGACGTGGTGAAGGCGTCGCTTCTTGGCGGCGACAGCTTCGAATTCGGCACCACCGCGCTCATGATGCTGAAATGCGTCATGGCGAAGAACTGCAACATCAAATGCCCAGCGGGTCTGACGACGAACCCCGAGGTTTTTGACGGCGATCCGCGAGCCTTGGCGCAGTACCTGCTCAACATCGCTCACGAAGTTCGCGAGATCCTTGCCACGCTCGGCTTTAAATCCCTGGATGAGGCGCGCGGGCGCGCAGACCTCCTCCACCTGCTGGATCACGACGCAGCGGTCGGCAAACTCAACCTGCGCGCCATGCTCACGAACGTGCCTGAAATCAAGGTGGAAGACCCCACCTATCTGGAGCGCGACTTTGACGTCGACGATGCTCTACTCGAGCAGGTGAAGAGCCGCATCATTGAAGGCGGTGAGACCTCGATAGAGCTGCGTCCGAACCAGCCGCTCAACAACCGCAACAAGACGGTAGGAGGCCAGCTCGGCATCGACATTGAGCGGATGCTCAACCATGAACTTTTGCGCCTGCCTGCTGCAGCACACCAAGACAGCCGTGGCCGACGCTACCTCGACCCGCGCTCGGTGCGCGTGGTGACGAACGGCTCCGCAGGTCAGAGCTTTGCAGCTTTCTGCAATGATGGCATGGTCATGGATCACACCGGCACGTGCAATGACGGCGTGGGCAAAGGGGCATCTGGGGGAGAGATCATCGTCAAATCGCCAGGGCTGAAAGCCGGCGGCGCGAACGGACGAGAGAACGTACTGATCGGTAACTTTGCCCTCTTTGGCGCCACGGGCGGGCGGACCTTCATTGAAGGTCAGGCGGGCGACCGCTTCGCCGTACGCAACTCCGGCGCTACGGCCGTCGTCGAAGGCGTCGGCGACTTCTGCGCCGAATACATGACGAATGGCGCGATCCTGAACTTGGGAGGTTTCTCCAAGGGCTACGGCAACGGCATGTCGGGTGGCTTCGCCTACCAGTATGACCCGCTTGGGGAGCTAAAGGACGCGATCAGCCACGACAGCGTCTTCATGGGGACACTGACTGACGGCTCTGCCGAAGGGGAAATCCACAAAGATGCTGTCTTCCAGATGCTAACATGGCACCTTGAAGCGACCGGCTCCCAAAAGGCAGAGCAACTTCTGAGCGACTGGGCCAGCACCCAGCACCACATCGCATGGGTCATGCCAAAGGCGTTGCTCCAGTATCAGGACCAAGACGCGATCCTCAATGCGCGGTCCCGCAAAGACCTTGTGGACGAACTCGCAACGGCTCTGTCCATGCATCAGATCATGGAACTGAAGCGCGCCTACAAGAACGGACGTCCGGTCCTGCAGGGAGCCATGCCTGCCTATGGCGAGATGGACACGACGGAAATGTTCCGCCTGCTCAACGCCTACACTGTCCTGCAAATGGCGCAGGCCACGGCAGACAAGCGCCTGGGTGCCAATGCGCACCAGCTTGCCAAGGACAAGGCAGTAAAGAACCTGATCCTGACGGAGGACTTCTCCCTCATGGCAGCGCTTGCAAAGCACGCAAAGCAAGCTGTGGCGGACTACTCCGATGCGGAGCTCGCCGCGCTCGTGGCACACAAGCGGCTCAGCGACTTCAAACAAGCCCTGTCGATGCGAAACATTCTGAGCATGGACAGCCCCGGGACCTACGCCTGGATCCTACATCAAAGCGCCAAAAACCGCGCTTCTTTGGGCGAAATTCCGTCCTTCGATGAACTCTTCTCACAAAACGCGCTGCCTGATCTGCTGGCACGCATGGCTGCGGAGTGATTGGCATGAACGATATGACGAGCAAGGTCCCCTATATCCCCGCTGACGCACCTTTTACGGGTGACCAGCGAGCTTGGCTCGGCGGCTTCCTTGCGGGTCTGCATTCGCGGGCACTGATGGGCGGGGGCGCTCAAACAGCCGCTCCCGGTGCTCAGGACGTGAAGGCAAAACCGCTCGACATCCTCTTTGGTACGCAAACAGGAAATGCAGAGGCGCTCGCAGAAGAGGCAGCCGCACTTTCAAAGACCCGTGGGTTCCAACCCAGATTGAACGAACTCGACGCGGTCGACATGGATCAGCTTTCCACGATGGAGAACGTGATCATCGTTGTCTCAACCTATGGTGAAGGCGAAATGCCTGACAATGCGCACATGTTCTGGGACGCGCTGAGCGCATCCACAGCGCCGCGCATGGAAAGCCTGAACTACGCGGTCCTCGCGCTTGGCGACACATCCTATGATGAGTTTTGCCAGGCAGGGAAGGTGATCGATACGCGGCTGGAGCAGCTGGGCGCCAAACGCCTCGGCGCGCGGATCGACTGCGACGTAGATTTTGAAGATGCCGCCACAGCCTGGTTGATGGAGACAGTGCCGACCGCTGACGCAACTGTCGCGAACGTAACCGACGCGCCTGTCGTGGCGCCCAAGAAAGACGGGTTTAACCGAAAAAACCCATATGCCTCCAAAGTGCTCGAGAACGCGCTTCTGTCGAAGCAAAACTCCGGCAAGGAAATCCGCCACTTCTCATTTGACCTGGGAGATAGCGGCCTGACGTATGAAGCCGGCGATGCCCTCGGTGTGATGCCGATCAACGCGCCAGACCTCGTGGACGCCTGGCTTACGCGACTTGGCGCAAAGGCCGACGACATGGTCGCGGGCCACGACGCGCCCCTCGGCGATCTGCTGGCCTATCGCTTTGAAATCATGACACCGAACCGCGAGTTCATTCGCGAGATCGAAAAGCGCGCGCGCAATGATGAACTGACCCACGTGCAGTCCAACGGCGATAAGGAAGCGTTAGAAGCGTTCCTGTGGGGTAAGGATGCCCTCGACCTGATGAACCTGAATCCGTCGATGGAATTGTCGGTGGATGAGGTTATCGGCTGGCTGAAGCCTCTCCAGCATCGCGCTTACTCCATCAGCTCCTGCCCCGTGGCCAACCCCGGTGAAGTCCACACAACGGTGGCCGCCGTCCGGTGGATGAACGAGGGTCGTCCGCATAAGGGCGTTGCCTCCACGTTCCTTGCCGATATGGCACCTGAAGGGAGCAAGGTTGGCATCTTCATGAGCCCCAACAAGAGTTTCCGCATCCCGGCCGACGACACAGCGCCGATGGTCATGGTGGGCCCGGGCACCGGGATCGCGCCCTTCCGCGCATTCCTGCAGGCCCGCCGCGAGCGCGGGGCCTCAGGGACAAACTGGCTGTTCTTTGGCGACCAGCACCGCGCGACTGATTTCATCTATGAGGATGAGCTATCAAAGATGTCTGCTGACGGGCTTTTGACGCGTCTCGATCTCGCCTTCTCGCGGGATCAGAAAGAGAAGATATACGTCCAGCATCGCATGGAAGAGAACGGCAAAGACCTGTTCGCCATGCTTGAAAACGGCGGTCACTTCTATGTCTGCGGTGACGCAACACGGATGGCCAAAGATGTCGACTCAGCGCTCCACCGGATCATCGCAGAGCATGGCGGACTTGGCGAAGATAACGCAACCGAATACGTCAACACCCTCAAGCGGGAAAAGCGCTACGTCCGCGACGTCTACTGACATTAGGATTCAGGGGCAGCCAGCCTGCCCCGGCCCCTCCGACTTCCCAAAGGACTGAGCAAAAACAAGATAGGAGCGGCGCGACTTCATCTTCTTTGTGCATTGTACTTCCCCCGGAGGGCCGCCGGAGGCTCCCTCACGCCGTAACGCGCGCGGATAGCAGGCCCTTAAGGGCGGAGATCTCCTCTTGTCGCAGCTCATGGCCGCCATCATGCACCACGCTCGACACGGAAGCGCCTTGGGCCTGGTACCATGCAAGAAGACGTTCGCTGTCCCGCCAAGGAGTTATCCGGTCGCGCCTACCCGCACTGACAAGAACGCTCTTACCAGTCAGGTCCACTGGCTCTGGCTCCCATGGTATCAGCGGATGCAGAAGGCCCACGCGATCAAAGAGGTTCGGATGCGCCATCTGGGTAGCCGCGAGGGTGTTTGCGCCGTTGGAATATCCGAAGGCATAAACCGGTCCAGGGTGGTCGAATGACCGCACATATGAGGCCATTTTCTTCACGGCGCGCTCCAAGTCGGCCATGTCGTATACGCCTTCGCTCGTACGCTTAAAGAACCGCGCTGCACCGAACTCGCTCACGTCACCGCGCGGCGCGACGACGGCGGCTTTTGGCACCAGTGCGCGTGCGAGCTCGAAGAACTGGTTTTCATCCCCGCCAGTGCTGTGAAGCACGAGGAGAAGGGGTGCGCCCTCCTCCCCCTCGTGGAGCCGAGCAGCATAGGTCATGCTGCGATCTCGGGTAGCGTCGCTTCAATCTTGGCGCGCAGATGCTCATGCTGCGTCGGTAGTTTCAGCGCTTCGCCCAAGCGCGCAGTATCTTCGTCGCGGTCAAAGCCCGGCTCATTCGTAGCCACTTCGAACAACACGCCGCCGGGGGTCCGAAAGTAAATCGCCCAAAAGTAATCGCGATCGATTACGGGCGTCACATTGTAGCCTGTTGCAAGAAGCAGCTCTCGGACACGAAGCTGAGCGGCGCGGTCTTCAACAGCGAAAGCAATGTGATGAACCGATCCGCCACCTTGGCGCGCCAGCGGCGCAGTGGGTACTTCCTCAAGGTCGATCGTGTCTGCCGCGTTACCGCCTTCGATAACGTAGCGCGTGATGTTGCCGGTGCTCTCGGCCTTTTGGTAGCCCATGTAGCTCAGAAGCTCACCGGTGGCGGCAGCATCCCGCAACGCAAAGCGCGCACCGTGAAAGCCCAGGATGCCCTCCGCATTGCCAACTCCATTCCCCGTCCACGCTTCGCGCTCGCGCGGCTCTGCTTCAACGAGGGCAAAGGCGTCAGCGTCGGGGCCATCAAACTGCAGCCGCGCTTCCCCAAACAGCGATGTCTCATGAAGACCAGTGACCCCGTGTGACGAAAGACGTTCTTTCCAATAGGGCAAAGATCCTTTCGGCACCGCGAATTCAGTTACGCCAACCTCCCCAGCGCCTCGGGCACCGCGCGGCATGCCAGGAAACGGGAAATACGTTATGACAGAACCAGGAGTGCCGGTCTCATCCCCGTAGTACAGGTGATAGACGTCTGGTGCGTCGAAGTTCACGGTTTTCTTCACCCGGCGCATACCAAGTGTGTTCGTGAAGAAGTCGTTATTCTGCCGGGCGTCGCCTGCCATGGAGGTGACGTGGTGCAAGCCTTTGATATCCGTAATCATGGGACAGGTCCTTTCTCTTAGCTGTCCCTGAATTAGGGTGCTTCCAATGTTTCGTGAATTGCAAAGGAAAGCAATTTACTATTGCACTATGAACAACGATGAATGACCTGAAATCGATACGCATCTTTCTCTCTGTTGCTGAGCAGTTGAGCTTTTCCGGGGCCGCACGGGCCCTTGGGTTCACCCCTGCAACAGTCACCCGGGCGATCGCGGCGCTGGAGGGGGATCTCGGGACCCAGCTCCTGTTGCGGACAACGCGGGCGGTTTCATTGACAGCCGAAGGCGCAGCAATCGCGGCACGTTACCGTCCGCTGATCGAAGCACTTGATACTGCAGACCGCGAGATCCGCGCGGCGAGCAAGCCAGACAGCGGACAGCTTCGGGTCAACGCACCGCTATCGTTGGGCGTCCGGCTCATGCCGAATGTCGTTTCGGCGTTTCGCAAGACCTACCCGAGCATCGACCTTGATGTTCAACTGACGGATGCCTTGGTTGATGTCATGGACACAGACTGCGATCTGGCAATCCGCATTTCCCAGGCTCCTAGCGACCTTTCAACGATTTGGCGCAAACTTTGCGAAGTGCCTCGCCACGCTGTTGCCGCTCCATCTTTGATCGCAAAAGCGGGCAAGCTCACTGTTCCGGAAGACCTCGATCCAACGCTCATGCTCTCCTATTCGGACGCCGGGCAGGCAGAAGTCTGGCACTTTTCTAAAGGCGCAACGACACGGGCCGTGAAAGCCGGTGGTGGCATTGTCAGTAACAATGGAGACCTGCTTTACGGTCTCGCGCGCGATGGAGTTGGTATCACGGTATTGCCCGACTTTTTGGTTGAACCGGGCCTCCGGGCCGTAGAGGTCGAGCGCGTCTTGCCTGATTGGACGCTGCCTTCGCTCTGGCTCACACTTTTCTACCCGCCATACGTCGCTCTACCGCCTGTTGTGGCGACGTTCTCAGCCTTCTTTGAAGATTACGTGCGGGAAACTCGCGGCCTCACGTTTTGAGCCCTCGGTCCCACCCGAACAAAGTCCCCTCGCGCGAGGAACTTGCAAAACTCTCGCGCCAGGAGTTTCTGCTCTAGAACGCCCCTTCGCTTTCTAGACGCGCGCGCTTTTCCTCGTCGACCCACCAGAACTCGACCCCACGATTAAAGTCGTAAAGCGCAGGCTGCTCTGGCATTCCGAAAATGTCCCACACGGCTACGCGGTGCGTGCCAAGGTACCAAGCACCAACCCAGATGTGACGGTCGCGAAGGACGCGGTCGAGGGCGGCGATAATGGTGTTAAGCTCGTCACGGCTCGACGCGCCAACGGCGCGTTCGATGAGCGCGTCGACCACGGGGTCAGCGATGCCAGTCAGGTTGTTCGCGCCGGGAGCATCCGCCGCGGCAGAACCGTAGAAGGCGCGCAAGTTTGCGCCCGGGTTCACGGAGACCTGCCAGGCCGTGAACGACATGTCGAAATCAAAGGCCTCACGTCGCTCGGACCACTGGGCCGGGTCGAGAATGATGAACTCCGCATCAATCCCAAGCGCATTCAAGTTCTCTATGAACGGCGCGATGATTGGCTCGAGGCCTCGATTGTCGTCGACAAACTCAATGCGGAGCGCTTCCCCGGCCGCGTTACGGCGCATGCCGTCGTCACCCACAATCCAACCCGCAGCGTCCAAAAGGTTTGATGCCTGGCGGATGGACTGGCGGTCGCGCAGGCGCGGCCCGCCATTGTACGGAGTGAAGGCCGCGTCCGTGAAAACACTTTCGGGAAGCGCGTCGCGGAACTCTTCGAGGAGGGCGAGCTCCTCCCCTTCAGGCAAGCCTTGCGCCTTCATAGGCGAATTCTCAAAGAAGCTCTCTGTGCGTGCGTAGGCGTTGTAAAAGATCGCCTCGTTCGTCCAATCAAAGTTGAACGCGAGGTCAACGGCCTGCCGCACACGGATGTCCTGAAACTTCTCACGCCTCAGATTGAACCACATGCCTTGCGCGTTCGACGGGCGACCGTCCGGGATGAGCATCTGCTTGACCCAACCCCGCTCTGCCGCGGGGAAATCATAGCCATTGGCCCAGTTGGCGGAGCGATACTCCGTCCGCATCATGTATTCGCCCGCGGCAAAAGCCTCTAGCCCAACCGTATCATCCACGAAGTACTCATAGGCGAAGCACTCGAAATTGTTCTTTCCGACATTCACGGGAAGGTCCGCCGCCCAGTAATCCGGGTCCTTACAAAAGCGCAGGCTCCGCCCGGCGTTGAAACGCTCGAGCAGGTAGGGACCGGAGCCCACAGGCGCGACCAACCACGTTTCATCAAATGGCGTCTCCTCGTCGTAGAAATGCTCTGCGAGGACGGGCAGACCCGCGATATCGGCTGGGTATGATGTGCCCACGCCCTCGGCGAGGTCGAAGACCACGCGGTGCGGGCCCTCAGCCGTGACATCTTCTACGCTCGCCAAGAGGTTTCGATAATAGGGGTGCCCGTCTTCCTTGAGCGACGTAATTGTGAAAACGACGTCGGAGGCCTCAAGGGGTTCTCCGTCGTGGAACCGTGCTTCCGGGCGCAAGTTGAAAGCGATGTAGCTCAGGTCCTCAGGATACTCGATGGTCTCCGCAACCAGGCCATACATCGCATCGGGCTCGTCGTGTGCGTCGACCATCAGCGGGTCGAACATATGGAGCGACACTTCGGGTGCGCTGTCGCCCTTGATGATCCAAGTGTTGAGGCTGTCAAAGGTGGGCGTGCCGTAAAGCTGACGCTGTGAGATCGTGCCACCTTGAGGCGCGTCCGGGTTGGCATAGTCGAAATGGGTGAAATCCGGGCCGTACTTCAGATCACCGAAGGCAGAATACCCATGGCTGATCGTGACATCAGCGAAGCCCGTTGCGGGGGAGGCCACGAGGGCCGCGAAAAAGAAGTTACGCATGGTCGTCTCCCTGTTTGAAATGAAGGGTTGCGCGATGCGCGCGGGTGTCAAGGCATGGCAGGGGCGCTATGGTAGGCGGATGACGGAATTTTCATCGCTCGTGCAGCTTCTCGCCCATGGCGCCGATACGATCATCGACGTGCGAAGCCCGGCGGAGTTCGCAGAGGACCATGTGCCCGGCGCAATCAACTTGCCGGTCCTGAACAACGAAGAGCGGGCGGAGATAGGAACGATCTACAAGCAGGTCTCTCCTTTCAAAGCGCGCAAGATCGGCGCGGCAAAGGTCTTTCGAAACGCGTCGCATCACATCGAGACATCTTTGGCCGACAAGGAAGGTGGTTGGCAGCCGCTCGTGTACTGCTGGCGTGGGGGGCAGCGGTCTGGCGCCTTCGCCTGGATACTCAAAGAGATCGGCTGGCGCAGCGACGTCATCGCCGGGGGATATCGCACGTTCAGGCGGCTCGTGGTGAAAGCACTCTACGAGGAACCTTTGCCTATGCCTTTGATCCGGCTCGGCGGTCTCACGGGCACAGCAAAAACAGAGCTTTTGCCTCTCATCGCAGCATCAGGCGCACAAGTGATTGACCTCGAGGGGCTTGCTCGCCACCGGGGATCCCTCCTTGGCGCCTGGGCGGAGCCGCAGCCGTCGCAGAAGGCGTTCGAGACGTTGCTCGCGGTGGAACTGACCCAGCTCGATCCCTCACGGCCAATCCTTGTCGAGGCAGAAAGCTCCAAGATTGGCGCTCTTACCCTTCCACCGTCGCTCTGGGCTGCCATGAAGACGGCGCCGATCATTGAGCTCTCTGTACCGGTTGATGCCCGCGCAAAATACCTGGCACGGGTCTACTCTGACATCCTCGCCGACGGGGATGCCCTGAGGGAGAAGCTTTCGCCGCTCCGGCGCGTGCGAGGGGCAGCGGTGCTCGAGAAATGGAACGCGCTCACAGAGTCTGGCGACAAGATCGCGCTGTGCCGCGCACTGGCCGAAGACCACTACGATCCCGCTTACCGTCGCTCTCAATCCGCGCGGCCGAAGGTCGACGTGACAAACCTCTCACTACCCAACCTCGAGACATCGACCTTGCAAAATGTCGCCAGCCGGATTGCTCAGATGATTGAAACGCCGGAGCCATCCGTGATGCGCCCCACGACAGCGGCTTCATAACCCGCTTCTCTAAGCGCCACTACGACACTCTCATCCGACACCGCCGCAAGGAGCCCGCCAGCGGTCTGGGGATCATAAAGCAACGCCCGATGTGGATCCGCCTCGGCATCTTCACCGGCATTTTCAGGGAAAAGCGTAGAGCGGATCCCAATTTCCGACGCTGCAAGGGCACCGGGCATCAACGGCACGGCATTAAGAATAAGCTCTGCCCCCGTGTAAGACGCCTGACAGATCCCTCGCAGGTGCCCATAGAGGCCAAATCCCGTGACGTCCGTCATAGCATGGGCATCTTTGAGGACTTCAGCGGCCTTGGCCTGCGGCGCAGCCATGGCTTCCCAAGCATGATAGACGTCCCAACCGCGCGCGCGACCTTGCATAGCCGCGGCCATAAGAACCCCGGAACCGATGGGCTTGGTCAGGACCAGTACATCCCCGGCTTTCGCTCCGTCCAGCATGATCGGCGAGCGATCACAGCGACCTGTTACCGTGAGCCCGATCGTGAGTTCCGCTCCCTGCGTGGTATGGCCGCCGACAAGCTTTGCTCCAGCCAATTCAACTTCTTGGCGGAGTGCGCACATGAGCGCGGTGAGCTCACGCTCTGCCATGTTCGGCGATTGCCGCGGCAGTATGATGGAGCAAAGGGCCGCTTCGGGACGCGCGCCCATGGCCCAGATATCACCCAGTGCGTGGTTGACTGTGATCTTCGCCATCCGTTCTGGATCATCGACAAACGCTCTGAGGTGGTCGACAGAGATGACTTGCCCAACCTCAAGCACCGCCGCGTCGTCGCGCGCCCCCGACGGGCCCAGAGCCGCCTGCAGGGCCGCTTGCCCAACCTTGGAACCGCAGCCGCCGCACAGCATCGACGGAGTTCCCCCGCGTGCCCGTGGATATGGTGGCTTTCCCATCACCGGCACAGGCTGGTTGAGTTTGGTCATGAATTTATCGTCGATGTCGGCCTTGAGCTTCCAAAGCCTGTCGGCACTGGCACTCAGACCCCATTTTTCGCCCAGCGCCGTTTTACGCCCGAGCGAGATGAGCTTGAGATAGTCTTTCTGAGGGACGTACGGTCTGCGCGCCCCACTACCGCTGAGCGCTTGGCGGAGGTTTGCAAAGAGGAAAGGGGCTTGCCGCACTGCATACACGCCGGATTTGGGACGAGGTGTCTCCAACGTCGCGCAGTCGCCGACAGCGAAGATGCTCTGATCCGCGCTTCGCAGATAGCGGTCAACAGGGATAAAGCCGAGCGCGTCAGTCAGGCCAGTCTGCGCAAGCCACGGATAGGGGTTAGAGCCAGCAGCGCCGACCACGAGATTCGCGTTAATCTCCTCTCCCGTCTCCAGCACGACCGCATCAGGGCGCACCTCAGCAGGGCGCGTGTGCTCGATAATCCGGACGCCGTGATCTTCTACAGCACGACGTAAAGCGGCCCTTGCCCGGCCCCCGAGGGCTGCAAATGCCGCGCCCAGATCTATGAGCGTTACGGAATGCGCGCGTCCATCGCGCCGCAGGGCGTGGACCATCGCCATGGCAACCTCCGCCCCAGCCACTCCCGCGCCAATCACTACGATATTCGCGGGACCCGTTGCGCTGCGATACGTAGACCACGCAGTTGCGAACTTTGAGAGTGGCTTGGCAGGAAGCCCGCACTCTGCGAAGCCCGGTAGATCCGTGAGGGTGGAGGTGATCCCCACATCGAGGGACGCAAGATCATAGGCGATGGGCGCCCGACCAGGCACGTGGATAAGCTTGGCCTCACGATCGATCCCCGCGGCCTTGCCAATCACCAGGCGTGCCCCTGCGCGCCGTGCCAGGCGCACCAGGTCGATGTCGAGTTCATCTCTCTCATAGTGACCTGCGATGTAGCCTGGCAGCATCCCGGAATAGGCGGCCACAGGCTCCGGATTGATGACCGTTATCCGCGTGCCGGGCAGCGGGTTCATAGCCCATTCATGCAGCACCAATGCGTGAGTATGACCGCCGCCGATAAACACGAGATCGCGCGTAAGTGGGTGTTGATCCATGACCCATCCGTTCCTTTCAGCGCTTCTAGCCGCAAGCCTCCTCCCATGGCCAGTGGCCCGGGTCACGATCGTGTGCTTGCGCCGCAAGGATAGGGACTTAGGCTGGGCGCGGGAGGACAGAGATGAGACAAACATGGCGTTGGTTCGGGCCACCAGACCTCGTGAGCATTCGCGACATCGCGCAGGCCGGGGCGGAAGGCATCGTCACCGCTCTTCACCACCTTCCAGCAGGCGTGGAGTGGACGGCATCGGAGATCGCTGAACGGCAAGCGACAGTTGCACGGTTTGACGACGGAACTCCGTCGGGCCTCTCCTGGGACGTAGTGGAGAGTCTTCCCGTCTCAGAGGACATCAAGCGACAGGACGGTGATTGGCGCGCACATCTTGAGGCGTATAGGGCAAGCCTCACCGCGCTCGCGGAGGCTGGGATCAAGGTCATCTGCTACAACTTCATGCCCGTCCTCGACTGGACCCGAACGGACCTCGCCCATCGGCGACCAAACGGGGCCACGTGCATGCGCTTTGACTGGATCGACTTCGCAGCTTTCGATTTGCACATTCTGGCCCGAGACGGCGCTTTTTTGGACTACAATGCACAGACGCAAGAAGCCGCATCAGAGCGCGTCTCACAAATGACAGACGCGCGGAAAAGCGAGCTCGCCAAAACAGTCACTTGCGGCCTCCCGGGTGCTGCGGCGGGATTCTCGCTAGATGATATTCGCGCCCATTTGTCGATGTACGGCGACATAGACGCGGAGAGGCTGCGGACGCATCTCATCGACTTCTTGGGGGAGGTCGTTCCAACTGCTGAGCGCCTCGGCCTGCGCCTGTGCTGCCATCCGGACGATCCCCCTTTTTCGCTCATGGGACTGCCGCGCGTGATGTCCACAGAAGCAGACTATCAGGCGATCCTCGACGACGTCTCCAGCCCTGCGAACGGGGTTACTTTGTGCTCTGGTTCGCTTGGCGCGCGCCCGGACAACGATCTTCCAGGTATGATGGAACGGCTTGGTCCCTCGGTCCATTTTCTCCACCTTCGCAATGTTCGGCGCGAGGGAGGAGATGTTCAAGGCTCCTTCTTTGAGGATGAACATCTTAGCGGCGGCACTGACATGATCGCTCTCCTGAAGGCCGTTGTCGCTGAGGAAACACGGCGCCGGACGAAAGGACGAGAAGATGCGTCTATCCCCTTTCGGCC
>JBCCPQ010000041.1:0-13150 GCA_039024825.1 Pseudomonadota bacterium
AAAGGACGCGGCATTTACCTCGCTGTGTGGGCCCTTGAGCACGGCTTTGAAACGCCTGAGATCTGCGTCATCTCTGAACAGGACGTCCTAGGCGATCGCCTGATCCGGCAAACGAAGCGAAAGCGACGGGCCGAAAACTTCCTCACCGAAACGCAATCCCTCTCTCCCGGCGATCTCGTTGTACATGTCGATCACGGTGTTGGGCGCTTCAAAGGCCTCGAGATTGTGACGGCTGCTGGCGCGGCCCATGAGTGCATTCTCCTGGAATACGCCGAACGCTCCAAGCTCTACCTCCCAGTGGAGAACATCGAGCTACTGAGCAAGTTTGGCCATGAAGAGGGCCTGCTCGACCGCCTTGGGGGAGGCGCATGGCAGGCCAAAAAGGCCAAGCTCAAAGAACGCATCCGTGAGATGGCGGAGCGGCTCATCCGGGTCGCGGCGGAGCGCGCGTTGCGCAAAGCGCCGATCCTCGATCCGCCGCCAGGCATGTGGGACGCGTTCTGCGCGCGCTTTCCCTACACCGAGACGGACGATCAGCTCAGCGCGATTGAAGCCACGCTGGAAGACATGGTGGCCGGCCAACCCATGGACCGGTTGGTCTGTGGCGATGTGGGCTTTGGAAAGACCGAGGTCGCGATGCGTGCGGCCTTTGTGGCAGCCATGTCAGGGGTGCAGGTAGCGGTCGTGGCGCCCACGACGTTGCTCGCGCGCCAACATGCCCAGAGCTTTATGGAGCGTTTCCGCGGTTTCCCGATCAACGTCCGGCCGCTTTCGCGATTTGTCGGCGCAAAGGAAGCGTCGGCAACGCGGGAAGGGCTCGCTAAGGGCTCCGTCGACATCGTTGTCGGGACCCATGCGGTGCTCGCGAAGCAGGTCAAATTCAACAATCTGGGCTTGCTCGTCATAGACGAAGAGCAGCGCTTCGGCGTGGGGCACAAAGAGCGGCTGAAGCAGCTGCGCTCCAACATCCACGTGCTGACGCTGACCGCGACCCCGATCCCACGAACACTGCAGCTCTCGCTGTCAGGTGTGCGGGACCTCAGTATCATCGGCACGCCGCCCGTAGACCGTCTGGCTATCCGCACCTACGTCAGCGAGTTCGATACCGTCACCCTGCGAGAGGCGCTTCTGCGTGAGCACTACCGGGGCGGGCAGTCGTTCTTTGTCGTTCCCCGCATCGCCGACCTGCCGGAAATGGAGGACTGGCTCAAGCGCGAGGTGCCGGAGGTGACTTATGTCATCGCCCACGGCCAGCTTGCGGCAGGTGATCTCGATGACCGCATGAACGCCTTCTACGACGGCAAGTTTGACGTGTTGCTGGCCACAACGATCGTGGAGTCGGGCTTGGACATTCCAACAGCCAACACGATGGTTGTGCACCGCGCGGATATGTTTGGACTAAGTCAGCTCTACCAGATCCGCGGCCGCGTCGGGCGCTCCAAAACACGCGCTTATGCCTACCTTACCACAAAGCCGCGCGCGCCGCTCACACCCACGGCGGAGAAGCGACTGCGCGTTCTGGGCTCCCTCGACAGCTTGGGTGCGGGGTTTACGCTGGCCTCTCAGGACCTTGATATCCGCGGCGCGGGCAACCTCTTGGGCGAGGAGCAGTCCGGCCAGATGCGCGACGTGGGATATGAGTTGTATCAGCAGATGCTGGAGGAGGCGATTGCCAAGATCCGCTCCGGCGAGACTGAGATGCTGGAAGATAACGACCAATGGGCACCCCAGATCAATCTCGGGGTGCCTGTGCTCATCCCCGAAGACTACGTGCCTGACCTGGATGTGCGGCTGGGTCTCTACCGGCGCCTGAGTGGCCTGACGACCAAAGTGGAGCTTGAGGGTTTTGCGGCAGAGCTCATTGACCGGTTTGGGAAGCTGCCGAAGGAGGTCAACACACTCCTCCTGGTCGTGCGCATCAAAGCGATGTGTAAACGTGCGGGGATCGCAAAGCTCGATGGCGGGCCCAAAGGCGCGACGATCCAGTTTCACAACGATAAGTTCGCCTCTCCTGAAGGCCTGGTCGAGTTTATTCAGGACCAGCGTGGTCTCGCCAAGGTGAAAGACAACAAGATTGTCGTCCGCCGCGACTGGCAAAAAGACAGTGACAAGATCAAAGGTGCCTTCGCTATCGCCCGCGACCTCGCCGAAAAGGCAGGGACATTCAAAGCCAAGACCCCTGCGAAGGAAGGGACTTAGTCCGGCTCCAGCCGGAGCGCGTTCCAGAGTGCTGCAGCCCCAAAGAGTGTGGTCGACGCGATAAAGGGCATGGGCGCAGAGCCGAAGATCAAGGGCAGCGGCGCCGCGAGTAAGCCCGCGCCCACAGTCGCCGCAGCCACAAGCGTTGCAGAGGCTGTGCCAGCGATATGACCCAGCGGCTGCAGCGCCAATGCCTGCGAGTTGCCGATGGCAAAGCCCAGTACAAAGAACCCCATGAACATGGGCGCCAAAAAGCTTGCCAGCCCGGCGCCGGCTGCCATGGCCCCAAGGCTCACCAAGTTGATAATTGTGTAGACGATGAGCCCCCAGCGGGAGAGCTTGACCATCCCATATCGCTTGACGAGGCGCGCGTTGGCAAAAGCCGCGCCAGCACCCGATAGCGAGACGACCCCAAAGATGTAGGGATAGAGCGTCGGAATGCCGTAGGCGTCGGTGAAAATCGTCGGTCCTGCCGTCAGGAACCCGTAGAGCGACGCGAAGGTGAAAAGCTGAATGAGAAGGGACTGACGGAACACCCGCAGCCGGAACGCGCCCGCAATCTCTTGCGTCCATGTGCGCAGGCTCAGAGGGTGCACCTCAGCCAGCGTTTCTGGCTGTTGCCAGGCGAACCAGACCGCGCCCGTGAGCCCAAAGAGCACGAAGACGAAAAATACCGCACGCCATCCGGCTGCGTCGGCAACCCATGCGCCCAAGACGGGTGCAACACCGGGCACAAGGGTGAAGATCATCATCACAATGGAGATCGTCGCCGCCATCTGCCGCCCTTCGTAGCGGTCACGGATGATAGCTTGCACACCTACGCGCGGGGCCGCAGCCCCGATCCCCATGAGCGCGCGCCCCAACAGCATGAGCGTGAGCGACGGAGCGAGCCAGCTGAGCAACGCACCGAGTGCGTAAAGGCCAAGCCCACCGAGGATGACCGGGCGTCGGCCCCACGCATCAAGGAGGGGTCCTACGAAGAAGGTAGAAACGCCAAGCGCGAGGAAGAACGCGCCCATCACAAGCGTCGCGTTCTCCGGCGCTGCTGGCGAAAGCTCTGCCCCGATCTCAGGAAGCGACGCGAGCATGAGGTCTATCCCAAGCGCCACGCACGAGATGAGATAGGCCATGAGCGCCACGAAGCGGAACGTGGGGCCCTTCGTTGTTGGCGCATCACGCAAGGGACGACCTACGGTCTCAACCATCGCCGACCTGTTCCATGATCTCGCCGATGACCTTAGCCCAAAGCTCCGGTGGTTGCGCCCCAGGAACTGCGTGCTTGCCCGCGACGATGAAGGTCGGCACGCCTGTTATGCCCATCTCGCGTGAATGCGCGTCTCGGTCGCGGATCATCGGTGCATCTTCCTCGGTCGCGAGTAATTTCAAAACCACGGCGGCGTCCATGCCAATGCCATCGGCGATATCAGCGAGCACCTCATGGTCCCCAATATCGCGGTTCTCGACAAAGTAGGCCTTAAAGAGGGCGTCTACCGCAAATGTCTGGCGCTGTTCGATACCGGCCCAGTGGATCAAGCGGTGGGCATCGACGGTATTGGGAGTGCGTTTGATCCCGCCAAGGTTCGCTTCAAGCCCGATGTCTTCAGCGTGGCGGGCAATCTGTCCATAGACGTTCACCGCGTTTTCCTTGCCGCCGAACTTACGTTCCAAATACTCCGCACGGTCCATGCCGCCCGCAGGCATGTCGGGGTTGAGCTGAAATGGATGCCATTCGATCGTAAACGGGTGATCTGGCACCTCCTTCAGGGCGCGATCAAGCTGGGTCTTGCCGATGTAGCACCACGGGCAGATCGGGTCGGATATGATGTCGAGCTTGATCATGGATCATCCTTGAAAAGGTCGGGGAGGGCGCGCCGAGAAAGCTTGCCATTGGGGCCACGCGGAAGGCTCTCCACCTGTCGCCACAAACGGGGTTGCTTGTAACGGGCAAGGCAGGCGGCGGCGTGGCTGGACAGGTCTTCTTGAGAGGCGTCGCCTGTGTAGCAGGCAGCAAGGTATGTCGCCGCACCATTTCGAAGTTCTGTCACGGCAACGTCACCCGCATGCGCATAGGCCATGAGAGTGGCTTCGACCTCGAGGGGGCTCACACGGTAGCCACCGGGGTTGAGCATGTCGCCGACGCGGCCCTCATAGGTGATGGTCCCGTCTGCACCTGCGCTGCCGCGGTCCGATGTGAGGAAGAAGCCATCTTCTGTCAGCGGCAAATCCAAGGCGCCAGCCTCGAAGTAGCCCAGCATGAGCCCGAGCTCCGCGCGATGCAGGGCAATCGTGCCATCGGGGCGGAGAGCAACCCTGCGACCGCGCTGGGGCGTCAGAGACCGCGCACCACCGGGGCTCGCGGACAAAAAGGTGGAACATTCCGTCATCCCGAACGCGTCATAAAGCCCCCGTCCCGTGGCAACCTCCCACGCAGCACGGAGCTCGGGGTGCAAATGCTCCCCGGCGGTCAGCGTGTGCCTGAGTTTTGGTAAATCGAGGGCACGAGGCGCACCAAGAAGCTTGCGTAGAACGCCCGGCGCTGCCGCGAAAAGTGTTGCATCGTGGCGCTTTAGGAGAAGCGGAAGTGTGCTGAGCGGCACGCCTTCCGCCGGAATAAGAGCCGTGGCCCCCACGGTCCAAGGATCGAGGAGCCCGGTTCCCAGCGTAAATGTCCAGTTAAGTGCACCCGCGTGGAGGAGGCGGTCGTCATCTCGAAGCCCGTACCAGTCTTCAAACATCATGCGACGCGCCCATATCGCTCGGTGAGCATGGGCCACCGCCTTGGGCTGCCCGCCTGTGCCAGAGGTGAACACGATGTAAGCAAGACGCTCGGGGTCGCCCAGGGCGTAATCGGCAGGCCGACCCTTCGACATCTCCATGAGCGCGTCCTCAGAGATGGGTTTGATGGTCCTTGAGGGTGTCGCAAGCCCCTCGGCCACCACCATCGAGGCAAGGTCGACCTGAGCGCACATTGCGTCAAGTTCGGCGCGCGTGAGCTGGGCTGAGGTTGGAACCGGCACGATGCCAACGGCGATTGCGCCCAGATAGGCCAGGGGGAAGGCAACACCATTTCCCAGGCGCAAAAGAAAAAGATCGCCAGGCTCAAGCCCCGCTTCCAAAAGCCCGCGCCCGACGCCGCGCACGGCTGCGTCCAGTTTCTCGTAGCTCCAGCGCTCCGCCCGTGTGGACCCGAGTATCGCGAGCGCAATCTTGTCCGGCTGCGCGGACGCGCGCGACAGCACATAAGCCGCAAGATTAAAGGGGGAGGGGCAGGTCTCCATATCCAACTCGCTAGGCCTCGCGGGCGGCGGTTGCAAGCCATGGGCTGGCTTACTAGACAAGGGCGTCATGTCAGAGACCCTCAATGATCCCACAGCGATAATTCGAATTGCCCGCGAAAGTGGCGAGGCAGAGGTCGCGCAGCCGCTTGACCTGGGTCTGCGCGTTCGCGAACTTCGCAAGGCGCGCGACTGGACACTGGAGCAGGCCGCGCAACAGGCGGGTCTGGCGCGTTCGACGCTCTCTAAGATCGAGAACGGGCAAATGTCGCCCACGTATGACGCGCTAAAGAAGCTCGCAGTCGGGCTCGAAATCTCCGTGCCCCAGCTTTTCACGCCACCGTCGCGGAGCCAGGTCAATGGACGCATGGCAGTGACTGTGTCCGGAGAAGGCGGTGCCCATCCAACGGCAACCTATGAGCATGAGATCCTCGCGGGCGCGCTTACGAAAAAGCAGATGTTGCCTTATCGTGCACGGGTCAGAGCGCGTTCGGTTGAAGAATTCGACGGATGGGTCCGCCATGACGGGGAGGAGTTCCTCTACGTCCTTACAGGGGTCGTGCGGCTCTATACCGAGTTCTACGAGCCCGTTGAGATGAAGCGCGGGGATTCCGCGTACTACGACGCGACTATGGGGCACAATGTGATCAGCGTATCCGCGGAGGATGCCAACATTCTTTGGGTAACATCGCTCAACTGAAAGATCGGCTGGGGCGCTGCCCCAGACCCCGAGGTACTTTCGGAAAGATGAAGGTCAGTCGTCCGCGAAGAGGTGGGCCAGTAGTGGTGTTGCGATTGCCGCCGTGGCGAGTTGGATCGCGATAAACGCAGGCGCATGAGCCGGGTAGATTCCTGCGAACGTGTCCGTGAAACTCCGCGCGATCGTGACTGCGGGATTGGCGAAGCTGGTTGAGCTCGTGAACCAGTATGCGCCGGTGATGTAGAAAGCCACGAGGGCGGGGACGGCCGCCGGTTGGGCGCGCAGACCGCCGAAAATCACAAAGAGAAGGCCAAACGTCGCGATCGCTTCTGAAATCCAGAGGCCAGCGCTTGCGCGCTCGGTCGTGGACAGCTGGAAGAATGCCTGGTCGAACATCGCATGGGAAGCTGCAACGCCCGCAAGGCCGCCCGCGATCTGGCAGGCGACGAACGCGAGAGCGGTGGCCGCCGTGACCTCCTTCCTCAGGAAGAACGCGAGGGTGACTGCCGGATTAAAATGCGCGCCTGAGATTGGCCCTAGGCAGGTGATGATAACGTAGAGCATTGCGCCCGTGGCCACGGCATTTGCAAGGAGGGCGAGGGCGGTATCGTCAGTCAGTGTTTCGGCCATGATGCCTGAGGCTACTACCCCCACAAGGAGGAGCGCCGTGCCGAGCGCTTCGGCAATATATGTGCGGATCATTGGATCTGGCCTGCTTCTTTCAGCGCGTGAGTGAGCGCTGCCTTCTCCATCGCTTCGATGTCCTGCGCAAGAAATGCCTGCGCGCGACGCTCCAGAATGTCGTATGCAGTTTGAAAGGCTTCGTCCCAGTCACTTTTGGCAGCGGCTGCGGGATCTTCCACGCCCCAGTGAGCGCGAACAGGCGCTCCCGGCCAGATCGGACACTCTTCCCCGGCGGCAGATCCGCAGACAGTAATAACAGCGTCCATGACCATGGCGGTGGGGTCCCCGAACTCATCCCAGCTTTTCGAGCGAGCCGCGGAAGGATCAAGGCCCATGCGGGTAAGCAACGTGATGGATTGCGGATGGACGCGGCCAGAAGGCTTGGAGCCCGCGGAAAAACTCTGAACCCGGCCATCTGACTGGTCGCGCAGGATGTATTCAAGCAGGATGGAGCGAGCAGAATTGCCCGTGCAAAGGACGAGTATGTTCATGACTCGCGCGGTAGGCGGGCCATGTAACAGGCATATGACAGCGCCCCGTGGGACCCGCGCCTTGTGCTACTCCTCGTACCACCAGACGTCGGGCTGAAACCCAATCCAGTCTCCATACATCGGCAGACGTTCCGGAAAACGAAGCTCTTTGGCATGGGCGATCCGGCCGGTTGAAAAGTGCTGGATCGGAATGACGTAGCGCCCTGCCATGATGATCCGGTCGAGAGCTTTGACGCCGGCACGGAACTCATCCTGGCTGTCAGCGGTGAGGAACGCATCGATCATCGCTTCCGCGGCAGGCACGTCCATTCCCATGAGGTTCCGTGTGCCGGGTTCTGTCACACCGGCGGCACCCCAGTAGAGGTATTGCTCATTGCCTGGGCTAAGCGACACACCGCGCCGATAGTAAGCCATGTCAAAATCGTAGGCGGTTATGCGTTCCTTATGCTGGGCGGTGTCCACCTTCTCGATGGTAGGCGTGATGCCCAAGCGCGATAGCGCCTCGACATACATGTCGATCATGGTTTCGTTCTCGGTCGCACCGACTTTTAGGAGGATTGTGAAGGTGAGGGGCTCACCGTCAGCATTCTGAAGAACACCGTCTTGAGCGGTCCAACCGGCCTCCTCCAGAAGGCGCGTCGCGTTTCGGATGCCACCGCGATTGCGCTCGGACCCGTCGGAAACGGGCAGAGTGTACCCTTCAAGGACGCCCGGCGGGAGGTCAGCGGCGAACGGCGCAAGAAGTTCGGCCACGCGGCCCTCCGCGGGACCTGTCGACATGCCGAGGACGGAGCCACCGAAGGTGCTCACAATGCGCTCCTGACGGCCGCCAGTCATGGTCTCGTTGATGAACTCAAAATTGAATGCCTCAATCATCGCCTGGCGCACGCGCCAGTCGTCGAAAACCGGGTTGCGCGTGTTCATAACGAACCCGGTGAGGCCGGAGGGGCGGTCATTGGGGATCTCGCTCAGGACGACGGCACCGCTCTGCACGGCTGGAAAATTGAACTGCGTTGCCCACTTTTCTGCATTGAATTCACGGTGGGTCGAGAGCTCGCCAGCCTTAAAAGCCTCAAACATCACAGCGCCGTCCGCGTAGAACTCCATACGGATCTCATCGAGGTTATTGGTGCCCCGCCGGAGATTCAGATCGTTCCCCCAATAGTCGGGGTTCCGCTGAAGGGAGACGAAGCGGCCCGCTTCCCAATCCGCGATGACATAGGGTGCTGACGAAATCGGTGGCTCCAGCCCGGACTCGGTGAAGTCACGGCCATCCCACTGAGCCTTCTTCAGGATCGGCCGCATGCCTGCGATGAGGGCAAGCTCACGGTCCTCAGTGTTAAAGGTGATTCGAACCTTGCGCGGCCCGGTTTCCTCGATGCTCTCCACCTTGCCCCAGAATGACGCGTATCGCGGATGGCCAACCGTCCCCAACGTTTCGTAGGACCAGATCACATCTTCGACCGTTACCGGGGAACCGTCGGAGAATCGCGCCTCTTCGCGCAGGGTGAATTCGACCCATGAGCGATCGTCCGGGGTCTCGATTGATTCGGCCAGGAGGCCGTAAAGCGTGAAAGGTTCGTCCCAAGACCGGCCCATCAAGCTCTCATACGCAAGGAAGCGGAGCTGCCAGGGAACGGAGCCTTTCCGGATGTGGGGGTTCAGACTGTCGAAGCTGCCACCTTCGCCTTGAATGATGCGCCCGCCCTTGGGCGCATTTGGGTTGGCGTAGGGCAAAGACACAAAATCATGGGGGAGGGCGGGCTCACCATACATAGCTATGCCATGCTTGGGCCCACCATGCCCCTCTGCGCCTGCGAATCCCGGAAGGACGCAAAGCGCGACGGCGGCGGTAAATGCCCTCAGTGAGAAGAAAAAATCTGGTCGCATATCGGCAACAATCCCTGTGAACCCTTGTTTTGCTTGCACAGACGTTACGAGCGCCCTGCACGCTTTTCAAACTCTTAGCTTTACCTGTGGCGCGGGATTGCCTATACAAAAGTCACTGCTCGATAGGTTTCTTGCCTGTATGAAACCTGCCTCAATGACTTAACGCCGGCCTCGTGCCGGCGTTTTTTTTTGCAACTGACGAACCTGTAGTCAGCGCCTTCGACACCGCGCTCAGTAACATGCTTCTCAATAAGCGTGCGTTCTCACGATCTAGACGCGTCCGGCTCGGTCCCGCATCTTGCAACTGCAGCATAGCCACGGACCGAGAGCGCAAGCCATGAACTTCGAAGGAAAAACCGCCGTAATCACCGGATCTAATTCTGGGATCGGTTTAGGGATCGCGTGGCGTCTCGCGCAGGAGGGGATGAACGTTGTTTTGAACTCCTACACCGACAACCCGGAAGATCATGACCTCGCCGGTGAGATATCCGAGGAAACAGGCACAAAAGCGCGGTATATCCAGGCAGATCTCTCTAATGGTGACGCGGCGCGTGCGTTGATTGAGAAAGCTGGGCGCTGCGACGTGCTCATCAACAATGCAGGCATCCAGCATGTCTCCCCCATCGACGAATTCCCGGTCGCAAAATGGGACGCCATCATCGCGATCATGCTGTCTTCAGCCTTTCACACCACCGCTGCGGCGCTTCCGATCATGCGTGCAGCGGGCTGGGGCAGGGTGATCAATGTCGCCTCGGCCCATGGCCTCACCGCATCGCCCTACAAAAGCGCCTATGTCGCCGCCAAGCACGGAGTTGTGGGGATGACCAAGGTCGTGGCGCTTGAGACGGCCAAGGAACCAATAACCGCCAACGCCATATGCCCCGGCTATGTAAAAACACCTTTGGTGGAGGCCCAGATCCCTGACACGGCCAAGAAGTACGACATGACAGAGGAAGAGGTGATCGAAAAAGTGATCCTTGACCGCCAGCCCTCAAAAGAATTCGCGACGACCGATCAACTCGGCGGCGTGGCCGCGTTTCTGTGCAGCGATGACGCCGCGCAAATCACCGGGACGACGATCTCTGTCGATGGTGGCTGGACGGCCCTCTGATGCGGATCAACCTCGCGCTCCAGGGCGGAGGCGCCCACGGCTCGTTCACCTGGGGTGTGCTCGATCGGTTGCTCGAAGAACCCGAACTTGAGATCGCCGCCGTCTCCGGCACATCTGCGGGCGCGCTGAACGGTGCGGCCATGAAAGCCGGTCTCCTACAGGGCGGTCGAGAGGCCGCGAGGGAAAGGCTCACCGGCCTTTGGGAAGATGTCGGCGCGATCACGGACGAACGGTTTACGCCGTGGTTTGAGCCTTTTCTTCCGGGACTGGTTTCGAAGTCTATCGAATACTCCCTGCCGTACGCGATGACAGACGCGGCCACGCGCATGCTGTCGCCCTACGGCTATGGGCCGTTCTATCGCAACCCGCTGACCGACATCGTCGAGGCGTTTGACTACACCCGCGTTTGCGCGGACGGCGGACCGGAGCTCTTCGTCTGCGCGACAAATGTCCGAACCGGCAAGATCCGACTTTTTACCGGGGATCAGATCACGACAGACGCCATCATGGCATCGGCCTGCCTGCCGACGCTGTTTCAGGCGGTAGAGATTGACGACCCGGACACCGGTCGCAAGGAGGCCTATTGGGACGGCGGCTATACGGGCAATCCCGCCCTTTATCCGCTTTTTGAGCCGCCATTTCCCGATGACGTCGTCATTGTGAATATCAATCCGTTGGAACGCGTTGATATTCCAAAGACCCCGCAAGAGATCCAGAACAGGATCAACGAGATCAGCTTTAACACCTCGCTTCTCCGCGAACTGCGCGCCATCGCTTTTGTGAAACGGCTTATCTCGGAAGGGCGCATGCCCGCGGGCGCGATGAAGGACGTCAAGGTCCATATGATTGCCGATGACGCCCTGATGAATGAGCTGTCGGTCGCCACAAAAACGGTGCCGTCACCGATTATCCTTCACAAGCTCAAAGAGGCAGGCCGGGCGGCAGCCGAGAAGTTTTTACGCGAAGACGCCGATAAAGTGGGGCAGGAAAGCTCGATCAACCTCAAAGCAATGTTCGATTAGGATCCCGAATTCCTGAGAGAGAGCAGACCGAAATCCTGCGAGGAACTCGCGCCCGCCTTAGTTCCCGAGAAGAAGTTTCGCCGCGAGAGCCAGCATGACGAGCCCGATCAAAACATCGAGCCGACGCCATGCCCTTGCAGACCGCATGATGGGCGCCAGTAGTCTCGCTCCATATCCAAGGGCAGTGAAGAACACGATAGACGAGAGCGATCCACCCAGCGCGTAGGCAATCTTCGCTGAAACCGTCGAAAACTGAGTGGAGATCGCCCCCATCAAGGCGAGGGTATCAAGGTACACGTGGGGATTGAGAAAGGTAAACGCCGCGCAGGTCAGAAGCACCTGCCGCAGCGACGTTGCACCCATGGCCTCTTCGGGTGCGTACATGCCCTGCCATGCGGCCCAAAGACGACTGAGCCCGTACCACACCAGGAATGCCGCCCCGGCCCAAAGCATGACTCTTGGCAACCAAGGCACGAGCGCCACAACGGCACCAAAGCCTGCGACCCCGGCAAAAATCAGCGCCACATCAGCGGCAATGCACAAAGCAACCAGAGGGCCCACATGCTCCCGCAGCAGTCCCTGCCGCAGAACCAGCGCATTCTGCGGCCCGATGGCGAGAATAAGCGCGGCACCTGTCAGGAAGCCGGTCACGAAGCCGGCGATGCTTTCTGCTTCCGGGATCACGTGTGGCTTGGGTCCGTGGTCTCCGCGCCGCCCTTGCCATTGGGATAGACGAGACCCGCGGAGATCACGAGCTTGGCCGCGTCTTCGACGCTCATGTCGAGCTCAATCACGTCATCCTTCGGAAAGAAGAGCAGAAAGCCAGACGTTGGGTTGGGCGTCGTTGGCACAAAGACAGAAACGAGCGGGCTATCCGCAAGATTGTTCTTTGCCACTTCGCCCTTGGCGTCGGTGGAGATAAAGCCGATGGCCCAAATCCCCTTGCGCGGGTACTCGACGATGCAGGCTTTGTCGAAACTCGTGTCGGTCTGATTGAAGACCGTCTCGGCGATCTGCTTCACGCCGCCGTAGATGGAGCGGATGACGGGAATGCTCTCCACCAGGCTTTCAGCCAGGCGCAGGAGTGAGCGGCCGATAAATCCCTTGGCGATCCATCCCACGAGGATCGTGAAAACGAGAAAGATGACCACGCCCACGCCCCGGATCGTGCGCGGCGCGAACGCTGGGTCGATGGGACCTTCCATGCCAAGCAACTCGCGCACCCACGGCCCGAGAAGACGGCGCAGCAGAACGTCAGGCGTATAGCCGTCAGGGATGAGGGGCAGCACAAAACCGTCAATCCAGCCCACCACGGCCCAGATCAGCCAGATCGTCAGGCCGATGGGCGCGATCACCACAAGGCCCGTCAGGAAATTGGATCTCAAACCCGCGAAAAAGCCGGACCGGCGCTTGGGTTTGGGATCGTCAAACGGGGTGGCCATGGAACGGGCGGATCTCTTGGAGTTGTCACCGCTACTTAAGCGGAAGGGCGACGGTTCACAACATGCCGCGTCGCAGCAGAGCCAGAGCCCGAGCAATCCGCGCAGCAACGCGCGCATTGTTCAGCACCAGAGCGATATTCGCACTCAGGGACGCGCCGTCCGTCAGCTCAAAAATTCGTGCAAGAAGGAATGGTGTGACGCTTTTGCCGGTAACGTCTTCAGCCTCCGCCTCCGCCAATGCGGTCGCGATGATTGGATCGATACGAGAACGCGGGATTTCCGCTTCAGGTGGGATGGGATTGGCGACAAGCTGACCTCCTGGAAGGCCAAGTTTCC
>JBCCPQ010000042.1:0-13052 GCA_039024825.1 Pseudomonadota bacterium
ACATCGAAGGCGAGCAAGTACTCAATCGGGGCGCAAAGAACCCCACCAGCGGAAAGAACATCGCAGGTTTCATACAGGCAGCTCACATTCGACCAAGAGATCCGGCGCGCGAGCGAGCAGACATCCCCCCAGGTGGCGCGCGCAGCTGGACATCCCGCACAGCGGGACGAGGGCGGCGGATTAGACAGTGGCAGCAGTCTGATCCGCCGTTTCCTTTTCTGGGGATGGAAAACAGGGCCGTGAATGGCCTGAAGCGAAGGAAGGGCCGGCGTGGCGCGCAGGTTCAGAGGCGAAAGCCACCACAAGGTGGATACGAAGGGCAGGGTGTCTATCCCGGCCCATTTTCGCCGTGTGCTTGAGGCCGGCGACCCATCCTGGGAGCCTGATCGCAACCCAGAGTTGGTTATTGTGTACGGCGACCACCGTCGAAAGTACCTCGAATGCTATACGATGGATGCCATCGCTGAGGTTGACGAGAAAATCGACGCACTGCCGCGTGGGTCGCGGGAGCGCAAGGTCCTCCAGCAACTCTTTCACGGCCAGTCACTGCCCACCAATGTGGATGAGACAGGTCGCATCGTTCTTCCCGCCAAGCTTCGTGCGAAAATTGGGCTAGAGGGCGAGGCCTTCTTCATCGCTGCAGGGGATACCTTCCAAGTGTGGAAGCCCGAGACTTACGAGGCTGAGGAGCTCTCCAAGACCGAGGCGTTCCTGGATGAGCTGCCAGAGGATTTTGACCCACTTTCCTTCCTTGACGGGCCACAGGGTTAGGGGATGTCCGCTGCCGCGCCACACATTCCCGTCCTCCTTGATCCAATCCTGAGCTTGTGCGCGCCTATTCACGGGCAGTGGGTAGACGGCACTTTTGGCGCGGGCGGCTACACGCGCGGTTTACTGGAGGCGGGCGCGGAAGGTGTCATCGCAATAGACCGCGACCCAACCGTGTTCGAAATGGCCGCCGACTGGACGGATCAACGCGTCACGATGGTGGAAGCTACCTTCTCCAACCTTGATGACCACGCTTCGAGGGTAGATGGCGTCGTCCTCGACCTCGGCGTCTCTTCCATGCAGATCGATCAAGCGGATCGAGGCTTCTCATTCATGAAAGACGGTCCCCTCGACATGCGGATGAGCCAAGCAGGCCGCTCCGCCGCAGACATCATCGCGGACGCCAGTGAGGCGGAGCTCGCTGATATCCTCTTTCACTACGGCGAAGAACGCGCCTCCCGACGCATTGCCCGCGCGATCGTGCGCGCCCGGCAAGACGCGCCCATCGTGACCACGCTGGCCCTTGTCCAGATTATTGAGAAAAGCCTGCCTCGCCCGAAGCCCGGTCAATCGCATCCCGCAACGCGCAGCTTTCAAGCGCTCCGAATTGCAGTGAACAACGAATATGAAGAGCTGTTTGAGGGACTCATGGCGGCTGAACGCGCGCTGAAGCCCGGTGGCCTCCTCGCGGTTGTGACCTTCCATTCCGTGGAAGACCGCATCGTCAAGCGCTTCTTCCAGCTTCGGGGTGGGCGCGCACCCTCAGGCAACCGCTACGCCCCGGCGACAGAAGCTTCGCCATCGCCCTTTGCAGCAGTCACGCGCAAAGCGGTTGAGCCAACGCCGGACGAAGTCGCGGCCAACCCTCGGGCTCGCTCTGCCAAGCTCCGGATTGCACGGCGCACCGAAGAAATGGCCGAAGCGCCCAACCCCAAAGCCCTCGGGCTGCCCCAATTGCCGGAGGCACGTCGTTGAAATCATTTCTTTATTCTCTGTGCGCTCTCGCCGTCATGGGCCTGGCATTCTGGGCGTATTCTGAGAATTACCGCACGCAGGAAAGCATCGCGAAGGTCGAGAGTCTCCACCAGGACATTGCCGCAGCCCGGTCCCGTGTGGCCGTTCTCAAGGCTGAATGGGCCTACCTTAATCGCCCCGACCGCCTTCGCGATCTGGCGGAGCTAAACTATCCGCGCCTTGAGCTTCTGCCGTTGGCGCCAGAACAGTTCGGCGCAATCGATCAGATCGCATACCCGCGCCCAGACCTGCCGGAGCTTCCTGTCTCAGGTCTGCCCATCACGGATCCCGTCGACGTCATGGAGCGCTCTGAATGACTGGCGAGATGATCCGTACCCCGCTTCGTCCCCTGGCGCGTATCCTCGGTGCTCGCCAGAACGGCGAAAACCCCGATTGGATAGAGAGAGAGAACATCCGCAAGCGCCACGAGGTGATGCGTGACAAGTCCCGTGAGATGGCGGAAGGGCGCCTGATCGTTCTGGGCCTCTTTTTCCTGGCTGGGTTCGCATTGATCGGTGCGCGTATGACCCTGCTCGCAGTGTCTGAGCCGGTGGAGCCTCGTGCCACGGCCACCACAAGCCAGATCATCGCGCAGCGCGCGGATATCGTGGATCGGCACGGACGCGTGCTTGCCACGAACTTTGATACGCACAGCCTTTACGCGCACCCGCAAGACTTGATCGACCCGGCGAAGGCAGTAGCGGATCTCACAAAGATCTTCCCCGACCTCGATGCCGAACGTCTGCTCAAGGATTTCACGGGCGACCGTAAATTCCTATGGATCAAACGAAAGATCAGTCCGGAACAGAAGCAGGCAGTCCACGACATCGGAGAACCGGGCCTTCTGTTTGGACCGCGCGAGATGCGCCTTTACCCCAACGGCTCCATTGCGGCCCACGTGCTGGGTGGGGCCAGTTTCGGAAAGGAAGCGGTCAACAGCGCAGAGGTTATCGGCACCGCGGGCGTCGAGAAGCACTTCGACGAGTACCTTCGTGACCCCGCGCGCGATGGCGCTCCGCTCGAGCTTTCCCTTGATCTGACTGTGCAAGCGGCCGCAGAACGCGTGCTTGATGGAGGAATGCGCCTCTTCAACGCCAAGGGTGCTGCCTCCGTCCTGATGGATGTCCATACGGGGGAAGTGATTTCCCTTGTGTCGCTCCCAGACTTTGATCCGAATGAGCGGCCACGCCCGCTGACGGAAGGGGATCAAAGCGATAGCCCGCTCTTCAACCGGGCCCTACAGGGCGTCTACGAACTGGGCTCCGCCTTCAAGATCTTTACCGCAGCACAGGCGATGGAGCTCGGTCTGGCCAATCCTGAGACGCAGGTGAACACTCAAGGTCCCCTCAAATGGGGAAGGTTCACCATTGGTGAGTTCCAGAACAAGAATTACGGCCCGACGCTAACGCTGACCCGCGTGATCGAGAAAAGCTCCAACATCGGCACCGCGCGCCTGGCGATGGAGATCGGAAACACACGGCAAAAGGCCTTCCTGAGGGAGCTCGGGTTCCTCGAGCCGACACCGCTTGAAATGGTCGAGGCCAAGGGGGCCGCGCCGCTCTACCCGTCGAACTGGTCTGAGCTGTCGACAATGACGATCAGCTACGGCCACGGCATCTCAACGTCGCCGCTACACCTCGCAGCGGGTTATGCGAGCCTCCTAAATGGTGGCCGCAAAGTTCAACCCACGCTTCTGAAACAGACCCGCGCGCAGCTTGGCGAACAAGTCGTCCGCCCGGAAGTATCCGCGGCTGCCCGCGCGATGCTGCGCCGTGTGGTGACCGAGGGTACGGCGAGTTTTGGCGATGTTGCCGGCTATGCCGTGGGGGGCAAGACCGGCACGGCGGACAAGCCCCGCCCGCGCGGCGGCTACTATGATGACCGTACAATCACTACCTTCGCCAGCGTCTTTCCCGCCGACGATCCGAAATACGTCCTTGTGGTCACCCTCGATGAGCCGGTTGAGACCTCAGGCGAAAAGCCCCGCCGCTCCGCCGGGTGGACGGCCGTACCCGTCGCGGCAGAGCTCATTCGCCGCACGGCACCTCTCCTCGGGCTGCGCCCCGAGATTGAACCCGCCACGTTGCAAGGTATAACGCTCACATCGAGTGAATAATTCAGGGGGAGAACCCCCAACATGACGTCGAGACAACTTAGCGATCTGGGCCTCACGGGGCAGGGGGGCGAGACCCCCACCGTGACAGGTCTGGCTGTGGACAGCCGTGAGGTGAAACCCGGCTATCTCTTTGCAGCTTTGCCTGGCAGTCGCGTCCATGGCGGAGAGTTCGCGCAATACGCCCTTCGACAGGGGGCTACGGCGATCCTCACCGACTCAGCGGGCGCAAAGCTTGCAGAAGAGGCGCTGCGCGAGCACCCCGCAACACTTGTTGTGACCGAAGATCCCAGGGGTGCTCTCGCTGGGGCAGCGGCGATCTGGTTTGGCGCACAGCCCGCAACCATGGTCGCCGTGACGGGGACAAACGGAAAGACATCCGTGGCGTCCTTCACGCGCCAGCTCTGGCAGATCATAGGAAAGCAAGCCATCAACCTCGGCACAACGGGGGTTGAGGGTTCTTTTGAGGCCCCTCTGGCCCACACGACGCCGGAACCCATAACGCTCCACCGAGCGCTCGCCGCCGCCGCTGAAGCTGGCGTGACCCATGGCGCGATGGAGGCATCGTCCCACGGGCTTGAACAGCGCCGCTTGGATGGGGTGATCCTGAAAGCCGCCGCTTTCACGAACTTCACGCAAGACCACCTGGACTACCACGGCACGTTCGAGGCTTACTTTGAGGCCAAGGCCCGCTTGTTCGGTGAGGTCTTGGGCGAGGAAGGGACAGCCGTCCTAAACATGGACGACCCCCGTGCCGCAGATATGGCTGGTATCGCAGAGGAACGTGGCTATCGCATCCTCACCGTCGGCCGCTTTGCCCATCAGCCGGACTTCAAGATCGAAGCGCAACGCTTTGACGCCACAGGCCAAGACATCCGCGTCACCTTTGGTGGCGGGACGTTCACAGCACGGTTGCCGCTCATTGGAGGCTTTCAGGCCGAAAACGTGGTGCTGGCCGCAGCCCTCACCGTTGCAGTCGGCGGATCGGTGCGGGAGGCGTTCGCAGCTATGCCTCACCTCCAGACAGTGCGCGGACGCATGGAACATGCAGCTACGCGCGACAGTGGTGCCGCGATTTTCGTCGATTATGCTCACACGCCAGATGCGGTTGCGACCGCTCTAAAGGCAATCCGCCCGCACGTCCTTGGCCGGCTCGTATGCGTTCTTGGCGCAGGCGGCGACCGGGATGCAGGTAAACGGCCTCTCATGGGCGAGGCTGCTGCGCGCTACGCCGATGTCGTCTTTGTGACGGACGACAACCCCCGCTCTGAGGATCCGGCCCTTATCCGTCGTGCTGTCATGGAGGGCTGCCCGGAGGCAACAGATGTCGGCGACAGGGCCGAAGCAATCCTGCGAGCTGTCGACGCCCTCGATCCCGGCGACACGCTTCTGATTTTGGGCAAGGGTCATGAGACCGGTCAGATTGTGGGCGATGCTGTCCTCCCATTTGATGATGTGGAGCAGGCCAGTATCGCTGTCGCAGCCCTTGAGGGACGGTTGGCATGAGCCTTTGGACATCCGCTGACGCAGCCACAGCGACAGGCGGCGTGACCGGCGAGTGGAACGCGACGGGCGTATCAATCGACACGCGCAGCCTAAAGCCGGGCGACCTGTTTGTGGCGTTGAAAGCCGCTCGGGACGGCCATGACTTTGTGGTGCAGGCGTTAGATAACGGAGCTGCCGCAGCGCTTGTCTCCCACGTCCCCGACGGCGTTGATCCGGCGCGATGTCTTCAAGTGAAAGACGTCCAACAAGCGCTTGAGAGGATGGGAGAATACGCCCGATCTCGTTCCCGTGCAAAGGTCGCTGCAATTACCGGATCCGTGGGTAAGACCTCGAGCAAGGAAATGCTTCGCGATGTCCTAGAACCACAGGGTAGAACCCATGTGGCAGAGGCGTCTTACAACAACCACTGGGGCGTGCCCCTAACACTCGCGCGGATGCCTGTGGACGCGGACTTTGCCGTTCTTGAAATCGGCATGAACGCTCCGGGTGAGATCGCCCCCCTTGCCAAAATGGCGCGCCCGCACGTTGTCATGATCACCGCAATCGCACCCGCTCACCTGGAAGCCTTCGAGAACCTCGCGGGCATCGCGGAGGAGAAAGCTTCCATCGTGCAGGGCCTGGAGCCCGGCGGCACGGCGGTTCTGAACTCTGATACGGATCACGCTTCTGTTCTGAAGGGCCGTGCTCAGGAGGCTGGGGCCCAGATCGTCCAGTTTGGCACTAACGCTGAGCAACCGCTTAAGAAACTCTCTCTCCATGGCAACAGGACCATCGTGGAGACCGAGATTGACGGTCAGCCGGTGCTCCTCAAGCTAAATTCGGCCGGCCGCCATTTCGGGATGAACGCCCTCGGTGTGATTGCCACGGCTAAGGCACTCGGCGCTGATCCGTTCGAGGCCGCACGCCACATCGGGACGTGGCAGCCGCCTGCTGGACGCGGCACCCGCGAGGTGCTTGACCTCGACCCCGCCGACCCGGCGCTTTCCATCGAACTGATCGACGATGCGTTCAACGCGAACCCGTCCTCCATGGCAGCAGCATTCGAAGTGCTCGCCACAGCCACACCCACCGACGATGTGGGCCGCGTTTTGCGTGGCAGGCGTGTTGCGATACTGGGCGACATGTTGGAGCTTGGCCCCGACGAAGCAAAGCAACACGCCGCCCTTGCGAGCAACATCCATCTTGGCCTCGCGAATAAGGTCCATTGTGTGGGTCCACGCATGCAGCATCTTCACGACGCACTTCTGGCTGAGCAGCGCGGCCGCTGGTTCGAGACCGCCGCTGATGCTGCAGCCGACGCCCATCACCTCATCGACGCGGGTGATGTCGTGCTCGTCAAGGGCTCTAAGGGCAGCCAAGTAAGTCGCGTCGTTGACGCAATCCGCAAACTCGGGCATCCGCGCCCCGAAGAGTAACGATAAAAAGGCAGAGGCAGACCCCATGCTCTATTGGTTAACGGCACTCTCGGACGGCGGTGATTTTTTCAACCTTTTCAGGTATATAACCTTCCGGGCCGGAGGGGCGTTTATGACCTCCCTCGTGTTTGCGTTTCTTTTCGGGCGACCTCTGATCAATCTTCTGCGCAAGCGTCAGGGAAAAGGGCAGCCAATCCGCGACGATGGCCCGGAAAGTCATTTCTCCAAAGCCGGTACGCCCACTATGGGCGGGGCGCTGATCCTTGGAGCGCTCATTGTTTCCACGCTTCTTTGGGCAAGACTCGACAACGGCTTCGTATGGCTGGTGCTTTTCGTCACTGTAGCTTTCGGCGCAGTGGGTTTTGCGGACGACTACGCGAAGGTGTCGAAGCAAAATGTTAAGGGCGTTCCAGGGCGGTTGCGGCTGGGCATCGGCTTTATGATCGCCACGGTGGCAGCGCTTGCGGCATTCTATCTTCATCCGCAAGCGCTCCAGGGTCAGCTTGCGCTCCCTGTTTTCAAAGACACGCTCCTTAATCTCGGGCTCCTCTTCATTCCTTTCGCGCTCATCGTCATCGTTGGCGCGGCCAATGCAGTGAATCTCACCGATGGCCTGGACGGGCTCGCAATCATGCCGGTGATGATTGCGGCAGGCACGCTCGGGATAATCGCCTACGCGGTTGGCCGCGTTGATTTCACGGAGTACCTAGACGTCCATTATGTGCCCGGTACGGGAGAAATTCTGATCTTTTCCGCGGGCCTGATTGGCGGAGGACTGGGCTTTTTGTGGTACAACGCCCCCCCCGCGGCGGTCTTCATGGGGGATACCGGCTCCCTCGCACTCGGCGGCGCGCTCGGCGCCATTGCTGTGGCCACAAAGCACGAGATCGTTCTTGCCATCGTTGGCGGTGTCTTCGTGGTCGAGGCCCTCTCTGTCATCATCCAGGTCGCGTATTTCAAATCGACCGGAAAACGCATCTTCCTGATGGCCCCAATCCATCACCACTACGAAAAGAAGGGATGGGCAGAGCCGCAGATCGTCATCCGGTTCTGGATCGTCTCTCTTATCCTCGCCATGATCGGCCTTGCTACGTTGAAAGTGCGATGAGCCTGACGCCCACCGGTCGCGCCAAACGCGCCCTCGTCACCGGCGGTAACCGCGGTATTGGTGCTGCGATTTCGGACGGGTTGGCCGCGCAGGGCATCGAGGTCACCATCGGTGTACGGGACCCGGGCGAGGTAACTTCGAACCACCGCGTCCTACCCCTCGATCTTGCTGTGCCGGAGGCGCGGCATTTGCCGGATACAACGTTCGACATCCTCGTCAACAATGCCGGCGTGCTCTACGATCGACCTTTGCTTGCCGACCCGGAAGGCTACCGCACCGCAATGTCGGTGATGGTTGACGGCCCATACGATCTTATTCGGCAACTCGGCCCATCCATGGCGGCGCGCGGCTGGGGTCGCATCGTGAATGTGAGCTCCGAATGGGGAAGCTTCTCCGAAGGGCTTGGCGGGGGAGGGGCTTACGGTATGGCTAAGGCCGCTTTGAATGGCCTCACTGTTCTTGCCGCCCGTGAGTTGCCCGCAGTGGTCAAGGTAAATGCCATGTGCCCGGGCTGGGTCGCCACTCGCATGGGCGGCAGCGCTGCGCCGCTTTCCCCGGAGGACGGAGCCGACACCGCTCTTTGGCTCGCCAATTTGCCAGATGATGGGCCCACCGGTGGCTTCTTCCGCAATCGCGCTCCCATCGCATGGTAAGCCAATGATCGTTGCCACAGGATATCAGGGCAAGAAGGTGGCCGTATTGGGCCTTGGCCGATCAGGCCTTTCGGCGGCACGGGCATTAGAGGCTGGCGGGGCAGAGGTTACGTGTTGGGACGATAGCTCCCCGGCGCGGGAGCGCGCGGAGGGGCTGGGACTTGCTATAGCCGATCCTCGCAAGGACGGGCGTCTGGATCATCTCGCCTGTTTGGTCACGTCACCAGGGATCCCCCACCTCTACCCTGCGCCACACCCGATCATTGCGGCTGCCATGGCAGCAGCTGTCCCCGTTGATAATGACATAGGTCTGTTCTTCCGGTCCTTCGCCGCAGAAGGCTGGGAAAAGTTCGAGACTGTGCCTCGTATCGTGGCCGTTACCGGGTCTAACGGGAAATCCACTACCGCGTCCCTCATTCACCACGTGCTCGACGCGTCAGGGCGCCGCGCGCAGCTTGCTGGTAATATCGGGCGCGGGGTCTTTGATCTCGAGTCTGCAGAGGATGGCGAAGTCGTCGTTCTTGAGCTGAGCTCGTACCAGACAGAGCTAGCGCGCGCTCTGACGCCGGATGTGGCTGTGTTCACCAACCTCTCTCCCGATCACCTCGACCGCCATGGCGGCATGGGGGGGTACTTTGCTGCGAAAAGGAGGCTCTTCGTGGAAGGCGGCCCCGACCGGGCAGTGATCGGCGTTGATGAGATGGAGGGCCGATATCTGGCCGCTGAGCTCACCGTCGGACGCGCAGACGACCGTGTCATTCGCGTGTCGGGCAGCAAGATCGACGGCCCTGGCTGGAGTGTGACGGCGCGCAAAGGCTATCTCTCCGAGATGCGCAAAGGCCGCCAGGTGGCCTCTGTTGACTTGCGCGCGATCGCGGCTTTGCCCGGGGCGCACAACCACCAGAACGCCTGCGCGGCCTATGCTGCCTGCCGGAGCCTCGGTCTTGCCCCTCGGGATATCGAGGCCGGGTTTAAGAGCTTTGCAGGCCTGCCACACCGGAGCCAGATCGTGGCAGAGGCTGACGGTGTAAGCTACGTCAATGATAGCAAGGCCACCAATGTCGACAGTGCCGCCAAGGCCCTGCAGGCCTTCACGCGGATCCGCTGGATCTGTGGTGGTCTCATGAAGGAAGGTGGGCTCGCCGGACTCCACGCGCATCTCGGCACAGTGGAAAGAGCCTATGTCATCGGCCGCGAGGCAGAGACCTTTGCCCTCGATCTTCCTGGCGTGGACACCGTCATTGCGGGAACCATGGCGGAGGCCGTGGCCCAGGCCGTGGCCGACGCTAAAGCAGGGGACACGGTGCTTCTGGCGCCTGCCGCCGCGAGTTTTGATCAGTATGACAGCTTTGAGACGCGCGGCGCGGATTTCATCGCCGAGGTCGAACGCCACGTGACCCGCCGCGGACTTTGACCAACGTGCCAAATTCCTTGGAATAAGGAATTTGCCAAGAATTTTTGAAAAATTCTTGTGGGCTCAAGGGCGGGCGGCGATCTCCTGACCCGCAGCCCAGCCCGAGGACCAAGCCCACTGGAAGTTATAGCCGCCGAGCCATCCCGTCACATCTACAGCCTCGCCAATGAAGAAAAGACCCGGCACGTTTTTGGCCTCCATAGTCCGGGATGACAGGGCGTCCGTCTCGATCCCGCCCAGCGTCACTTCCGCTGTCCGGTAGCCCTCAGTACCCCCGGGCGTTACGCGCCAATCGCTGAGGCCCCCGGCGATCTCATCGATCCGTCTGTCGGACAGATCGCCCGCCCGCCCCGCTAGGGCGAAGTCCTGCGCCAGATGCTCGACCAATCGTGCCGGTAGCACTTCGCCCAGCACCGTCGTGACTTGTTTTTTACCCTGGCTCTGCCTGGCGCTGCGCAGATGGCCTCCCAGGTCGGCCCCGCCACTCAGGTTGACCGACACAGCTTCGCCCTCACGCCAGTAGCTGGACACCTGAAGCATCGCGGGGCCGGAGAGGCCACGATGGGTAAAGAGCATTGCTTCCTCGAAGGATCCATCACCGGCACTCGCGCAGACCTGCGCCGAGACACCGGAGATGGCCGCGAAACGACCCTCTGGAAAGGTGAAGGGGACAAGGGCAGGGCGCGTTTCCGTCAGCGCCAGCCCGAACTGACCCGCAAGGTCATAGGCCAGCCCCGTCGCGCCCATCTTTGGGATTGACTTGCCGCCTGTCGCCACCACGAGATGCGCACACCGCACAAGGCGGCGTGCGCCGTCCCGTTCCAGCGTCACTGCAAAGCCCGTTTCCTGCTTTGCAACCTCCACAACGGACGTCTGCAGCCAAAGCCGCGCCGCACCCATTTCGGCCCGCATCATCTCCACGATCTGCGTCGACTTGCCGTCGCAAAAGAGCTGGCCGAGCGTTTTCTCGTGCCACGCTATCCCGTGACGAGAGACAAGGTCGATGAAGTCCCACTGCGTATACCGCGCCAGCGCCGACTTCGCGAAATGTGGATTTCCGGACAGAAACCTCTCCGGCACCACGCCCAGATTGGTAAAGTTGCACCGTCCCCCGCCGGAGATGCGGATTTTCTCGCCCGGCGCCTTGGCGTGGTCGATCACCAACGCGCGCTCCCCGAGCTGAGCCGCGCACATCATGCCTGCTGCTCCGGCACCAAGGATCAGGCAATCAATGTCCGAGTCTGTTTTCATGGTTCGCACCTGCCGCAAGAGCAGAGGCAAGGCCAAGCCTTTTTCCTAGCACCGCGCCCTCGCGCCGCGTATACTTCCGCTCAGATCGTGAAAAGCGACAGTATTTGAGACAGGCAGTAGATCCATGACAGAGATGATCCACGGCGCGATCCCCGTCGCGTCATCTGATCCGGTTATTCCCCGATGGTGGCGCACCTTGGACAAGTGGTCCGTAGCCTGCGTCTTCGTGCTCTTCGGGGTGGGGATGCTCTTGGGCCTCGCTGCATCGCCGCCACTGGCAGCGAAGAACGGTTTCGCGGCGTTCCACTACGTCGAACGTCAGGCCATTTTCGGCGGCGCGGCGCTGCTGGCGATGATAATCACCTCCATGATGCAGCCTTACCTCGTGCGTCGCCTGGCTATCCTGGGCTTTCTGGCAAGCTTTTTGGCCCTCGCGCTTTTACCGGTCTTTGGAACCGACTTCGGGAAAGGTGCCGTGCGCTGGTATTCGCTTGGCTTTGCCTCTGTGCAGCCGTCAGAGTTCCTTAAGCCCGGTTTCATCGTCATGGCTGCATGGCTCCTCGCCGCAGGGCAGGAGATAAACGGCCCGCCCGGACGCACCTATTCTTTCGCGCTAGCCGTCCTCATCGCCTTTCTTTTGGCGCTGCAGCCCGATTTTGGGCAGGCGGCGCTCGTTCTTTTCGGCTGGGGTGTCATGTACTTTGTGGCAGGCGCACCTTTGGCACTTCTTATCTGCATGGCCGGGCTGACCATGGCCGCGGGCACGCTGGCCTATTCAAGTTCGGAGCATTTTGCCCGCCGCATTGACGGGTTCCTCAATCCCGATGTCGATCCCACGACGCAGCTGGGCTACGCGACGAACGCCATCAGGGAGGGCGGGTTCTTCGGCGTGGGCGTCGGTGAAGGGTCTGTCAAATGGTCGCTGCCCGATGCACATACCGACTTTATCATCGCTGTCGCTGCAGAAGAGTACGGGATGGTCCTCGTCCTCACGATTATCGCGCTGTATGCAGCTCTCGTCTGCCGCGCGTTCATCCGCCTCATCAAGGAACGCGATCCCTTTATCCGCCTCGCGGGCACTGGTCTCGCGGCCATGTTTGGCGTTCAGGCCATGATCAACATGGGCGTGGCCGTGCGCCTTCTGCCCGCCAAAGGTATGACGCTGCCCTTCGTGAGCTACGGCGGATCATCGCTCATTGCCGGGGGTATTGCACTGGGTATGCTCCTTGCCTTCACGCGCTCCCGCCCGCAGGGAGAGATCGGAGACATCCTTAAAGGACGCAGATAAATGCACACGCTCGTGATGGCCGCCGGGGGAACGGGTGGCCACATGTTCCCGGCTCAGGCACTGGCCGAGGCGATGCTGGAGAGGGGATGGGCCGTGCGGCTTATGACCGATGCCCGCGGCGCGCGGTATGTGGACGCCTTCCCAGATGGGGTCCAGATCGACGTCGTGAGTTCTGCCACCTTCGCGCGCGGTGGTGCGGCAGCGAAGGCACTCGTGCCATTTAAGGTTGCAGCTGGGGTTGCCTCCGCCACGGCCCGCTTTCGCAAGGAACGTCCCACGGCCGTTGTTGGTTTCGGCGGCTATCCGTCGATCCCTGCTGTCGGGGCGGCTGCGCTCCTAAAGCTGCCGCGCCTCATTCACGAACAAAACGGCGTGCTCGGGCGCGTGAACCAGCTGTTCGCCAAGCGCGTCGATGCAATCGCCTGTGGGACCTGGCCCACGGAGCTGCCCGAAGGCGTGACGGGTCACGATATTGGCAATCCAGTGCGGAGCGCGATCCTCGCGAAGTCCCGCGCGCCTTAC
>JBCCPQ010000043.1:0-12841 GCA_039024825.1 Pseudomonadota bacterium
CTTTCTTTGGCAATGTTATTCATCGCCTTTGCATAGCCTGGATAGAAAATATCGCGGGCCTCCTTACTGGTATTGGCTACAAAGCCCAAAGTGGGCTTTCGCGACGACCATGAGTTCTGTCATCTTTGTGCGGATGTCAGTCTCGGTTGCCTTGTCGCCCAGGTCACCTGAGACCTTCCGGTAGACATCTTCGTCGCCCGCTTCCTCGAAGTCGGACTTAACCACTTCCATTGCGTAGGACGCCGCCTCGTCTCCGGACTTACCCAGAAGCTCTGCTGCCCACATTCCCAAAAGCTTGTTGCGACGGGCCTCGGCCTTGAACTGCATCTGTGCGTCATGGGCGAATTTGTTTTCGAACGCGTCTGCGCGATCTTCGAAGCTGGACATGGGATCTCCCTTCACGTCGGACCTTTATGATCATATTGCGAGCCAAGGCGCGCGCCGCAAGAGGCGTTGCCCACTCCCCGCAATTTCCCTAAGAGGGGCCATCTTTGAAGGAGCGTCCGATGGCACGTCGCAAGAAGGTCTACGAAGGCAAGGCCAAGATTCTCTATGAAGGTCCTGAGCCGGGGACGCTCGTGCAGTACTTCAAGGACGATGCCACCGCTTTTAACGCCGAGAAGAAGGACGTCATCGAAGGCAAGGGCGTGCTCAACAATCGGCTGAGCGAATTCTTCATGGAGGGCCTCAATGCCGTCGGCGTACCCACCCATTTCATGAAGCGTTTGAACATGCGCGAACAATTGATCCGCGCCGTGGAAATCATCCCGCTGGAGGTTATCGTGCGCAACGTGGCCGCGGGCACGCTGTCTAAACGCCTTGGGATCCCCGAGGGCGAACGCCTGCCGCGCCCGATCATCGAGTTTTGCCTGAAGGACGACAAACTGGGCGATCCGCTGGTGGCCGAAGAACACATAATCGCCTTTGGCTGGGCGTCGCAGCAGGATCTCGACGACATGGTCGCGCTAGCACTGCGCGTAAACGATTTCATGTCAGGTGTTATGTACGGGGTTGGCATTCGCCTCATCGACTTCAAGATCGAGATCGGACGTATCTGGGATGGCGACTACCAGCGCCTCATCGTGGCCGATGAGATCAGTCCCGACAGCTGTCGGCTCTGGGACGTGGACACCAACGAAAAGCTCGACAAAGACGTGTTCCGCCGTGACCTGGGCTCTCTCACCGATGCGTATACCGAGGTGGCGCGGCGGCTCGGCGTGATGCCGGTTAATTCAGCGCCCATGGGCAAACCGACGCTCGTGAACTGACGGCCGCAATAGGTATTTTCAGAAAGATGAAAGGTGGATCATGCGCGCGACCGTGACCGTTTCGCTCAAATCCGGTGTTCTTGATCCGCAAGGGGAGGCGATCCGCGCAGCCCTCGGCTCCATGGGCTTTGCAGGGGTGGAAGGTGTCCGTCAGGGCAAGGTGATCGAACTGGACCTCGCAGAGGGAACGACCGAGGCCCAGGTGACCGAGATGTGCGAAAAGCTCCTCGCCAACACGGTCATAGAAAGCTACCGCGTGGAGATGGGCTAACTTCAACGCCTGTATGTAAAAGTCGTTTGGCGCTTGTGCGTCCGGGCTGCTAGCATCCCTGAGATTTAAGGGAGGCGGACTGCCATGCGATCCATTCTTGCATCCATTGCCGTCGTCTTTTGGGCCACCGCCTCCGTAGCATTCGATTTCCCGAAGCTTACGAACGGGGACGAGGAATTCTACGCCGCCGCCGCTGCGGGCGATCCCTACGCCGCTTCGGATTACGTCCTGCCGCTGACGGTCATGGGCGGACATGACCCTGAGGAATTTCAGAATTTCATCGCCTGGCTCAGATGGATGGAAGACGGTTTTGTCGCGGCCGACCATGCCTACAACGCCGCGTGGGCCGCTGATATGGCCGCACGGCACCTTGTCCCGCGCCAAGAGCTGGAGGCCGCCGCTCACCGCACGCAGGCCTGCTACGGCTACCTCAGTGGTGCCGAGGACCGCGACAGCCAGTTTCTGGCGGCATCCTGCGCACGGCAGCTCGCCAGCATCTGGGTCAGTCTGGAACGTGCAGAAGAAGCCATGTCAGCTGTGCAGGAAGCGCGCGGTCGCCTCATGCTTCTCTATAACGAGGAGCCGACGGATGAACTGGCAGGCCTGATTGCCTGGACCATGGTAGAAGAGGGCTTTGCCCTCAACGTCGCCAAGCGCTTCGACGAGGCTGTGCGCGCCCATCAGCGGGCCTTTGAGGTCTATGAACAGATCGAAGGGGCAGACGGCCACAACGCGACCTACGCCATTCTCAATGTGGGGGCGTCGTATTGGTATGGCGGTCAATTTGAGGCGGCGCGCGACTGGACCATGCGCGGGCTGCCCCTCATCGACAAGTATGAAGGACCGTTTTCTGCGGCTGCGGCAGCGACCCGCATCAATCTTGGCCTGATTGCCTATGATCTCGGTGACCCGCTGGCGGCCATGGACTGGGTGACCGAAGTTCTTCCCTTCATAGCGTCGAACCCCGACGAGAGCCTTGATCACCAGCGCTGGACGTTTGAGCTGCTGCGCCGCCTTCTCGACGAGCAGGGCGACGTCGAAAGTGCCATCCTCTTTGGCAAGATGGCTGTGAACGCCCAACAGGAAGTGCGCGCGCGCAATTCAGGGCTCCGCGAAGACGCCACTGAACGGCTCCGCGAGGAATGGAGCCGCCTATACGAAGACCTTGCTACACTGCTTATCGCCGAAGGCCGCTTCTCCGAGGCTCAGGCCGTCCAGAACATGTACAAAGAGCAGGAGACGTTCGAGTTTCTAAAGCGCGATGCAAGCCTCGTGCTGAATGAAACCCGCGCCGTTCTGACGAACGCAGAGCTGTCGGACGCCGATAAGCTCACCACTCTCGCCGCTCAGCCCGTCGCCGCCTATGAAGTGTACCGCGCGCTGGAAGCGTCCTTCGGCGACCGCGATCTGACTGAAGCAGAGGAAGACCAGCTCTTTCTTCTGGAAGACGCCATGTGGGAGGCCCGCACGATTTTCCGCGACGAAGTCGCCGCCTTTCTGGAGACCGCAGCAGAAAGCGAGCGGGAAGGCTTTGCTGATCTCTTTGATGCGACCGGCAGCTACCAGGATATCCTCATGGAGAAACAGGCGCTGGGTCACGAGGCGGCGATCCTGCAATTGGCGGTCCACGACGATGCAACGCACCTCTTTCTGACGTTGCCGGGCGCCACTGAGTACGCTGAGGTTGCCATGTCCAAGGGCGACATGCGCGCGATGGTGTTTGAGGCGCTTCAGGCGCTTGAGCGCGTGGATCCCGACGTCGATGTCCACATGAAGCGCCTGCATGATGCGCTCTTTGCGCCTATCCAGCCATATCTCGAGATCGCTGGCACAGAAATCGTCATGCTCAACGCGGGCGATGTGTTGAGATACATTCCATTTGCGGCCCTTCATGACGGTGAGGACTACCTCGTTCGCGACTTCGCTTTCGCGCAATATGTGGCTGCCGTACCTACCGATTTCGAGCGTGCCGATCGTGCGCCGGACAGCGCGGTTGGATTTGGCGTGACTCAGGCCCACGGCGCGTTTTCAGCACTTCCCGGAGTTGAACTGGAGATTTCGACACTCTTTGACATGGGTGACGGGCAGGGGGTGCTTTCGGGGGCGACGGCGCTTGACGCAGACTTCGACACCCGAGCGTTGCAGCGCTCTTTACGCCGCGAGCCGGAGCTCTTGCACATAGCCTCCCACTTCGCACTTGTGCCGGGGCAGGTGGACGATAGCTTTCTCCTCATGGGCGACGGTTCGCACTTGCCGCTCAGCGAAATCGCAGACCGGTTCCGTTTCACGGGCGTGGACCTGCTGACGCTGTCGGCGTGTCAGACTGCGCGTGGCGGCGACGGATCCGAGATTGACGGTGTGGCCGCCGCGGCCCTGAAAAGCGGTGCTTCGGCGGTTATGGCGTCACTGTGGCCCGTGGCCGACGCAGCTACGCCAATCCTCATGCAGGATTTCTATGAAGGGCTCTACGGAGACGGTCTCGACAAGGCTGCAGCGTTGCAGCGGGCACAGATTGCCATGCTCGAAGGAGAGGGCGAAGCGACCGTCATGGCCATGCGCGCAGCAGCAGCCATTGACGACAATGAAGTGCCGCCGCAGGGCTTCGCGCATCCGTACTTTTGGTCGGCGTTCATTCTGATGGGCAACTGGCTCTGAGGCGGTGGACAGCCGCGGGGCGGGGGGCTAAGCGGTGCCCATGAAAGCTGCCGTCCTCGTCTTCCCCGGATCGAATTGTGACCGCGACATGGCTGTTGCCCTGCGCCAGGCAGGCCTGGACGTGACCATGGTCTGGCACAAGGACAGCGAGCTGCCAAACGGCGTAGACATCGTAGCGATACCGGGCGGTTTTTCCTTCGGAGATTACCTGCGCTGCGGCGCCATCGCGGCACGGTCACCGATCTCTCGAGAGCTTATTACACATGTCGAGCGGGGCGGCTACGCGCTCGGCGTCTGTAACGGCTTTCAGGTGCTCACGGAAACGGGCCTTCTGCCTGGCGCGCTCGTCCAGAACGCGTCCACGCGGTTTATCTGCAAGACCGCAACACTGCGCGTCGAAACTTCGGCCAGCGCCTTCACGGCGCGCTATAATGCCGGGGCGGAGCTCGACATCCCCATCGCCCACCATGAAGGGAACTACCGGGTGGATGATGACGGTCTAAAAGCCCTCCAAGATGAAGACCGCGTTGCCTTCCGCTACCTTGCGACACCCAATGGAGCGCTGGATGACATTGCAGGTGTCCTCAGCGCCAACCGTCGGGTGCTGGGCATGATGCCCCATCCGGAGCGCGCCGCTGACGCGGCCGTGGGCCTCACGGACGGTGCGCCACTCTTTGCCGCCCTCGCGGACAGCCTCGTCAACGCCTGATGCCGCGCGGCCTTGTTTGGATGCGGGGCTGGGCGTAGCCTGTGGATATGACCGAGGAGGAAGAGGACAAGAAGGGCCAAACCATGCGCGTGCGCGTGGTGCTCGGGCTGTTGATCCTCATGGCGATCGGTACAGTCTATGCCACCAACTACTGGCTGACTGAGCGCTTCACCGAGACGACCCGCACCCGCGCGCAGCTTCGCCTTGCCCTCTATACCGGCAACCTCACGAGTGAGCTTCAGCGGTCGTCAATCGTGCCTCAGTTTCTGAGCCGCGATCCTGCACTCATTGGCGCGCTGAACTCTGCTGACTTTCAGCAGACCTCCCAGCGCCTTCTCTCGTTCGCCGAGGAGACGAACCTTCGCGGCCTCCTGCTTCTGGACAACGAGGGGCGCGTGGTGGCCGCGTCGAACCGCGAGCGTCTGGGTGAGACGTTGGGCGAATACCCCTATTTCTCCAACGCGCTCGAAACGCCGGACACGATCTTCACAACTTATGCCCGTGAGGGCGAGCCCATCGAATTCACCTATTCACGCCGCATCTCCATTAGCGGCGATGCCCTCGGCGTCATCGTCCTCGAAGTGGACCTGCGCAAGTTCGAGCGGACCTGGGCCGGTATCGCGGATGCAGTTATGGTCACGGATTCCGATGGAAAGATCATTCTGGCCACCGAAAGCACCTGGCGCGGCCTGACAGAAGACGCAGCGCTCGAGATCCGTGATGTGCCCTCCGCCGTGGAACGCGCTTTGCGCGCCATCCCGGACTTCGCGGCTCTCCCCGCTGACGCCTACGTGCTTGGGCGCGGCGTGCTGCGGCAAGAGATCCGGGTGCCATTCGGCGGCTGGTCAATGACGTCCTTCACCACTTACGCCTCTGTCCGCCAACGGGTGAACACGGTGCTCGCCCTAGAGATTATGGGATTCGCAATTCTCCTGGCGGGCGGCTTCTACGCGCTGAACCGCCGAACTCTCCTACGCCTCCGGATCTTCCAGCGCGAGTCGGCAGAGCTTCGCCAGTTGAACCAGCGTCTCCAGCGGGAAATTGCCGAGCGCCAGAAGGCGGAGAAGAGCCTAGAAGTCGCTGAACAGACCCTCGCACAATCTTCCAAGCTGGCCGCCATGGGAGAGATGTCCGCCTCGGTCAGCCATGAGCTGAACCAGCCCTTGGCCGCGATGAAAACGTACCTTGCGGGCGCCAAGCTACTCCTCCAGCGAAAACGCCCGGATGAAGCCTTGAGCTCTTTCCAGAGGATAGACGATCTGATTACTCGCATGGGGGCCATCACCCAGCAGCTCAAGTCCTATGCACGCAAAGGGTCTGAGGCATTTGAACCCATAGAAATAAAGGCATCGGTCTCCACCGCTCTGGAGATGATGGAGCCGCAGCTCAGGCGCCGAAACGTCCGTATAACGAAGACTGTTCCGACTGAGGCCGTCTACTCTCTGGGTGACCGCATTCGTCTTGAGCAAGTGATCATCAACCTTCTGCGGAACGCGCTCGATGCGACTCGGGACGCTGACCGACCGGAGATCGAGATCCTCCTGGCCGCGGGTGAGGACATAGTCCTGACAATCCGCGACAACGGCGCGGGCATTCAGGATCTCGAGAACCTTTTTGAGCCGTTCTACACGACGAAGGCTGCGGGCGACGGCGTCGGGCTCGGCCTTGCGATTTCCTCGTCCATCGTGAACGATTTAGGCGGGCGGCTCACGGCGCGGAACGCAGAATCCGGCGGGGCTGTCTTTATGTTGACGCTGCCTTTGATCGCCGGGGACAGCGTCTCGGGGCAGAGCACGGAGGCGGCGGAATAGGATGGCACAGGCCATGAAGATTGCGATCGTCGATGACGAGAAAGACATGCGCCAGTCGATCAGCCAGTGGCTGGCGCTGAGCGGGTTTGACACAGAAACCTACGCCAACGCGGAGGAAGCGCTCAAAAAGCTTGGGCCAGACTACCCGGGCGTCGTGGTCAGCGACATCCGCATGCCGGGGATGGACGGGATGCAGTTCCTCAAGCGCCTGATGGGCGTGGACAGTGCGTTGCCCGTTATCATGATCACGGGTCACGGCGATGTGCCCATGGCCGTGGAGGCGATGCGCGTGGGCGCATACGACTTCCTCGAAAAGCCTTTCAACCCCGATCGCATGACAGAGCTTGCCAAACGTGCCACGCAACGTCGGCGGACAATCCTGGACAACCGCGCTTTGCGCAAAGAGCTCTCCGACGGTGGAGCATTGATGAAGAAGCTCATCGGAGCAAGTCCGGTGATGGAGCGGCTGAAGGAAGATATCCTCGACCTCGGTCAAGCCGACGGCCACGTCCTGATCGACGGCGAGACAGGGACGGGCAAGACGCTTGTCGCCCACGCCCTCCACGCAGTTGGCTCTCGTGCATCGAAGCCCTTCGTTCTTGCAAGTTGCGCTGCTCAGGAGGAGGAGGCACTCGCCTCCCGCCTTTTCGGCCCCGTGGGAGAGGGGGAGGACAAGCCGCTTGTGGAATCCGCGCGTGGCGGCACCCTGGTCCTTGAGGACGTCGAGGCCCTGAGCCCTTCGCTTCAGTCACGGCTACTGAGCACACTTGACGCTCAAGGTACGCCTGCAGAGACACGCATAGTGGCGATCTGCAACCTGCAGGAACAGGGAAAGAGCTGCGAAGACGCGCTGCGCCCGGATCTGTTCTACCGCCTGGCAGCGCTCCGCATCACGGTGCCTCCGCTCCGCCAGCGAGGGGAAGACATCCTCATGCTCTTTACCCGCCTGTCGGACGACTTCGCAGAGGAGTACGGCTGCGACGCCCCCGACGTGACCGCGCAGGAGGCGGCGCAGCTTTTGCAAGCGCCATGGCCCGGAAACGTGCGCCAACTCATTAACGTCGCGGAACGTGCGGTACTCCAAAACCGCCGCGGCTCCGGGACTATTGCATCGCTCCTCATGGCTGATACCGAAGAGGAACGGCCAGTCATGACGACCGAGGGCAAGCCGCTCAAGGAGTACGTCGAGGCGTTCGAGCGCATGCTCATCGACAACACGATGCGTCGCCACCGCGGCTCCATCGCGTCTGTCATGGAAGAGCTTTGCCTGCCTCGCCGCACACTCAATGAGAAGATGGCCAAATACGGCCTCCAGCGATCGGACTACCTTGGCTAATATCCGCGGTGCGCTGTTCGATATGGATGGCCTCCTCCTAGATACAGAGCGCATCGCGCGTGAGGCTTTTGTCTCTGTTACGGCGCCGCACGGATTGGCACGACCAGATGCACAGGAGGCCTTTGCCTACTTTGTCGGAGGCAATTCTGACACCGCTGGACCGCGCCTGCGTAGGCTCTTGCCCCACGTCCCCAGCGAGGAACTGGAGAGGGAGTGGGTCGTGGCCTTTGAAGGCCTCATCGCCGAAGGCGTCCCGGCAAAACCGACTGTGCTGGAAACGATCACCGCGCTTTCCGAAGCAGGCTTGCCCATGGTCGTCGTGACCTCCTCTTCGCGCGCCCATGCGGAGCATAATCTCAGGTCCAGCGGCATGCTGGGTTTCTTCATGGGCATCGTGCCTGGGGATGAGGTTGGTGAACGTAAGCCAAACCCTGAACCGTACCTGACCGGCGCTAGACTTCTCGGCCTTCCTGCGCAGGCCTGTGCCGCATTTGAAGACAGCGATACAGGCATCACCTCCGCGATGGCAGCGGGTTGCGTCTCCACCCAGATCCCCGACCTGCGCCCGACCGATCAACCGCTGCCGCAGCTCGGGCAATTCATGGCTCAATCACTCGGTGAAGCAGTGCGGGCACGCGGATTGCTGACTTAGACGCCAATCAGGCCGTTTACTCGGCCGCGGTTGATGTCGCAGCGTCTTCCCTGCGCCATTCGTCAAGTATCTCTTCCAAAAGCTTCTGACGCGCGGCGCCCAGCCGGACATCCGCGTCCTTCGCGAGGGCTTCTGCATTCCGCGCCACAGCGGCACGGTTTCGGCTGCCCACAGCCAGTCCGACGCGCTTTGGCAACTTTTCTGCCGCTGCCTGAGCCTTTACCCATTGCTCTGCCAGATTGCCCCGGTCGCCTTCATCGACACACCAGACCTCTTCAAACTGCATCATGACAAAGTCGAGAACAGGCCGCTCCAGATGTCGGCGGTCGTTGAGGAAGGGCGCGCCAAATACATCCATGATGATCTCATAGGAGGGCCAGTACCAGGCATGTTCGTCTTCGCCATGGGCCCGCATGAACTCATCGACAGCTACGCGAAGGACGGCTTTCGAAACCGAATTGGCCGAGATGCACGACACGTCCCGAAAGGAGGCCACGAGCGGGACGGGGGAAAGCGTAAAGATCACCTTCGCATCGGGTCGGTGCTTGCGGATCAGAGCGTAGATTGCTTCGAGGTTGTCGCGGTTCTCTTCCACTGTGGAAACGCGGAACTTGTGGCGCTTAGGGTCATAGACATCGCGCGGGATCGTGCGCCAGAAGACGCCGCCTGTGACCTCATCATACCAAATCTCGCTTAGCCCCAGCGTCAGGATGAACACGTCGGTCGTGTCAAAAAGCTCTTTTGTGGCGCGCTGTACCTCCGGGTCATAGCCGAAGTCCTCGGCCTTGTAGCCGTGCCAGAGTGGTTCCTCGAAGACCTTGCCTTCCCAGGCCCATTCGAACTGTTGGCGGATGACGAAGGTGTTCACCATCCCCTCGCCAATGCGCACGACATAGGTGTCCTGCGCCTTCTCATCCTCGCGGCTCACCCTGTAATTGCGGCCGCCAAGCCAGCTCGAGATGTGATCTGCAAAGCAAGAACCGAAGGCCGTGACCTTCGTGTCCCTGTCAATCATCGGTGCGTCCGGTACCCAGCCGTCCAGGACCCAGCGTTCCACAGCGTTGGCAGCCGTAAGTCGGGTCAGGTCAGGGGCGAACTTTCGATGCTCCCCACGAAACCACTTCCGATGCTGACCCTCCGCCGCGTTAGCCTCAAAATGAGTGAGGCCCTGAGTGTGTTTACGGTTGCGGGTGGTGCCCTTTTCGAATGCCATTGTCGTTACTCCGCCGCGACCACTGCCGGGTCGTCCCAGCTTTCCAGCACAACGCTCAGAAGGGCCCGCTTGGCGTCGCGCAATTCGCCATCGCCATCATTGATTCCAGTCTCAATGAGCCGTTCTAGGGCGGCCCTTTTGCGGTTGGCCAGGATACCTTTCGTCCTCGGCGGCAGGTGACCAGCCGCTGCCAGTGCTTTCACCCACTGTTCAAGGAGCGGTGCGCGGTCGCCCTCGTCATGGCACCACGCCTCCTCAAACTGCATCATTATGAAACTGAGGACGTCCTCGGGAAGGTGGCGTCGGTCCGCCATGAACGGTGAGCCGAAAACATCCGTGACGATCTCATAGGAAGGCCAATAGTAGAGTGCGCCTTCGTCTTTGTACTTTCGTGCGACGTCATCGACCGCGCAGCGCAGGGAGGCTTTAGATACCGAATTTGCGGTCATGCATGCCTCGCCCCGGAAGGTCGCCAAAAGCGGAATAGGCGAGAGGGTGAAGATCACCTTTGCATCCGGCCGGTGTGTCCGGATGAGATGGTAGATCGCATCGAGGTTCTCACGGTTCTCTTCCACGCTTGCGACGCGGAATTTGTGGCGTTCGGGATCATAGGCATCGCGGGGAACGGTGCGCCAAAATACGCCTCCCGTCACTTCGTCATACCAGACCTCGCTTAGGCCCAAGGTAAGGATAAACACGTCTGTCTGGTCGAACAGGGCTTTCGTCTGCGCCTGCACTTCGGGGTCGTATCCGAACTCCTCGGCCTTGTAGCCGTGCCAGAGAGGAGCCTCGAAGACCTTGCCTTCCCAGGCCCACTCGAACTGCTGGCGAAGCACGAAGGAGTTCGCCATCCCCTCACCGATGCGGACGACATAGGTGTTTTGGGCGGCCTCGTCCTTGGCCGACACGCGGTAATTCCGCTGTCCGAGCCATTTGGAGACATTCGCTGCAAAGCAAGACCCAAAAGCCGTGACCTTTGTCGTCCTGTCGATCTGGGGTGCGTCAGGTAACCAGCCGTCGAGCACGTAATCCATCACCGCGCCGACGGGCATCATTTTCGCGCCGTTCGGCGCAAACTTTGCGTGTCTGCCTCGAAAGGATGGGCGATGGACCCTGTTTTCACCCGTGAAATCACCCTGAAGGTTTAGGTATTTGACCTGCTGGTTGCGCGCACCAGTGCCGGCCAGAAGACCATCGTCTGCCCCGTGTTTCGCCATGTCTGCCTCAGATTTTTTTATCTGTTCGTTAACTGTGAGTATGAATCATGCGCGGGTGATCGCGCAAGCGCCTGAATGGAGCCCGGCGCACCGGCGTAGCAAATTGGCCATTGTCATGGCCCGCCTCGCGACACTATGTTGGACCCAAGGCAGCGAACTGTGTTGCCTCCGCAAGTTTTTCCTGGGCCACCGTGTTAGGCGGCGATGCCGCCTCCGGGGTCAAAGGGTGAAAAGAGTAAGCCTATTCAGGGCTTTGGAGTAACCGGACTGCATAAATCGTGCTGAGCCGGAGATGAACGGGCAGGGCGCAAGACGCGCGCGCTGTCGGAGACGTAAACGCGATGCTTCGCGCCGAACAACACGCCGCCAATGCGCGGGATCAAGTAACAGGTTACCCCATGGCTCCGCGCCATGGAGGGCCCGGTTCTGCTAAGCACGCTCACACCAGACATTCCCGCGGCCTCTTGGAACATTCCGGGGCTATTCCTCCTGAAAAGGACGGCACAGGCCCGCCCGGCGCGCGCGAATGCATGAAGGCAACATGGCAAAAAAGATGCTCATCGATGCCACCCACGCGGAAGAGACCCGCGTCGTGGTGGTCGACGGAAACAAGGTCGAGGAATTCGACTTTGAAAGTCAAAACAAGCGGCAATTAGCCGGAAACATATACCTCGCCAAAGTCACCAGAGTGGAGCCGTCGCTGCAGGCGGCGTTTGTGGACTACGGCGGCAATCGGCATGGCTTTCTGGCGTTCACCGAAATTCACCCCGATTACTACCAGATCCCGGTCGCGGATCGCGAAGCCCTGCTAGCTGAGGAACGCGCCTACGCCGAGGCACAGCGCGCGAAAGAGGAAGAGGACGAGCCTAAAAAGCCCCGTCGCTCCCGGTCGCGGTCCAAGGCGAAAGCGGCGAAGTCCGAAGATGCGGTGACGTCTGAGGCGGTGCCGAGCGACATCGACGGGATGGAAACCATCGATGTTGAGGAGGACACTCCGGAGACGGAAGAGGGGTCGTCCCCAATGGAACTCGTGGCCGAGACGCCCGTCGATACACCCGCCGCGGGTGAGGAAGATGCAGACGCCTCAGACGACGATACACCGACCGAGGAAGACGGCGCATCTGCGGACGAGGCTGATGACAGCGACGGACAAGATGCGACGAGCAAAGACGAAAGCATCGAATCTGTCGCTCAGGAAGACGATGCCGATGAGGTTCGCCCGGTTCGAAAGCCACGCCCGCGCCGCTATAAGATCCAGGAGGTCATCAAAGTCCGGCAGATCCTCCTTGTGCAAGTCGTCAAAGAGGAACGCGGCAACAAGGGCGCAGCCCTCACTACCTATCTGTCGCTCGCGGGCCGCTATTGCGTCCTGATGCCCAACACCGCGCGCGGTGGCGGCATCTCCCGCAAGATCACCAACGCAGCGGATCGCAAGAAACTCAAGGAGATAGCGAACACAATTGAAGTGCCCGATGGGGCGGGGCTAATCGTGCGCACAGCCGGGGCGAAGCGCACGAAGACTGAGATAAAGCGCGACTACGAATATCTGCAGCGACTGTGGGAGCAAATCCGCGAACTCACTCTGAAATCTACTGCGCCGGCCAAGATTTACGAGGAAGGCGACCTCATCAAGCGCTCCATTCGCGATCTCTATGGCAAGGAGATCGACGAGGTGATCGTTGAAGGCGAAAGCGGCTACCGTGTCGCAA
>JBCCPQ010000044.1:0-12742 GCA_039024825.1 Pseudomonadota bacterium
AGCTTGCGGAGCTCATGGTGGGGCGGAAGGTGCTTCTGCGCGTGGACAAAAAGCCCGCGACCCCGGGCGCGCCGGTTCTCAAGGTGGAGAACCTGCGCGTGGTGGATGCCAAGGGCGTGGAGCGCGTGAAGGGCATCTCCTTTGAGGTGCGCGCGGGGGAGATCCTGGGCCTGGCCGGGGTGGCCGGGAACGGGCAGTCAGAGCTTCTGGAAGTGCTGGGCGGCTACCACACGGCGACGGGTCAGGTGATCGTGGACAACAAGGAGATCGACCTCACCGGAGCGAAGTCCGACGGACAGTCGCGCCGCGCCCGGGGGATCGCCCATGTGCCCGAGGACCGCCAGCGCGAGGGCCTGATCATGGACTTCATGGCGTGGGAGAACACGGCGTTCGGCTATCACAAGGATGCGCGCTACACGAAGGGGGTGTTTGCCGACAACGCGGGCATCCGGGGTGATACGGCAGGAAAGATGGAGCGTTTTGATGTCCGCCCCCCGAACCCGAAACTCGCCGCTAAGAACTTTTCCGGCGGTAATCAGCAGAAGATCGTTCTGGCCCGCGAGATCGAGAGGAACCCAAACCTTCTTCTCATCGGGCAGCCGACGCGCGGCGTCGATATCGGCGCCATCGAGTTCATCCATCAGCAGATCGTGGCGCTGCGCGATCAGGGCAAGGCGATCCTTCTCGTGTCGGTGGAACTGGACGAAATCCTGAGCCTGAGCGACCGCATCGCGGTCATGTTCGACGGCCACCTCATGGGGGAGCGGCTGCCGAGCGAGACCGATGAGAAGGAGCTTGGCCTCCTCATGGCGGGGGTGATCCCGGAGGCGGCGGAATGAGGCGACGTACCAAAACAGCAGGAGCCGAGAATGGATAAAATGCCGCGCTGGGCCGATGTGCTTCTCGTCCCGCTGATCTCCTTGCTGCTGGCGGCCCTCTTGTCGGCGTTGGTGATCCTGGGCATCGGTGAGAACCCGGTGGAGGCGCTTGGCTACATGATTGACGGGGCGCTGGGCTCCTCCAACGGGTGGTCCTACACGCTCTACTACGCCACGAACTTCATCTTCACGGGCCTTGCAGTGGCCATCGCCTTCCACGCCTCCCTTTTCAATATCGGCGGGGAAGGGCAGGCGACGCTCGGCGGGCTTGGGGTGGCGCTCGTCTGCCTCGCGGTACCCTGGCCGCACTGGTCTATTGCCCTGCCCGTCGCAATCCTCGGCGGCGCGGCCTTCGGGGCAGCATGGGCGCTGATCCCGGCCTACCTTCAGGCCAAACGGGGGAGCCACATCGTCATCACGACGATCATGTTCAATTACATCGCCTTCGCCCTGATCATATACCTGCTCAACAACGGGCTCAAACCGGTGGGTCAGATGGAAAGCTCCTCCGCCCGGTTCCCGGAAGGCGCAAACCTGCCCACGCTGGAGGACATGGCGGCCCTCATCGGCATCGAGGCATTTGAGCGTGCGCCGGCTAACATCTCTCTCTTCCTTGCGCTTCTGGCCGCCTATGGTGTCTGGCTCCTCCTGTGGCGCACCCCGCTTGGCTTTGAGATCCGTGCCTTCGGGAAATCAGAGCCCGCAGGCCGCTATGCTGGCATTTCCCCCACCAAGATCATCATGATCACGATGCTCATCTCCGGCGGCCTCGCCGGGCTCATGGCGATCAACACCGTGATGGGGGAAGCAGAGCGCCTGGTGAACAATTCCGTTCAGAACGCAGGCTTCATCGGCATCGCCGTGGCCCTCATGGGCCGCTCGCACCCGCTGGGGATCCTCATCGCCGGTCTCCTCTTCGGATTTCTCGTCCAGGGCGGGGCAGAGCTCGCCTTCTGGACATCGATCCCGACAGAGCTGATTATTGTCATCCAGGCACTCGTGATCCTGTTCACCGGCGCTCTCGACAACATGGTGCGCATGCCCGTGGAGGCGCTCTTCAACCGCCGCCGCCTCGCGCAATCCGCGGCCCGGACACCAGCCGAATGACGTACCGGCTCCCCTTTCTTTCGTTCCCAAATACTCCCGCCGGAGGCATTCCGCCGGCGCCAGCAGGAGCTGAATGATGGATTATGCGACCCTTCTTCAGGTCCTCGACTCAACGATCCGCCTCGCAACGCCTCTGCTTCTGGCGTGCCTGGCGGGGCTTTATAGCGAACGGGCGGGGATCTTTGACATCGGTCTGGAAGGCAAGATGCTGGCGGCGGCCTTTTTGTCCGCAGCGGTGGCCTTTGTCTCAGGCTCGGTCTGGCTGGGTCTTCTCGCGGGCATCGGGGCGTCGATGTTTCTCAGCGCCATTCACGGCCTTGCCTCGATCACTTTCCGGGGCAACCAGCTTATCTCCGGCGTGGCGATCAATTTTCTTGCCTCAGGTCTGACGGTTCTCATTGCGCAGGCCTGGTTTTCGCAGGGTGGACGGACGCCCTCCCTGACCGGGGCGGGCCGGTTTACCCCGTGGGAATGGCCTTTCGCGGAGGCGATCATCCCCGTGCCGGTTGTGGGCCCGCTCTATGGGGAGCTTCTGTCCGGACATACCGCTATCGTCTACCTCGCATTGGCGATGGTGCCGATCTCCTGGTACGTGCTTTTCCGCACCCGGTTTGGCCTGCGTCTTCGCGCGGTGGGGGAAAACCCGGCGGCGGTGGACACGGCGGGTGTCAGCGTTGTGGGCATGCGATTTGCGGCAGTGGCGATTTGCGGCGTCCTTTGCGGGATTGCGGGGGCGTATCTTGCGACCTCCCTTCAGGCCGGTTTCGTCAAGGAGATGACGGCCGGACGGGGCTACATCGCCCTGGCGGCCCTGATCTTTGCCAAGTGGCGGCCGTGGTACGCGCTCTATGCCTGCCTCCTCTTCGGTTTTCTGCAGGCCATTGCCCTGAGGTTCCAGAACCTCGATCTCGGGCTCTTTGTGGTCCCTGTCGAGTTTATGGACGCGCTGCCTTACATCCTGACGGTTGTGATCCTCGCGGGCTTCGTTGGTAAGGCCATCCCGCCCCGCGCTGGCGGCGAGCCGTACGTCAAAGAACGGTAGGGACGCGAGCGGCGAGCGCGCCGCGCTGAAGCCTCACGGGCGACGCCAAACGCGCGTCCCGTTCCGAATTGTCGCAAGATTCCTGCCGGTCGGGGGCTACCCAACCCCTGCGTCATTTTGTAAGCGCGAAGGAGGCAGCGCTCTGCCGCAACCCGAAAGTCCGCAATGCAAATCTACCTCCCTATCGCCGAGGTCTCGGTAAACGCCTTCCTCCTTCTTGGGCTGGGCGGCATGGTTGGGGTCCTGAGCGGCATGTTCGGCGTGGGTGGCGGGTTTCTGATGACCCCGCTTCTCTTCTTTATCGGCATCCCGCCCGCCGTGGCGGTGGCCACTGAAGCGAACCAGATCGTGGCGTCGTCCTTCTCGGGCGTCCTGGCGCATCTCAAGCGCAAGTCGGTGGATCTTCGAATGGGCTGCGTCCTTCTTGTGGGAGGGCTCGTCGGCGCTGCCTTGGGCGTGGTCATCTTCAATTACCTGAAGGCGCTCGGGCAGGTCGATCTGTTGGTGCGGCTTTGCTACGTCGTCTTCCTCGGTGTCGTGGGCTCGCTCATGTTCGTGGAGAGCCTGAACGCGATCCGCCGTTCGCGTCAGCCTGCGGCGCGGCCGCAGCGCAAGAAGCACGGTTTGATCCATTCGTTGCCTTTCAAGATGCGGTTCCGGGTGTCGGGGCTCTACATTTCCGTCATTCCACCGATCCTTGTGGGGCTCGTTGTTGGCATTCTTGCTGCGATCATGGGCGTGGGTGGCGGGTTCATCATGGTGCCCGCGATGATCTACCTCCTTGGTATGCCGACGAAGGTGGTGGTGGGCACATCGCTCTTCCAGATCATCTTTGTGACCGGGTTCACGACGCTCCTCCATGCGACGACGAATTTCACAGTGGACGTTGTTCTGGCGGTGCTGCTTCTTGTGGGTGGCGTCATTGGTGCCCAGGTGGGCACGATCATTGGCGCGCGGATGAAGGCGGAGCAGCTTCGCATCCTCCTCGCCGGCATGGTCCTCCTTGTGTGCGGCAAGCTTGCCTTCGACCTCCTCGTGATGCCAGCGGAGCTTTACTCCATCGCCGCCGACGGGGGCCATTGATGCGGCTCCTCCTCGCCCTGATGTTCAGCCTTTGCGCGCTGGCGAGCGCTGCCAACGAGACCATCGTCGCGGACCTCTCCCAGCGGCGGGTGGCGATCACGACGAACTTCACGGGCTCGGAGATCCTGATTTTTGGTGCTGTCCGACGTGACGGGCCGCGGACTTCGCTGTCTCCCCTCGATGTGATCATCACGGTCGCCGGGCCGCCCTCACCCGTGACCGTGCGCAAGAAGGATCGCGTGGCGGGAATCTGGGTCAATGCCGACGAGGCAGAGATCGACAGCGCGCCCAGCTTCTACGCGGTGCTCAGCTCCAAACCCATCGCGGACCTGATCAGCCAGACAGAGGATCTGCGCCACCGCATCACGACGCCGCAAGTGATCCGCGCGGTTGATGTCGGGGCCGAGGCGGGTGCGGACAGCTTCATCGATGCCCTCATCCGGATCCGCCGTGATGAGGGGACCTACCAGCTGCGGGAGAACTCGGTGGGCATGCTCGATGAGACGCTCTTTCGCGCCACCGTGGGCCTGCCCGCAAACCTGACAGAGGGTGCCTATGAGACAACCATGTACCTCGTGCGCGACCGTGAGATCGTTAGCAAATACGTCACCGCCATCGACGTGCAGAAAGTGGGTCTCGAGAGGTTCCTCTACGGCCTCGCCCATAATCAGCCGTTCGTTTACGGGATCATGAGCCTCGTTATTGCGATCTCCGCAGGCTGGCTCGCGTCCGCGGCCTTCACCTTTCTGCGCCGCTGAGTGCTCGCGCGCCGAAGGGCGTGCCGGCGGAGGGAGGGCCCTCGGAGAGGGCCCGAGGGACGGCGCGCTCCCTCACCCCCTGCCAATGAACGGCATCTTTGTTGCCATCACCGTCATGAACTGCACGTTTGCCTCGGGCGGAAGCTCGGCCATGTGAAGCACGGCCCGTGCTGCCTCTGCCACATCCATCGACGGTAGCTTCGGTAGACCCTCCGCTTCGCGCGTTGCGTCCAGGCGGGCCACGAGGTCAGTCCTTGCATTGCCGATGTCGATCTGTCCGCAGGCAATGTCATGGGCGCGACCGTCAAGGCTCAGCGTCTTTGTGAGGCCCGTCACCGCGTGTTTTGTGGAGGTATAGGCCACCGATCCTTCGCGGGGTGCATGGGCCGAGATAGACCCGTTGTTGATGATGCGCCCGCCCCGGGGGTCCTGTGCCTTCATGATCCTGAAGGCTGCGCGCGCTGCGAGGAACATGCCGCTCAGGTTGACGCTCACCACCTCCTGCCAGTCGGCAAAGTCGATCTCGTCAATCGGGGCCTGCGGACCGAACATGCCCGCATTGTTGAAAAGCACATCGAGGCGGCCCGCCTGCTCGGCAAATGCGGAAAACGCGGCCTCCACAGCTGTCTCATCCGTCACATCGGCGGGCAGGATGGTGGCCGCGCGGCCCTGTGCCAGCGCCTCCAGCTTGCCCGTGGAGCGCGCGAGGAGGCCCACGTGCCAACCGGCGGCCCAGAATGCCTCCGCCGTAGCCGCGCCAATACCCTGGCTCGCGCCGGTGATGAGGATGGTCTTCATGGCTCTTGGCTTTCCAGCGTGAGGGGGACGTTGTCCGGAGCGAGGTCCGCGATGGTCAGCGCCCCCGAGGGTTTTGCAAGGCGGTTGCGCACCACCCAGAAAAGCCGTTCCGACGCGCGGGTGATCGCCACATACGCAAGCCGTTTCCAGAGCTCGGTTCCCGCTTCCTTCCGCCCCATGCGGGCAGCAACGAATATGTCGGGAGCAAAGACCTGCACGTCATCCCACTGGCTGCCCTGGGCCTTATGGATTGTGACTGCCGCGCCGTGAAGAAAGGCTGCGCCCATCTTGGCGGCGAAGGGGATGAAGGGTTCTTCTTCATCCGGCTTTTCTATTTTCACAATGCTGGCGGCGTTTACCTGCGGGTCCTCGGCGCCCACCACGTGGAGCCGCGAAAAGCCCGGGCGGCGACCGGGGCCCATGTAGACCACCTGTGCGCCCTTGATCAGGCCGCGCGCTTCCAGGTCGAGGCGTTTCTTGCGGTGCTTCATGGGGAGTTCGATGCCGTCACAGATCAGCGGCTCGCCGGTGAGGAGGTCGTCTTCCGGCGCACCATAGGCCGCGCGGAACGCCTGGATGAGGCGGATGCGGGTCTGGTTGCGCCAAACGAGGACGGGGGAGCGGGCCATCATGTCCGCTTCCACGCGCTGCGCAAAGATCACGCGGTCGTCACGCTCTGCCGCCTCGCCGACCATCTGTTCGAAGTCATGAAATTCGAGCGCCGGGTCACCCAGGGCATGGGCCAGATCCAGGATTGGATTGTCTTCGGCCTGCCGATGCACGCGCCCGAGCGTCAGTTTGCGGGGCGCGGGCAAGCCGTCAAAGACCATAGAGCCTGATTGGTTCACCGGGGCGAGCTGCGCCGGGTCACCAAAGAGCAGGAGCGTCGGGAAGATCTCCTGCAGGTCGGTGAACTGCTTTTCGTCGAGCATCGAGGCCTCGTCGATGAAGCCGATGTCGAGCGGGTCTTCTCTGCGCTTCCAGCCGGTGATGAAGTCCGATCCGCGGAGGCCGGCGGCGGCCAGTGCCCCGGGCATTGAGGCGTTCGTTTCATAGAACTTTTGCGCGCGGGCGAGGGCCTCTTCTGTCATGCCCTCGATCTCCGGCTTCTCGCCGTTTCCTGCGAGCCAGTCGGCGATGCGTTCGTATTCGGGGTCGTAGACAGGGGTATAGAGGATGCGGTGGATCGTGGTGGCGGGGACGCCGCGCATTCTGAGGACGGAGGCCGCCTTGTTGGTGGGCGCGAGGATCGCCAACGTGCGCCGGTCCTTGCGTTTGCGCCCCTCGTAGTCGCCGCTGACAACCTCCACGCCTGTCTCTTTCAGGGCCTTGTAGAGTTCGGCAAGGAGGAGCGTTTTGCCTGAACCCGCCTTGCCGATCACCGCGAGAACCTGATCCTTGCCCTCGCGCGGCGGCAGGAGCGTGGCATCGTCGAGGTTCACCCCGGCCTCCGCCAGCGCGGCGGAGATCACGTCATGTGCTTCGGCCTGATCGGAGGAGAGTTGGAGGGCACCCATGGGCGGACCATAGGCGCGCCCCACGGTGCCTTCCAGCGCTTATCCCGTCTGTGAACTTTCCCGGATGTCGGTCGGGATTTCGGGCCACGCGCAGGGCCGAACTCTTTGAAAGAGTTCGGTCCGAATTCCGTTGCGGAATTTGCGTGCTCAGGCTGCGATAGGGCGCGCGATGGCGTGACCGAATGCACGGTCGAACCAGTGGCGCGTGATCGTGGGCGAGAGGCCGGCCTGGCGCGCCACCCGGGCCTGGGCGGTCTTGTCGAAGTGCCACAGACCCACAGAGATCTTCTCGCGCCCCAGACCCTCAGAGCCCAGCACCTCGGGAGAGGAGCCAATGCGGGAATAGATACGCACCATCCGGGCATCGAAGACGCCGACATAGGACATGAGCCCGAAGCCCTGCAGGACCTCGCCGCCGGCGAGCATGAGCGCGGCTGCCGTGGTCGGGGCGGCGTCCTTTGAGAGGCAGAACCGCGTGCACTCCCAGATCGTCGGGGACGCGATCTTCACGCCATCTGTCAGGTGCAGAAAGTGGTCATTGACCATCGTCTGACCGGTCGTCGGCAGAAGCCGCATAGAGCCACCGTGGCGGCCATCGGCCTCCTCCCAGATCACGTAGAGAGGGTTCAGAGCGTCGTATTCGTCCCGCTCCCACCCGGCTTCATCCACGGTCACGTCCCAGCCCAGACGCTCCTTGAATTGCCATGCGCGGTCTTCGTGCATGGTGCGCTTGAGCTTCGGGAATGCGTTGAGTTGGTCACCATAGATAAAGCGGATCATCGAGCCGTCCTCCTTTTGTCCTCGCCGAAAAGGGGTAGGGCTGATTGGTTATCAAGCTGCTAATGGTCGGAGACGGCCCGGTTAACTTTCGTTAAGCACTTCCGCAGGGCGTTGATTTCGCAGCAGAAACATGGCGGTTTGCCCGGACTTTACCTCAAATGCGCGATATCTGTCGATGGACGCCCTGCGCTCGCGCCTAGGTAATCGCCTCGAGTCGCTCTTTGGAGAGGTCGCCTGGCACGATGGTAATGGGGATCTCCAGGGAGCCTGAATTCTTGGACAGCTGGGTGACCAGCGGCCCCGGCCCGCCCTTGTCGGTTCCCGCGCCGAGGACGAGAACGCCGATCTCGCCATCTTCTTTCACCTGAGCCATGATTTCAGGGACCGGCTCGCCCTCGCGGATGACGAGCTCAGGGTCGACGCCCTGCTTGTCGCGCATCCACTTAGCGAAGACTTCGAAATGGGCCTCAATGCGTTCCCGTGCTTCCTGACGCATGAGGTCGCCGACACCGATCCAGTGGTTGAACTCATCCGGCGGAATGATCGCGAGGACCTCCACGCCGCCGCCCGTGTGGGACGCGCGCATCGCTGCAAAGCGCATGGCATTGAGGCACTCGCGGCTGTCGTCGAGCACGACCAGAAACTTGCGCATGGATGCTCCTCCCAAAGCCTCGCCCAAACTGACCATGGCGGCGTGGTGCAGCCGACGCAAGGGGAACGCAGGCTTCCATAACGGACGAGGTGCCCCCGCCTCGTCGCAACGCAACCGGCGGGGGCTTTGGCGCTACGTGTTTGATCACGCGGGACAACGCCGGGAAAGACGGGCGTATAAGACCTCTTGCAATGGGGAGGCCTCAAGAGGGACGAGGTGCCCGCCGTCGATGGCTTTTATTGCCACGGCTCAACGCTTAGGTCGCGGATGAATCAGATTCGTGACGCACGGGTCAGGCAATAAAGCCGATGATCTCGTAGGTGCGTTTCAAGATCGGGGCTGAGAGTTCCCGGGCGGCCTCTGCTCCGCTTCGAAGATGACGGTCGATTTCCGCCGGGTCGGCCATCAGCCGCTGCATTTCTTCGCCGATGGGGCCAAGTTCCGCCACTGCGAGGTCAGCAAGCGCGGGCTTGAACGCGCCAAATTGCTTGCCTGCAAACTCCTCAACAACCTTTTCCTGCGTCTGCCCGGACAAAGCGGCATAGATGTTCACCAGGTTTCGAGCCTCCGGGCGATCCGAGAGGCCCTCCAGCGTCTCCGGCAAGGGATCGGGGTCGGTTTTCGCCTTCCGAAGCTTCTTGGCGATGTCGTCAGAGCTGTCAGTGAGGTTCAAGCGGCTCATGTCGGAGGGATCGCTTTTAGACATCTTCTTGGTGCCGTCGCGCAGTGACATGATGCGCGCCTCGGCCTTTCCGATCAAAGGTTCGATGACGGGAAAGAACTCCTCCCCGAAATCGTGGTTGAACTTGATCGCGATGTCGCGCGTGAGTTCCAGATGCTGTTTCTGGTCGTCGCCCACGTTCACATGGGTCGCGTGATAGATCAGGATGTCTGCGGCCATCAGCGCAGGGTAGGCAAACAGCCCAAGCGACACATTCTGTGCGTTCTTGCCTGCCTTGTCCTTGAACTGCGTCATGCGCTGCATCCAGCCCATGCGGGCGACGCAGTTGAAGATCCATGCGAGCTGCGCGTGTTCGGGAACCTGGCTCTGGTTGAACAGCGTCGACTTTGCCGGATCAATTCCTGACGCGATGAAGCCTGCGGCCAGCTCGCGTGTCTGGTGGCGTAGCTTTTCGGGGTCCTGCCAGACCGTGATGGCATGGAGGTCAACCATGCAGAAGAGCGTCTCGAACTCCCCCGAGTTCTGCAGATTTACTGAGGGCCTGATCATGCCGAGGTAGTTGCCAAGGGTCAGGCCGCCCGAGGGCTGAACGCCCGAAAGGATGCGTTTGGTGAAGGCCATGGGGTGCTCCCGGTTCTGCTCCGGCTGGTGGAGACGCGGCGCATCGCTTAAGCCGGGCGGGAGTGACCGTCAAGGAATGAGCCATGGCCTATCAGGAGCCTTCGCCCGTCAACCCAGTGCCGCCCCCGGTCTTGGCCCTGGCTGCCATCATCATCGGGGTCGAGATCGTCTTCTGGCTCGCTTCCCGGGGCGTGCTCGGCGGGCAAGCCGGGATCGGGTGGCGTGTGGCGGCCTTTGAGGACTATGCCTTCGCCCCACGCCTTCTGGCGTTCATGGCCGACAATGGCGCGTGGAGCGTCGACGGGCTCAAAAGGTTCGTCACCTATGCCTTCGTCAATCAGGGCTTTGTGTCTGCCGTCTTTGGCTGCGTCTTCATTCTGGCCCTCGGAAAGTTCATCGGTGACCTCGTGGGAGGCGCGCGGGTGATCGTGATCTTCGTGCTGAGTGCAATAGGTGCAGCCCTGCTTTACGGGGTGCTCGCGCCGAACCAGCCGCCTCTCATCGGGACGTTTCCGGGGGCCTACGGGTTGATCGGCGGATATACCTACATCCTCTTTGCCTCTGCAGACCGGGCCAATGCGAACCGCCTACAGGCCTTTCGGCTTGTGGGGTTGCTGGCCGGACTTCAGCTTGTGTTCGGGGTTCTCTTTCCAGGGCCGCCCTACTGGTTGGCTGACCTGGGGGGCGCTCTCGTCGGACTCCTGGTGGCCGCGGGGATGAACCCGGGCGGGTTAACGCGGATCGTCACCCTGTTGCGGCGACGCTGAGCGGCGCAGGTCGCGCTTCAGCTCGCTGAGGCGAAACGCGCCTGTGAGCTGTGCCGCAACGGCGTAGCAGGTGATGCCGATGGCGATGAGCACGGCGAGGGCCGCGTAGCGTACGCCGTCTTGCGTGAGGAGGTCTGCCATGGCGAAGGACGCCAAAAGTAGGATGGCACCCATGATTGCTGAGGCCAGCGCGATACGCGGCAGCCGCGCCCAGAAGCGCGCGTCAGGTGACGCATCCTGCCCCATAGTGCGCGTACCTCGCCAAAGGAGCCACGTCATTCCCCAGCCCGCCAGCGTCGCCCCGAGCGCGGCCGCGATGTAGCCTACTAACGGCGCGAGGCCGATGGCGATGGCCGCATTCAGGGCCATGGCGACGAGCGCGTAGCGGAACGGCGTACGCGTGTCTTCACGGGCGAAATAGAGGGGCTGGAGCACCTTTTGCAGGACAAAGGCTGGCAGGCCCGCCCCGTAGACGGCCGTCGCAAGCGCTGTGGGGGCTGTGTCTGCGGCGGTGAAGGCCCCGCGCTCGAAGAGGACCGAGACCAGCGGCAGCGGGATCACCATGAGCGCAACGGAGGCGGGGAGAGTGAGCGCCAGAGCCATCTCCCCCGCGCGCGAAAACGCCTGCTGGCCCCCGTCGCTGTCTCTTGCCTGAAGGCGGCGCGAGAGGTCCGGGAGGAGGACGATGCCAATGGCGATCCCAACGACGCCGAGCGGGAGTTGGTAGAGGCGGTCGGCGTAGTAGAGCCATGCTGCGGCCCCGTCGAAGTAGCTCGCGACCTGACGACCCACGAGGAGGTTCACCTGTACCACCCCCCCTGCAAGGGCGGCAGGGGCCGCGATGATGGCAAGGCGCTTGAGGTCTGGCGTCAGGCGCGGCCATCGCGGTGTGAGCGCAAAGCCTGCCCGCCTTGCTGCGGTCCAGACCAGAGCGAGCTGTGCGATACCGGCGAGCGGGACAGCCCAACTTAGCGTCAGGCCCGGGTGCCAGCCAAGCGCGTCCCCGATAACGAGGGCTGCGACGAAGAGTATGTTGAGAAGCACAGGGGCCGCAGCAGCGGCCACGAAGTGGCCCGCCGCGTTGAGGACGCCAGAGGCGAGTGCGGCGAGGGATATGAAGAAGACATAGGGGAAGGCGATGCGCCCGTAGAGCGTGGCGAGCTCAAAGCGGGTGTCACCCGCGAAACCAGACGCCATGGCAAAGACCAGCCAAGGCATGGCGAAAAGGGCGAGCGTGGTGAACAGGATGAGAACGAGCGCGAGCCCGCTCAGGGCGTCGCGGGCAAAGCCCTCAGGATCATCGCTGGCCTCGAGCTTCTTTGAGAAAAGCGGGACAAAGGCCATGTTGAAGGCGCCCTCGGCGAAGAAGCGGCGGAACATGTTGGGGAGCGAAAAGGCAATGACGAAAGCTTCCGCCACTGGCCCAGCACCCAGAAAGGCTGCGATCATAATGTCCCGCACGAAGCCGAGAATGCGGCTGAGCATCGTCCAAAGTCCGACAGTGGCGAACGCCCGTATCATCGGTCGGGACGACCTTCCGATCTCATGTCCTTCAATCTCCCCGAGCACGTGGGCGCGCGAAGCGCGCCACCGCCGCGCACGGAAAATTCTTCGCAAGAATTTTCACCCCGGAAGAAGATTTTTGTGAAAAATCTTCCATGCGCGGCGGTGGCCAAAAATTTTGCGAAAATTTTTGGGCGCTCCACGAAAACGGGTGTCGTCATGAGCGAGCCTGCTCTGCGCCCAGCGCGATGGCTTCGCGCAGTTTCTTCTCCAGGTTCTTCTGGCGGCGCTCATCGTGGAGCTTCAGGCCGAACATGTCCTTGACGTAAAAGCTGTCCACGGCCTGTTCCCCGTAGGTCGCCACCACTGCGCTGGCGATATAGACATTGGCACCAGCAAGAGTTCGGCACAGGTCGTGCAAAAGGCCGGGACGGTCGCGCGTATCGACCTCGATGATCGTGTAGATGTCCGAGCCCTCGTTATCGAAGGTGATATGGGTCTGCACCGTAAACGGACGCTCGCGCTTCTTGAGCTTGTCGCGATCCTTGAGCGCC
>JBCCPQ010000045.1:0-12683 GCA_039024825.1 Pseudomonadota bacterium
CGAAGCGCGCCATCGCCCCGCAGGGGAAAAGTCTTCGCAAGACTTTTGCTGCCTCTGGATGTGCGATGGCTTATGTGAGCGGATGTGCCCATTGTGGCGCATGAGCCGACAGGGCGCATGAACCCATTAGCACCGCGCGGGCCCTAAAGCGTCGGTCAGCGGATCGCCTCAAGGACTGCCGCCAATTCAGAGACTTCAGGCTACCCGGCTCCCTAGTTAGGCATAACGTCAATCCTCGGGGCGCGCGGCACCGCGTTCACCCGTGGACTCGGTTATATCGAGGCTGAGCAAATTGGGCTCGAAGTGCGTATGCTGCCCGCGCCCTCCGCGCTTTGAGGCATAGAGCGCCACATCCGCGTGGTGTAGCATCTCTTCCACGGTCGGAGCCTCGTACTGGCTCGACCGGCTCGTTCCCGCCGAGCCGGATATCCGACAGGTCTCTCCATTGAACGGAATCGGTTCTTCGAGCCGCGCTATGATGCGGTCCGCGATTTTGGCGAGCTTGCGCGGTTCCTCGATCTCATGGATGAGCAAAACGAACTCATCGCCGCCGACCCGGCCCACCGTGTCCTGGCTGCGTGTTTCGTCCACGAGGATGCGGGCCACGACCTGAAGGACGTGATCGCCAGCGGCGTGGCCAAGCGTGTCATTGATCGACTTGAAGTAGTCGAGGTCCAGATGCATGCACGCGAAGCTGTCTTTCAATGCAATGTAACGCCCCATGATGTGGTCCATGGCGCGGCGGTTCTTGAGACCCGTGAGTGTGTCCGTGAAGGCTTGTTCTTCTGCGGCGATCTTCGCGCCTTGAAGCCTGCTGTTCAGGTCGCGGCTCTCTTCCATGGCCGCCGACGCAGCCTCCACGAGGTAGAGCATCTCGATCGTCGGGTCCGTGGGCGCAAAATCCCGGTTGGTGAGGCCGTAGTCCCCCACCGCATCCACGATGGAGATCCCGAAAGACAGGTTGAGGATCGCGCCGTCTCCGTGGGGGACGGCGACGGCCTTCATCGTTGTCCGATGATCGTCACGGAGGCGCAGGTGCAGAGGCACCCCGGCGCGCGCCCGAATGTCGTCGAGGGAGGCCACAGCCCGGGGGCGCATGATCTCGAACACGTCAAGGAAGGGGACGCCGCTTGCCTTTGCAAGCTTTGCAATCGTCGGTCCTGCGTGGCTGATCGTGCCGTCACCTGCCACTTCGACATGCATCGGGCATAGCGTATCGAGGGGCCGCGCAGTCTCCAAACCGTCCAACATGTCAGCCCGCCTTCCGCGCAAGTTCAAAGGATCGCCCTTCCGCGAAGGCCTCATCAAGGAGAATGATGCGCAGCGCACCATGGCTCTCCTCAGTCTCGTCAAGCTCGAGGAAGGCCAGAGCCCCGTAATCATCGGCCATGGCCCGCAAAACACCCATCATCACGTGGCCAAAACCGGGGATGTCATTGTCACAGATCAGGATGAAGGTGGTATCATCGACGTCACGCAACTCCAGCGTTGGCAAAACGAGATCCGGCACCGCGAGGCGCGCGCGCCCGGGGAGGTCGTCCAGCGAATGCAGGAAATCGATAAAATCGACACCGCCGAACCGCAAGAGCCGCCTCAGCGCTTGGGTATTTGGATGGCTTACGAGGTAGGTACCGAGGTCTTCGAGAAGGTCTTCTCGCGTTTTCTCCAGCTGAGCTGTGGCGAGGTCAAGGACTGCGAGCGTCTCCTCCTCCTCGTAGTGGAGCATCGATTCAAAGGATGTGTGGCCGAGATCCGCCTTCTGGATGATCTCCGCCCAAAATGCCGACCCGTATGTATCGCGGAGAAAACTCTGCAGCGCGCGACTGACTAACCCATGCATAATCTGGACCTCGTATTTCAACGAGACCTGCCACAGGGGTGTTAACAAAGCCCTGACAACTACAATGCGACGGGTTTTCTTCCCTAGAAGTCGGTCGGCGCGCCGCCTTCAGCTTTTCTCCGCGCGACAAAGTCAGAGAGCTCATCGCGTATCGCAATGTCCATATTCGGCGCCTCAAAGCTTCCGACGATCTCTTTGAACTGCTTGTGGGCCCGCTCGGCCGTCCAGACACCGCCAGCGATCTCCCAGCCCTCAAAATTGCGCCAGTCCGCAAGAAAGGGCTGGTAAAAGGCCGTCTCGTAGCGCGCCTGCGTATGCTCGACGCCAAAGAAGTGACCCGCGCTCCCCACATCCCGGATCGCATCAAGCGCGATGTCATCAGGCGCCGTGGCCCAGGTGGCGGGCTCCATGTAGCGCTCGATCATCTGCAGGACTTCGCAATCCATGATGAACTTCTCAGGGCTCGCGATCAGGCCGCCTTCCAGCCACCCCGCCGCATGATAGACCATGTTCGTGCCCGATTGCACCGCAGCCCAGAGGGAGTTCGAAGTCTCCCACATGGCCTGCCCGTCCGGCACATTCGCCGCGCAAACGCCCGATGACCGGATCGGAAGACCGTAGAACCGGCCCATCTGACCCGTCATCTGCGTGGCGCGCATGTATTCGGGCGTACCGAACGCTGGGGCGCCGCTCTTCATATCCACGTTGGACGTGAAGGTGCCGATCACGCAGGGCGTGCCGGGGCTGTCGTACTGAAACAAGGCAATTGCCGCCAAGGCCTCCGCAATCGACTGCGCAACAGCGCCCGCCATCGTCACTGGCGCCATCGCCCCGGCAAGCGTGAAGGGCGTCACGACGAGCGCCTGACCGGCACGGGCCAGTCGCAGGCAGCCGTCGATCATCGGCTCGTCATGCTTGAGCGGCGATGTGGAGTTGATGTTCGTGTACATGTGCGGGCGGGCCTCGAACTCCTCCCGCGTCATGCCCCCGGCGATGCGCACCATCTCCATGACATCCTCGACCCGCTCCTTGCCGAGGGAATAGGCATGCATGACCTTGTCGGTCAGCGTGAGCTTGTCGAAAAGCACGTCAAGATGGCGGACACTTGCATGGATATCGACAGGTTCCACTGGATATCCGCCAGCAAAGTGGATGCAATTAAAGTACTGCGTCAGCTTCAGAAGGTTCTGGCACTGCTCCCGCGTGCCTGGAACCTTGCCCGTCTCAAGGTCCCAGTAGTTCGGCGGCGACGACACATTCCCGAAGAGAAGCGTTCTGCCGCCAACGGTGATCTCGCGCGCCGCGTTCCGTGGCATGATCGTGAACGACGACGGGCAGCGGCCCACCATCTCCATCACAAACGCGCGGTCCATCCGGACGTTCTGGCCCTCAATTGTGCAGCCAGCCGCGCGCAGGATCTCCAGCCCTTCGGCATTGAGAAACTCGATCCCGATCTCCTCGAGGATCCGCATGGCCCCGTCATGGATGGCTGCGACGCCTTCTTCCGTGAGCGGCTCGGTGGGGCGGTCCGTGTTCTCGATCATGCGCCATGGCATCTGGCTGATCGCAGGCCCGGAGCCCCGCTTATTGCCCGCGCGCCCCCCTGATCGGCGACGCTTGGTGGAACCGGCCTTGGGTGGGGCGATATCATCGGGCATGGGCTCTCCTCCTGCGGGCTCCAGCCTGCCCGCGGGGCCGTGCCGGCACCACCCCAGAGGCGACGATTTGTGTCGTTCTTAGCCGCCTTGCGTCGCGATCCAGTCGGGCAGATCAGCGATAGAGGGAAGCACCACCGCAGCGTGGGGCGAAAGCGTGGCTTCCGTGGCCGGGCCCGTGAGCACGCCCACCGGGATCATCCCCGCCGCCCGCGCGGCCTTCAGATCGTGGGTAGAGTCGCCCACCATCAGGGTGCGGTCCGGCTGCACGCCCACAGCTTCTGTAAAAGCAAGAAGCTGCCCCGGCGCAGGCTTTCCACCGAATCCGCTGTCATAACCCGCAATGAAATCAAAGGCCTCGATGATACCCACGGCCACAAGGTGCGCCTGTGCAGAGGCCTCCGCATCGTTGGTCGCCACGCCAAGCTTCATCCCCTGAGCCCGCAGTCCGGCGAGGAAGGGCCCAAGGGGCAACACCTCAACCTGCGTCACGGTCTTGGCAAGCTCGACTATCCGCACGGTCAGACTGGCCAGATCCTCTCCGGGGAGATGCGCAAGAAGCGCTTCAGCCTGCTCGCCCAGCGTCCCGGCGATGAGCTTGCTGGAGGGCAAGAACGCCCCGGCCTCAAGGTCGTATTCCATGGTCTGAGCGAGGCGCGCGGCCAGCTCCGCGTCCCCGTTCCCCAAGGCGCGCAACGCATCTCCGGCCCAGACGGTCCATGTCGCGTCAAAATCAAAAAGCGTGCCGTCCTTGTCGAAAAGTACGGCCTCGACCGGCCCCTGCGTCATGTCCAATTCACCTGCTCACCGCCAGGAAGCGCGGCGCGTGCGGACGCAAGATCCTCGTATTTCCAGCTTTGACTATCGCACAGCTCTACCACCCAGGCGTCATCCATGAGGATAAAATCAAGGACCGATCCAAGGAACTCCGCATCGCCCGCCCGCGCCCGCAGATCGTCCAGAGTGGCCCCGGTGGAGGACATGAAGACGGGCATCAGATCGTCATGGGAGGCAAGCCACCCCAAGGCCGTCAAAGCCATCGTCTCCGCGCGTTCTTGCTTCATTCTGGTGCAGTTTCTCGAAAATTAACGTTATGGTAAGGCACGTCGGAATTTTTCCGCCATTTCATGCCCATATGTTGCGTTCTCATAAAGTTGGAAAGGGTTTGTTAATCTTTCGGTCGCATTGATTCCACGCAAGTTAACTATTCGAAAGCTGCTCCATGACCGGACGTGTCCTCATCGTTGACCCAGTGGTTACGACACGCATCGTGCTCAAGGTCAAACTCGCAGCAGCGTATTTCACGGTTGATCTGGCTTCCACCATGAAAGAGGCGGTGGACGAAGCCGCCAAAGCCGCCCCCGACGTGGTGCTCTGTGAATATGAGCTGGCGGATGGCGGCGCGGCCCTTCTCCAAAAACGGCTCGCGCGGCACAACATCCCCGTCATTGCCCTCCTGCCCGAGGGGTCGGACCCAAAGCGCGCCGACGCGCTTGAAGCTGGGCTGGGCGATGTCATCTCGCGCCCCTACGATAACCGGACGCTGCTCGCGCGGATCAGGAACCTCCTGCGGGCTCGGACGACGAATGAGGAACTGCGCTTGCGCAGCGATACCTCCGCGGCCCTAGGCTTTGCGGAGGCTGCCGACGGCTTTGGCCAAAAAGCGCGCATCGGCCTTCTGGCGGAAAACGCGAAACAGGGCATCGAATGGAAGGGCGGCCTCGAAAAGGTTCTTCCCCATGAAGCGACTGTTCTCTCCCCCGCAGATCTCGTGGCAGAGAATGGGGAGAAGTCCGTCTATGACGCGCTTCTCATAGGGATCAGCGGACGCAACGCGCAGCAGCGATTGGATTTCGTGTCCTCGCTCAGGGCGCGCTCGCAGACCCGTCACACGGCGATCATGGCCGTGGCCCCGCGGGAAACGGCGGATCTCGCGATCACGGCGCTCGATACCGGGGCCGGCGACGTCATGGCATCGGGCTTTGAAGCGAAAGAAGCCGCGCTGCGGTTGACCCGCCTCCTGCGCCGCCGCGCGCAGGAAAAAGCGCTGCGGCGTTCGGTGAAAGCCGGGCTCGAGGCGGCGGTGACGGACTCGCTCACAGGGCTCTACAATCGCCGCTACGCCATCCCGTACCTCGACCGCATGTCAGCGTCCGCCAAACGCTCCCAAAGGTGCTTTGCGCTCATGCTTCTCGACCTCGATCACTTCAAGAAGGTCAATGATGAGCACGGCCACAGCGTCGGTGACGCCGTCCTCGTGGAGTTTGCCCACCGTCTGCGCTGCAATCTTCGCTCAATGGACCTCGTGGCCCGCCTCGGGGGGGAGGAGTTTCTGGTCGCCATGCCCGATACCACCCTCGATCAGGCGGCATCGGTGGCCGCGCGGCTTTGTGAGCTCACGCGAGCCAATCCCTTCGCCACGGATCGTATTGCCGGAGGTGTCTCCGCATCTGTGTCTGTGGGCCTCGCCCTCGGTGGCAGCCACGGCACGGCCAACGGCGTGCCGCTCCACACCAATGTGTCCCAGCTCATCGAACAGGCTGACCACGCCCTTTACGATGCCAAGGAGGCCGGGCGCGACATGGTGCGTGTCTGTCAGTCCGCCGCCTAGTCGTCCCCACCGGACACTCCGCCCGGGCCCTGGCGCCGCTCATCCGACGGGCGTCGGTCCAGAACCTCTCCCAGTCTCGCGGCATAGGCAGCACGCTCCTCCGGCGTCATCTCCACCAGCGTCTCGCGGAAGAGGTCCCGCGCGAGGTCGAGCCGGAACGTCGCCTCGCTGAACTGCGTGTCCAAGACCCCATCAAGCGCCTGGGCATCGAAGGGCTCCGCGGCAAGGACGCCCTGAATGTCGCGCGCAAGCTCCCGCATCTCGCCGCGCGACAGCCGCTCGCCCCGCAACGTCCGCCGCATGGACAGCGCGAGCGCGCGGCGATCCTCGCGCTCAAGGGCCAGCATCAAAGGACCAAGCCCCGTCTCGCCAGACATGGCGGGCCGCCGATCCTGCCCCTTTGGGCTCACCACCAAGAGCGTGCCCACCACCAGCCCCACCACGAGCAGGTTCACCAGCAGGGAAACATAAAGCAGAATGCGCCCGCCGCGCCCAAGCGCACCGTCAGCCATCGAACGCCCCGCCCGCGAGATCAAGCGCAAGACCGGGCACGTAATCCGTCAGCGTCACATTCGCACCCGTCAGAACCTCGGCGTAGGACATCAGAAGATCCGGCGGGAAAATCCCGATCACAAGCCCAGTGGCAACCGCCGCGCCAAGCCCTGTGACACCCGCCGCACCGCCCAAAGCCGCCCAAAGCCCGGCAAACAAGGGCCGTGCCTCAGGTTCCGCCTTTGCGGGCGCAAGCGGACGGGCATCCTCCGCATCGGCCATGATCCGCGCGATGAGGTCACCAGACGGCAACGGCGCTTCCGCATCAGACGCCGCGAACAGCGTCTCAAGCTCCGCATCGCTTAACTCTTTGCCGTGCGGTTTAGCCATCGTAGAACCCCAATTCTGCCCGGCGTCGGCCCAGATCTGCGGCCAGAGCCCGCTTGCCGCGCGCCGTTAAACTCTCCACCGCTTCAACGCTGATGTCCATGATCTCAGCAATCTCTGGATTGCCGAGACCCTCAATGTGACGCAGGAGAACCGCCTGCCGCTGCCGGTCGGGCAGCGCGGCCAACGCGCGATCCAGCGCCTCAGCGCGCGCGCGATCAATCATGCCCTCCGCGGCGGTTGCAGCCCCATCTGGCACCTCCGGCGCGGCATCGAGGCCCTGCGGACGCACCTTGCGCAGGCGGTCGGTGCACAAATTGGCCGTCACGCGATAAAGCCAAGTCGTCACCTTGGCCTCCCCTTGCCGCCACGTCGGCGCAATTTTCCAAAGGCGCAGCAGCGCTTCCTGCGTGACATCCTCTGCCTCCGCCCGATCCCGCAACAGTCGCTGCGCATGGGCGAAGATGCGCGGGGCCAGGCGCAACGTGAGAGACCGCGCCGCCGTGGCGTCGCCGTTTGCGTAGAGCACCAGGAGGGCCTCGTCGCTCACCTCTGACATTGCATCCAGCGCCATCTCTTTATTCCCGTGTTCGGGCACACCGGGCGGACACGGGCCTAGCGACTTCGGCTAGGCCCGTCCACTGCTCGCTTAGCCCTGGTCGGCGCCGCCATCGCGCGGACCCTTGCGGCCCATGCGGGCCTCCTTCGCTGCCTCAAGCTCTGCTTGCGAGATCCCACCAGAGCCGTCGGCATCGAGCCGCTCGAACATGGCCGCCCGGCGGTCTTCGCTCGGGCCGAACTCGCCAAAATCGAGGACACCATTCCCATTGGCATCGCGCCGCTCGATCATCCGTGAGATGCGCCGCTCGAAACGCTCGCTGCTCGCGTTCTCGCGCGCGGCAAGCATCTCGTCCGCGCTGAGCGTCCCGTCCCCATTCGCGTCAGCCGCCTGAAAGCGCGACTGAGCATGGGCAAGAAGCTCTGCCTGCGTGATCTCGCCATTGCCGTCCGCGTCAAGGGTGGAGAAGTCCGCGCGGGGCCCGTCAGGACCCCCGCGAGCGTCCGCGGTGAGGGCGGTGATCGAAACTGCTGCTGCCAGTGCGCCAATGAGAAGTGTGGTTTTCATAGTCTTCGGTTCCTGTGATCCGTTCTGAGGTTTGTATGGCACGGTCTGAACTCCGTGCTTACATGACCTTCAACGGAGCCTTCCCCGGTTTCCGTCGCACTTTTTTCTTCCCACCTTCGCGGTGCAGGCGTACGGCCTTAACTATGACGACTGAAACTTCCGACCGCCCCCTGAAACCCGCCGTCTTGCGCGGCTTCTCAAGACGGTGCCCCAACTGCGGCAAGGGGCAGCTCTTTGACGGCTATCTGACGGTCCGCAAGACGTGTTCAGAATGCGGCCAGGAATTGCACCATCACCGCGCTGACGACGGCCCGCCCTGGCTGACGATGCTCGTTGTGGGCCATCTGATGGCACCCCTCCTGCACATCGTCTTTGTCCGCTACCGGCCGGAGCCGATTGTTCTTTTTGCCATCTTCGCGATTGGCTGTGTGGGCCTGTCCCTCCTGCTTTTGCCCCGGCTCAAGGGGCTCATCGTTGGGTTCCAATGGTCGCGCCGCATGTATGGCTTCGGCCATGGCTGACACGCCCATCCGCGATGCGGCGACCGTGATCCTCCTGCGGGAAGTGGCGGGCGCGCGGCAGGTTCTCATGGGCCAACGGGGCGCGAAAGCGGCGTTCATGCCGTCCAAATTCGTTTTTCCAGGCGGGGCGCTTGATGCCGGCGACGCGGATGTACCGCTCCTCCACGGCAGCCCCTGCGCCGCACGACTGCGCGAAGACAGCCCGCAGGATCTGAGCCACGCCCTCGCGGTCGCCGCGATCCGGGAACTCTGGGAAGAAACGGGCCTTGCCCTTGGTCGCCCGGGTGAGTGGAGCGATGCCCCGGCCGACTGGCAGGCCTTTGCCGCGCGTGGGCTCGTGCCAGATGCCTCAGCGCTCCGGTTTGTGTTTCGGGCAATCACGCCCCCCGGGCGCCCCCGTCGCTTTGACGCGCGCTTCTTTCTTGCACCGGTGAGCGCCGTCGCCGGGGATGCCGACGATTTCTCCGCCGCCTCGGATGAGCTATCGCATCTGCAATGGGTGCCACTGGACGAGGCACGCAGCCTCGATCTGCCGTTCATCACAGAAGTCGTTCTGGCAGAAATTGCCGCTGCCGATCCGGCTGCGACGCCTGTCTCTGTGCCTTTCTTTCGCAACGACGACGAAGAAAGCCTCTTCCTGCGACTACGTGGCGAGGATCAGCAGGACCACGGATAGCGTCAGAACGCCGATCCCGAAGAGCTCGCGCAGGGTCGACCGCTCTCCGAAGAGAAATGTTGAGAAAAGGAAAGAAAAGAGCAGTTCTGTCTGGCCTAGAGCCTTAACAAGAGCAGCTTTTTGCAAGCCGAATGCGGTGAACCAGCCGAGGGATCCCACCATGGAGGTCACTCCGACGAGGCCCGCGACCCGCCACTGGGACACCATCGCGCGGATCTGACCCGGCTCTCGGGCGTAGAGCCACGTGAGCAGAACCGCCGTTTGCACCAGCGTCAAAAGCGCGAGCCCGAAGGTCGAGCGCAGAAAGATGTCGCCCCCCTCCATCGCCGTCGCCGCGCCGCGATATCCCGTGGACGCCAACCCAAACAGCAGCCCCGAGCCAAGCCCCAGCGCCGTCGCCCGGTTAAAGACCCGCGCGCGCATATCGCCAGACACGTCCGGGCTCTCAGAGAGGGCAATGACGCCCACGACTCCCACAAGGATCGCTGCAAATGCGGGCAGCGACACCCCTTCCCCGAGAATGATCACGCTCAGGACGACGGTCTGGATCACCTCGGTCTGCTTGAACGTGGCCCCCACGGCGAAATTGCGATGCTGGAAAAGGGCCACCGTGCACAGCGTCCCGAGGATCTGGCCCATGGCCCCTGCGATCCCGTATATCCAGAACGCCGCGCCGAGGCTGGGCATCGCGAGCCCCTCAACCGCGCCGTAGACAAGCGCCAGGGTCAAAAGCAGCGGCCAGGCAAAGAAGAACCGTGACAACGTCGCCGCCGCAGTCCCCAGCGTCCCCATGCGCAGTTTCTTCTGGAGCACGAAGCGCACCGATTGCACAAGCGCCGCAAAGAGAGTGACCGCGATCCACATGGGACCGCCTTAGACCCTCCCCCTTAACGGCGCCAGAGCGGGTGCGCCACGGGATCCTTCGCCCGCAGGAGGTACTTGCGGAAAATCTCCGCGTAGCTCGAAAAGCGATAGTCGTCGTTCAGCCGTAGGTACTTGTCCCGCCCCGCGCGAAACTGCGCGGGCAGATCGTACCACGGCACATTCGGATGCATGTGGTGCACCACATGCAAGTTGTTGTTGAGGAAGATCAGGGCAAGGGGCCCGCGGTCTTCGATGATGACCGACCGCCCACCGGTCTGCTCATGGGCTTGATGCTCACAAAACGTCCGGATCTTCAGGATGGCGAGGCCAATGTAGGCTGACAACAGATAGGCCCAGATCGGCATCCCCGACTGCACCACGACCCAGAGAACCGCAGCCACCGCCGGAATATGCAGCGCCCAGCCCAAGGCAACACGCCCGCGAAACGCCTTCAGATCGCTCAGCATGAACATCACCTGCCCCACAATCGGCCCAAGGATAAGCCGCCCAAGCAGCGTGTTATTGGCTTCAAGAACCACCCGCACGGCGCGCGGCAGGCGCCGGAAATCCTCTGACGCAAGGAAATTGGTCTCCGGATCGTCGAAAGGATCGGTCAATCGCGCGTCGCGGTGATGGGCCAGATGCGTGTCGTAGAACCGCAGATAGGGGATCGCCAGCGTCAGCGGCGGCCAGACCAAAGCCGCGTTCACCCAAGGGGACCGGAACGGATGGCCGTGGATCGCCTCGTGCTGAAGCGATGCATGGAGCGCGATCAGGACGCCAAGACAGGGGATCGCCGCCCAAAGCGGCATCGTCAGCGCGAACGCCGCGCCAATGTAGGAAACCGCAAGAAGGCCGAGCGTCGGCCATTCCATGCGCACAGTGGGGGAGAGTGTAGATGCGAACATGGGCACAGACTGACGTCCGGGCGGGCGTTGCGCCATTCCGGCAATAGTGCACAAAAGCCTGCAATCGTGATATAAATCACGTCATGAGCACTTTGCACGACAAACGAGACCGCGCCGCGCTCTTCCGGCAGCGGTTATCCGTGGCCATCGAAGCCGCAGACTCCAATCAATCCGCCCTCGCGCGGGCCACGGGCGTTGATCGCTCCACCATCTCGCAATTGCTGCGGGACGCAGGGCCGCGCCTGCCCAATGCCCAGCTCGTCGCCGAATGCGCCTCTGCCCTCGGCGTCAGCGCAGACTGGCTCCTCGGCCTCTCAGAGTCCCCCGAACAGGCAAGCGACCTCGTCGCGGCCGCCTTCACAGTCACCGAAGCCCCCCGCGCCCTCGTCGATGAGCGGATCTTCGAATGGCACCGGGAGGCTGAAGGCTACAAAGTCCGCCACGTGCCCGCGGGCCTGCCTGACATGCTCAAATCCGACGACATGCTACGCTGGGAATACAAGCCGTCCCTCGGGCGGACGACAGATCAGGCCGTGGGCGCGAGCCAGGACCGCCTCGACTGGATGCGCAGCGCTCGCTCGGATTACGAGATCGCCATGCCTGTCCATGACCTCCAGGCATTTGCCCGGGGCGAAGGCTATTACCGTGCCATCCCGCTCAGTATGCGGGAGGAGCAACTCGACCGCCTCGCCACCTTGCACGACCAGCTCTATCCGCGGCTCAGGATGCACCTCTTTGACGCGCGCAAGATCTTTTCGGCACCGGTCACCATCTTTGGCCCACTGGTGGCGGTGCTCTACCTCGGCTCAAATTATCTGGCCTTCCGCGACGCCGAACGGGTCGATCTCATGACCCGACACTTCGACAGGCTCGTGCGCGAGGCCGAGATCGGCAGCCGCGAATTCCCTCAGTTTATCAGAGACCTGCGGGAAGACGTCAGATCTCAGGCGACGGGTTAACGGTGTGTCCGTCCACCGCGATCACCTGGCCTGAGACCTTGCGCGCGCCGTCCGAGGCGAGGAACACCGCCATGTCCGCGATCTCCTCCGCACGGACCCAGCTTCCCATGGACGTGCCCGAGGCATAGGCCGCGTAAAGCGCATCACGGCTCTGCCCCTTGGCCTGCGCCTCCCGCTGCAGCACGGCTTCCATGCGCGGCCCTTCAACTGCCCCGGGGCAGATGGCATTGGCACGGATGCCATGGGGGCCAAGCTCCATCGCCACGGTCTTCATCAGGCCGATCACCGCCCACTTGGCCGCCGAATAGGGCGCACGCAGCGGGTAGCCGTGCTGGCCAGCGGTGGAACTTGTAAAGATCATCGCACCGCGCCCCGCCGCCTTCATGGCCGGTGCAGCATGTTTGGCGGCCAAAAATGCCCCGTCTAGGTTCACCGCAACGCAGCGCCGCCAGTCGTCGAGATCGACGTTCTCAATAGCGGCTGTTGGTCCCGCAATCCCGGCATTTGCACAAAGCGCATCGAGGGGACCCGCATCGCGAAGGACCTCGGCCATGGCCGGTTCATCGGTCACACTGACCGCATGGCAGGTCCAATGCTTCGGGCACTTTTCCAGAGCCGCTTGATCCACGTCCGTGACCCAGACG
>JBCCPQ010000046.1:0-12605 GCA_039024825.1 Pseudomonadota bacterium
AGACTCCCAGGTCAGTTGGTTAACACAGGATGCCCACGTCACCGGGAATTGCAAATGCTTGGTGCCAAATCGCGCTTGACCAGCGCCGCGCGGATTGGGCAAAGCTTAATCAGGATGCTGATCTACAAAATTTTTCGACCGGCCGAATGGGACGCACTTGATGAGGCGGGCACCACCCTTGGCGCTCCGGTGGATCTGGCCGACGGGTTCATCCATTTCTCGACCGCTGAACAGGTGCGGGAGACCGCCGCCCGCCACTTTTCCGACGACGGCGACCTTGTGCTCGCGGCTGTAGACACTGAAAGCCTGGGCCAGACCCTCAAATGGGAGGCGTCGCGCGGTGGCGCGTTGTTTCCACATCTGTTCCGTGCCCTTGACCGCGCAGAGGTCGTATGGACCACTCCGCTCCCGCGCATGGCGGATGGACACGCCTTTCCAGAACCGCTTGGCGGCGTTCCGGCGTGAGCCTGCTTGATCGCGCGTCGCTCGCGCTCTTTCACCGCCTCGATCCGGAGCGTGCCCACGGGCTCGCCATCAAGGCGCTCCGGGCCGGACTTGTTCCAAAGGCACGGATGGCTCCATCACCGCGGCTTGCAACTGCAATAGGGCCGCTCAAGCTGCCCTCTCCCGTGGGCCTCGCGGCGGGATTTGACAAGAATGCAGAGGCCGTCTCGCCCCTTGCCGGCACAGGCTTTGGCTGGCTTGAGGTTGGGGCCGCGACGCCTCGCCCCCAGCCCGGAAACCCGCAACCGCGGCTGTTTCGCCTGAGCGAGGACCGCGCCGCGATCAACCGGTTCGGCTTTAACAACGAGGGCATGGAAGCCATCGCTGCCCGCCTCGCACAATATCAGGGCGATGTTCCCGTGGGCCTCAACCTCGGCGCCAACAAGGACAGTGATGACCGCGCCAAAGACTACGTCACAGTCTTCAGGCACTGCGCACGACATGTGGACTTTGCGACCGTCAACATCTCCTCTCCCAACACCGAAAAGCTCCGTGAGTTGCAGGGCAAGGATGCGCTTCGGGCGCTCCTCGGCGGCGTTATGGATGCGCGCGCGGCCATGCCCCATCCGCGTCCCGTCTTCCTGAAGATCGCGCCAGACCTCACGCCTCAGGAACTCGAAGACATCGCCGCCGTGGCGGATGAGGCGGGCATCGACGCAATCATCGCCACGAATACCACGCTCGCCCGGGACGGTCTTCGCTCCCGCCACGCAGGTGAAAAAGGCGGTCTCTCGGGCGCGCCCCTTATGGAAAGCTCCACGCGCATCCTCGCGCGGCTCTCTACCTTCACGGCGCTCCCCCTCGTCGGGGTCGGCGGCGTCGCCTCGGCTGAAGATGCCTATGCCAAGATCACGGCAGGCGCCTGTGCCGTGCAACTTTACACCGCGCTGATATTCGGCGGCATCGGACTGGTGCAGGAGATCACCAAGGGCCTCGAGGCCCTGCTTGACCGTGACGGCCATCCCACACTCGCCGCCGCTATTGGCTGTCACCGTGACCGGTGGCTTCCTTAGCGCCCAAAACCTGTCTTCTTTGTGCCCCGTACTTCCGCCGGAGGCGAAACCGACGCCTCCACGTGCCCGTATCGCAGAAGCAACGTCGCAAACCGCGCCAGGAAGAGCACCACGACCGCCGCCCAAAGCCCATGATTGCCCAGCGGCCAGAAAAACGTGACCGCCACCACATACGCCGCGAATGACCACGCCATCATCACAGCCATGTCCCGTGTCCGGGTCGCACCGATGAAGACACCATCTATAAGAAAGCTCCCCGCCGCGACGAGCGGCATCACCACAAGCCATGGCAGGTAATCGCGCGCAAGCACCCGGACATCTGGCGCAGTTGTCATCAGGTCAATCACTGCGCCGCCAATGAAGGCATAGACAAGCGTCAGCGCGAGGGCAGTGCCGAACGTCCACTGCCCGCAGATGACCACCGCACGGCGAAGGCTCGCCCTCTGCCCCGCTCCCAAAGTGCGCGCCACAAGTGCTTCGACCGCGAATGCAAATCCGTCGAGGCCGTAGCTTGCCACATAAAGGAACTGGATCAGCACTTGGTTGGCCGCGAGTGTCCCTTCGCCGAACCGTGCCCCAAGGAAGAGGAAGCTCGTGAAGGCCGCCATCAGAAAGACGGAGCGGATCGTTATGTCCCGGCTGACCTGCAGAAGCTTTGCCAGCCGCTCGGCGTGCCAAAGACGCGCGCCATCGCGCCATGCCGCCCGCGCAAAGACAGCACGGCAAAACCAAAGGGCCATGGCGAGCCCTGCCCACTCCGCTGCGAAGGTGGCCCAGGCGACACCCGGCACGCCCAGCCCGAGCCCGAGCACAAACCAGAAATTCAGCGCGATATTGAGGCCGTTCATCCAGAGCTGAAGAACCAGGACCGCGCGCGTCCGCTCCTGCGCAATAAGCCAGCCTGTAACCCCGTAGATCGCGATGGCCGCGGGCGCAGAGAATATGCGTATCTGCAGGTAGTCCCGCGCCATACCCTCCACCTCTGCAGTGGCGGGCGCGAGGGAAAGGGCCAAACCGATGAGCGGGAGCTGCAGGAGGATCAGAAAGAGCCCGGCCGCCGCCGCTATGAGCAAGGCGCGGGACAGGATCGCGTCGACCTCGGCCTCATCACCCGCGCCCAGCGCCTGCCCGGCAAGGCCCGTCGTCCCCATCCGCAGGAACCCGAAGAACCAATAAAGCGTCGATAAGATGATCGCGCCAAGGCCCACGGCCCCGATGGGCGCGGCCTCTCCCAGCTGGCCGACGACGCCAGTGTCCACGATCCCGAGAAGCGGAACGGTCACGTTGGACAGCACGACAGGCACCGCGATCCCCAGCACCCTGTGATGTGTGATCGCCTCAGCCATCACGCGCCATCTGACGTCGTGTCCTTCCGGGGCATCACGAAGTGGCAAGTGGCTTGCGCAAAAGGACGCTCTCTATTGTCCTGCCAGCCCTCCACGTGGACAGACGCATAACGGCGCCCGGAGCGCGTGATCCGCGCACGGGCGTAGGCGTCGCGCGGCAGACCGGAACGGAGGTAGTCGACCGTAAAATCGACTGTCTTCGGAAGGCGCGGTAGCCTGACCTGAGCGGGATCGTCAGTCTCGATGATCCCGGCCTCGAGATCGGACCAGAGCGTCGCCCAACTCAGAGAGACCACCGCCGTCAGTTCCAGAAATGCGGCGGTGACCCCGCCGTGGAGCGCAGGGAGCATCGGATTACCGATAAGCTTGTCATCGTAGGCAAGTATGCCCGTCAGTTCATCGCCCCGCCGGTCGAAGCTGATCCCGAGGAACTGAATGTAAGGGATGCCACCCACGAGCGCGCCAAGAAGGGCATCACGGCGCTTTTTGACAACCTGCACTGGTTCCGGCTTGTTCATGCCGCGCGCTCAATCGTGAAGGCACCGGTGGCGGTCGCGACGGGTTCATCGGCGTCGTCAAAGGCAGTGGCCCGCACAAACGCGACGGCGCGTGTCACGTGGTAGCATTCCGCCCGCGCCCGGATCCCCTGCCCCGGTGTGGCGGACCGCATGTAGTCGATCCGCAGATCAATCGTGGCGGTGCCCTGCGGCGCGGAAGGATGGCACATAACAGCTGCTCCGCCGCAGGTATCCATCAGGGCAGATACAGCCCCCCCTGCGATGACACCCGTGGCCGGATCGCCCACAAGCCGGGCATCGTAGGGCATCAGGATCTCGGCTATGCCCGCGTCTATTTCCGTGATCTCCATGTTGAGGGCCTGAGCATGGGGGATTGCCTCAATGAACTGGCGGGCAAGCGTCGCAGGATCAGCGGCCATGGCCTGGCTCCCTCAGTGTGTCGCGCGGACGGTAGATCCGGCGCGGTTCGTGCCGCAACACTGACCCGGCGGGACGGTCTTGCGCAAGAAGTGTTGAAATCTCATGCCCACTCATTACCGTGGGCACGGGAGGAGACCGATGGGCGAAACGCGACTATCGTTCAAAGAGATGTGCGCCAAGTTCGACGTCACGCCGCGAACATTGCGCTACTACGAGTATATCGAGCTCCTGTCGCCAGAGCGCAAAGGTCGCTCGCGGTTCTATGGCGCGAAAGAAGTTGCGCGCATGACACTGATCCTGAGGGGCAGACGCTGGGGCTTTTCCCTCGAAGATCTGCGCCAGTGGCTGCTGATCTACGAGAATGAAGGAAGCGACAAGCAGCTCGCGACGTTTGTTGAGTACGCCGAAAAGCAGATCCTGGAACTTCGTGAACGTCAGGTGGAGCTGGAACAGGTCATAGGAGAGCTCGAAGGCCTCAAGAACAGCATCCGCAAGGACCTCGGCGCCGCATAACCAAGCGTCACCTTCGAATCCGGTGAAGAAACGCTTCGCGTTCCCCCTATGGAAATCCTTACCTTTTGAAACTTGATCAAAGCGCTTTGAATTGAGAAAAGTTGCGCCAGTTGACCGGTCAAATTTATGATCCTTTCTCGCAGACCTTTCTGACGCCGCGTCACATTTACGTGCACGTCAACTTTGCTTGTAAGGTGGGGCTCGAATCCGCAGGTCCCTGCCCATGAGCGAGGTATTTGCGAGGACGAAACGATGACGACGACAGATGAGAAAACCATGACGATCCGAGAGATGTGCGACGCCTATGACGTGACGCCACGCACTCTTCGCTTCTATGAGGCCAAGGAACTGCTCCAGCCGATCCGGCAGGGAACAAAGCGCTTGTTCACAAAGCGGGACCGCGCGCGCCTCAAGCTCATTCTGCGCGGCAAGCGGTTTGGCTTCTCCCTGGAGGAGATACGCCAGCTTCTGGCCCTCTACGACCTCGGCGACAGCCAGGCGACGCAGATCCGTGCGACCTACGACGTCGCACAAAAGCACCTGGCCGGGATGATCGTCCAGCGCGACGAGCTCACCGCCGCTATCGACGAACTGAGAGAGCAGCTTTCCTGGGCCGACCGCATGCTTGCGGACATGAGCCACCCGGAAGCAGCCGAATAACGAAGACACCAAAAATCGGGAGACCCGAATGCCAACTTTCACCGCTCCGACAAAAGACCAGCAGTTCATTTTGCACGACCTTCTCAAGATCGCAGAGCAGGACGTACCGGGCTATGCTGATCTGGACCGTGAATTCACCGACGCAATCCTCACCGAGGCAGGCAAGCTTGCCGTGGAGGTTCTGCATCCTCTGAACGCCAGCGGCGACAAGGAAGGGTGCCACCTCGAGAATGGCGTGGTCCGCGTGCCAGCAGGCTTCAAGGAGGCTTATGACCAGATGGCCGAAGGCGGCTGGATGGCCATGGACATGCCTGAGGAATACGGCGGCCAGGGGCTCCCCTACATCATGCACACCGCGGCAATGGAGCCGATGGTATCCGCAAACATGGCCTTCAACATGTATCCGGGCCTTAGCCACGGTAACATGGCGGCCATTCTTGCCAACGGCTCGGAGGAGCAGAAGCAGACCTATCTCCCCAAGATGACGACGGGGGAATGGTCCGGCACAATGAACCTGACAGAGCCCCACTGCGGGACTGATCTCGGCCTCATGCGCACGAAGGCCGTGCCGCAGGACGATGGTACCTTCAAGATTTCCGGGCAGAAAATCTGGATTTCCGCCGGCGACCACGAAATGTCGGAGAACGTGATCCATCTGGTACTCGCCAAGATCCCCGGCGGCCCCGAGGGTGTGAAGGGTATCTCTCTTTTCATCGTGCCAAAGTTCCTCGTCAACGAAGACGGCTCCCTCGGCGCACGCAACGCGGTGTCCTGTGGCGGTCTGGAAGAGAAGATGGGCATCCACGGCAACGCAACCTGCGTGATGAACTACGACGAAGCCACGGGCTACCTCATAGGTGAGGAGCACAAGGGCATGCGCGCGATGTTCATCATGATGAACGAAGCGCGTCTTGGCGTGGGCCTGCAGGGCTATGCTCAGGGCGAGATCGCCTACCAGAATGCGCTGGGCTTTGCTCAAGATCGCATTCAGGGCCGTGCCGTGACCGGCGCCGAAGCGCCCGAGAAGGCCGCAGACCCGATCATCGTGCACCCCGATGTGCGCCGGAATCTGATGGACCAAAAGAGCTTTGTCGAAGGCGCCCGCGCCCTTGTTTACTGGGGCTCGACCATGCTCGACCGCGCGCACCGCAACGGTGATAAAGAGGCCGAGGACATGATGTCCCTCCTCACACCGGTGATCAAAGGCTTCTTGACCGACAAAGGCTTTGAAACGGCAGTCAACGCACAGCAGACATTGGGCGGGTCCGGCTTCACGCAGGAATGGGGCCTTGAACAGTTTGTCCGCGATGCGCGTATCACCATGATCTACGAGGGCACGAACGGCGTGCAGTCGCTGGACCTCGTGGGCCGCAAGCTCGGCCTCAATGGCGGCAAGACGGTCATGGGCTTCTTCGACATGGTGAAGACCTTCATCAAGGAGAACGAAGGCAACGAAGACTTGAAGCGCGACTTCCTCGATCCGCTCAAGGCGGCCTCGAAGGACCTGCAGACCGCGGGGATGTACTTCATGCAGGAAGGCATGAAGAACCCCAACAACGCCCTGTCCGGCTCCTATGACTTCATGCACCTCTTCGGGCACGTGTCGATCGGCCTGATGTGGGCAAAGATGGCCAAGGCCTCCTACGAGGCCCTTGAGGCCGGCGCGTCCGACACCGAGTTCTACAACACGAAGCTCGCGACCGGCCGCTACTATATGGCGCGTCCGCTCAAGATGACCGGCACGCATCTCGCCCGCATCCAGACGGGTGGCGAGACGGTAATGGCGCTGGAAGCTGCGAACTTCTGAAGCGACTGAAGGTAACAGAATTGGCGGCGCTCTCCTGGGCGCCGCCTTTTTTACTTTTGAACCACAAAAATCCGGCACGCGAGGCGCTTAGCCGAACGTCCTCGCATTGCAGATGCCAAGTGGCCTCAACGCGTCACATCGCAAGTTACCAGCAGCGTAAGTGGCGCGGTGCCCCGGGACCGGGGCACCACACTTTCACGATCTGCCCGAGGCGTTCTTCAAGGCAACACCCTGTGCTTGAGGCACTGCCGGGAACCCTCCGGGGGAGGTATTTTCGGAAAGATGAAAACGGAAAGTCCACTCTGTCATCCAGCGCATAGTCGCCAGGCGCAGCCGCGCAGGAGGACAGAGCTTCACCTTTCACGGCCATCGGCTCCTCAGCCTGTACCGCACTTGAGGGTCTCGCGATTCTGGTGAACAAAGCCTTAAGTTCATCTTTCCAGAAATACCTCACGGGGGTCTGGGGGTGTGAAACCCCCAGCTCCAGCCAGAGAAACAGGGGCAACCCATGACACTTAAACTCCACTGCTTCGGCGAGAGCGGAAACTCCTACAAAGCGGCCCTAGCTTTGGAGCTCGCTGGCCTCAACTGGGAGCCGGTGAAGGTGGACTTCTTTGGCGGCGCTGCGCGGACAGATGCTTTCCGCGCGTTCAATACGATGGCAGAGGCACCGGTCCTGGAGGACGGTGACCTGCGCCTTTCGCAATCGGGTGCGATCCAGCAATGGGTCACAGATAAGACCGCGAAGCACGGAGGCGCAGAGGAAGACCGCTACGAGGTGCTGCGGTGGGTGCTCTGGGACAATCACAAATTGTCGTCGCAGGCAGGCATGCTGCGCTTCCTGATGAACTTCTTGCCGGAAGATAAGCGCCCCGCAGAGGTGATCGCCTTCACCGCAGGACGGCTCAAGGCCGCGTTTGCGACGCTGGATGCTCATCTCGCTGGCCGGAACTGGATCGTGGGCACAGAGCTCACGAACGCGGATATCTCCTGCTGCTCCTACCTCTTTTACCCGGAGCCCTTCACATTTGAGCGTAAGGCATGGCCAAACATCGACCGTTGGCTGAGCAATGTTGAGGCCACAGAGGGCTGGAAGCACCCTTACGACCTGATGCCAGGACACCCCTCTGACCGCGCCTAGCCCGACACCGCCGTCTTCTCGCCCGCACGTCACGCAACGTCAGGCGGACGGGGGCCGTTTGAGAGCTCGAAAAATGGCGGTTTGACGCCCGGGTAACGCCACGTGACGTTCGCGTCACCCTGAGAAATTGCCTATCTTGTTGCCAAATCATGGATGCCGCGCCACCACACCCGTGGCGAGGCAGTAAGGAGAGGTTCATGACCACTGACGCCTATATCTACGACGCCGTACGCTCGCCGCGCGGCAAGGGCCGCAAGGACGGCGCGCTCCACGAGGTGACCTCGGCGCGGCTGTCGATCCAGATGCTCAACGCCATCAAGGAGCGCAACGGGCTTGAGGGCCACGCCGTCGAAGACGTGATCTGGGGTAACGTCACGCAGGTCATGGAACAGGGCGGCTGCCTGGCGCGGACGGCCGTGCTCGGCTCAGACCTTGATGAATCGATCCCGGGTCTTTCCATCAACCGCTTCTGTGCCTCGGGCATGGAGGCTGTAAACCTCGCCGCCAACCAGGTGCGCGCCGGTGCGGGCGATGCCTACATCGCGGGCGGTGTGGAAATGATGGGTCGCGTTGCCATGGGATCCGACGGGGCAGCCATTGCCGTCGATCCGTCGCTCGCCATGGAGCAGTACTTTGTCCCGCAGGGTATCGGGGCAGACATCATTGCGACCGAATACGGCTTTTCCCGCGACGATGCGGACGAGTTTGCGGTGGAAAGCCAGCGCCGTGCGGCCCAAGCCTGGGACGAGCAACGCTTCGAGAAGTCCATCGTGACAGTGCGCGATCAAAATGGCCTGCCCATTCTCGACAACGATGAGTACATCCGTCGGGGGACGGACATGCAGTCCCTCGGGGCTCTGAAGGCAGCTTTCAAGGAGCAGGGCGAAATCATGCCTGGTTTCGACAAGGTTGCCCTGATCAAGTACCCGCACCTTGAGAAGGTGAACCACATCCACCACGCCGGTAACTCCTCCGGGATCGTCGATGGGTCCGCTGCGGTTCTGATCGGCTCCAAGGAATATGGTGAGCGCATGGGCCTCAAGCCACGCGCGCGGATCAAATACTCTGCCAAAATCGGCTCCGATCCCACGATCAACCTCACCGGACCCGTGCCGGTCACCGAGAAGATGATGGCAGAAACCGGTCTCAAGATCAGTGACTTCGACCTCTTTGAAGTCAACGAGGCGTTCTCCTCCGTCGTGCTGCGCTTCATGCAGGCCTTCGATGCCGATCATGGAAAGATCAACGTGAACGGCGGCGCTATCGCCATGGGCCACCCGCTCGGTGCTACCGGGGCAATCATCATCGGCACTCTGCTCGATGAGCTAGAGCGCCAGGACAAAGAACTCGGCATGGCCACGCTCTGCGTCGCCTCCGGCATGGGCGCGGCTACCGTGCTGGAACGCGTGTAAGGAGCGGATAAATGGCTGATTTCACGATGCAAACCGGCGACGACGGCGTCGCCATCATCACCTGGGATAAGCAGGACAAATCCATGAACGTCGCCAATGAGCAGGCGTTCTTCGATCTCGATGCTCTCATAGACGAAGTGCTGGCGACCGACTCCATCAAAGGCGCTGTGATCACGTCCGGCAAATCCACCTTCGCGGGCGGTATGGACCTGAACGTGCTGGCGAGAATGAAGGAAAACGCGGGCGACGATCCCGCGCAGGGCCTCTTTGACGGGATCATGCAGATCCACAAAATGCTGCGCAAAATTGAACGCGCGGGCATGGACCCCAAGACCAATCGCGGCGGCAAGCCCATCGCGGCGGCCCTGCCCGGCACAGCCGTGGGAATCGGGTTTGAGATCCCGCTGGCGTGTCACCGCATCTTCTGCGCGGACAACCCGAAAGCGAAAATCGGCCTGCCAGAGATCATGGTCGGCATCTTCCCCGGGGCAGGTGGGACAACGCGTCTTGCGCACCTGCTCGGCGCCATGGGAGCGTCCGACTACCTGCTCCAAGGCAAGCTCGTGAACCCGAAGAAGGCGAAATCTGCGGGTCTCATTCACGAGATCGTCGACGATCCCGTGGCGGCTGCCCGCGAATGGGTGTTGAGCGAGCCCGATATCGTCAAACCCTGGGACCAGAAGGGCTTTAAGTTCCCTGGTGGCAACCCGAACCACCCGTCCGGGTTCATGACGTTCGTGGGGGCCTCGGCCATGGTGAATGCAAACACCAATGGCGTTTACCCGGCGGCCAAGGCACTCCTGTCCGCAGTGTATGAAGGCTCACTCGTGCCCTTCGATACCGCGCTCAAGATCGAAGCGCGCTGGTTCACGAATATCCTGATGAACCCGTCCTCATCCGCGATGATCCGGTCCCTTTTCCTCAACAAGGAAGCGCTGGAGAAAGGCGCCGTGCGGCCCGACGTGCCGGACCAGAAGGTCTCCAAAGTGGGCGTCATGGGTGCAGGAATGATGGGCGCCGGCATTGCCCTCGTCTCCGCCATGGCGGGAATTGAAGTCGTGCTAATCGACCAAGCGCAAGAAAGCGCGGACAAGGGCAAAGCCTACGCCGCTGATTTCTACAAGAAGGGCGTCTCTAGGGGCAAACTGACCGAAGAAAAAATGGAGGGTCACCTTTCGCGCATTACCGCAACGACGGACTACGCCGCCCTCGCCGGGGCGGATCTCATAATCGAAGCCGTCTTCGAAGACACCGCCGTGAAGGCAGAAGTGACGAAAAATGTGCTGAAGGTTGTCGGTGAAGACTGTATCTTTGCGACGAATACGTCCACCCTTCCCATAACGGAACTTGCGAAAGCCTCCGACAAGCCCGACCAGTTTATCGGCATCCATTTCTTCTCCCCAGTGGAGAGGATGGCGCTGGTGGAAATCATCAAGGGCGCGGACACAGGGGACAGGGCCGTAGCAAAGGCCCTCGACTACGTGCGCCAGATCCGGAAGACGCCCATCGTCGTCAACGACGCGCGCTTCTTCTACGCAAACCGCTGCATCATTCCCTACATCAACGAGGGGATGCGCATGGTGATGGAAGGTGTTGAGCCCGCCCTCATCGAGAATGCGGCGCGCCTTGTGGGCATGCCTCTGGGGCCGCTGCAACTGATCGACGAGACATCCGTGGACCTCGGCGTCAAAATCGCCAAGGCGACACGCGACGCCATGGGCGCAGACTACGATGATGCCGTCGATGAGATCCTTTTCTGGATGTACGATGAAGGCCGCCTCGGCAAAAAGTCGAATGCGGGCTTTTACGAATATGACGAGAAGGGCAAGCGCATTGGCCTGTGGTCCGGGCTCACCGACAAATATCCGGTGGCGGAAGACCAGCCCGACCTTCTCGACGTGCAGCACCGGTTGCTCATGATGCAAGCGCTTGAAGCCGTCCGCGCCTTCGAAGAAGAAGTGCTCATGGACATCCGCGAAGGTGACGTTGGCGCGATCCTCGGCTGGGGCTTTGCCCCTTGGTCTGGCGGCCCGCTAAGCTGGCTCGACATGATCGGTGCAGGCTACGCGGTGGAGCGTACAGGAGACCTGACAGAGCGGTTCGGCCCCCGGTTTGAAACGCCCGCGCTCCTCAAGGATCTCGCGGCCAACAACGATAGCTTCTACGGCCGCTTCCAGCCGGCCATTGCTGCGGAGTAACACTCGGGCGCCCCTCTCAGCGAGGGGCGCTCAAACTCAGAATGCGTGATGCACTCGCCCCCGGCCCGGGGTAACCTCCTTTCAGCAGAAGGAGAGGGCCATGCTTAACCTCAACGACGTAGACTGGTCCAAGCTTCCTGCCCCGGTAGATGACGGCGCGGCGCGGCATTTGCCGGGTTGCAAACTGCCTCGAAGCACCCTGCGCGCCACAGATGGCTCACAAACAGATCTGTCGGCGCTTTCGGGTCGCTCGATCATCTACATCTATCCAATGACAGGCCGTCCCGACCGGGCCTTGCCTGACGGCTGGGACGGGATCCCGGGCGCGCGGGGCTGCACGCCGCAATCCTGCGCCTTCCGTGATCATCATGCGGAGCTCCTCAGCCTGAATGTCGCCCACCTCTTTGGCCTCTCCACGCAGACGACGGACTATCAAAGAGAGGCCGCAGAGCGCATGCACCTCCCCTTCCCGCTCCTGTCTGACGCTGACCTCCAGCTTACCGCCGCGCTTCGGCTGCCAACCTTCGACGTGGAGGGGATGACGCTCCTGAAACGCATGACGCTCGTCCTTCAGAACGAAGTGATTGAGCACGTCTTCTATCCCGTCTTTCCCCCGGATCAGAGCGCGTCGGATGTCATCAACTGGCTTCAGACCCAGTGAGGCGAACTGCCTGCAGGTGACGCGTGGCGCCTCAAATGCTACGCCTGTTGCCAAGGATTTAAGAGAAAACTCTTTCCATGGCCCTTTATCGCGCGACGTTTCCGGAGCTCCCGACTGCTGTCTCCCTCGCCTATGTCGGGATGGAGACCGATCTGATCTTCAATCGCGGCATCGACCTGCCGGGCTTTGCGTCTTACCCGTTGCTCGAGACCGAGGACGGTCGCACCACCCTTGCAGGCTACTATGAAGACATCCTCGCCCTGAGCAGAGAGACAGGCACCGGCGTGATCCTTGAGAGCCCCACTTGGGTTGCCAACCGGGACCGTGGCGGGCCGCTTGGATACACGCCCGAAGCCCTCAAGCACCTGAACAAACAGGCGATCGCCTTCATGGCAGACATCCGCGGGCGCCA
>JBCCPQ010000047.1:0-12386 GCA_039024825.1 Pseudomonadota bacterium
GAGGGCCTCGGTCCGCCATTTGCCCTTGGCCACGATTTGCTGGATCGGCACGACCCGCAAGGCCGCCTCAGTGTCCGCCATGTTGCCCCAACCCTGTCCCTGCCACATGTTGAATTTGTGCAAGTGTACAGTGATCTGCGATCAGGACCTAGCCGCAAGATGTAGGGGCAATCCATTGACTCCGCTGCAAGATTTCAGGTCGTGACCGATATCCATGTCCAATCGCGCATGCGGGCGCGAAACCACGTGCGCTGCCGCTTTGCATATTGCCGCGTTGCGATGACAGCCTGCGCACGCGCCTGTTCCAGAGGGATTTCACCTCGGACATGGGCGATGAGCTCCGGCGCGCCAATGGCTTTGGCGGCGGGCGCGGCCGGGTCCCAGTCTGGCTCCAGGGCGCGGGCTTCCTCCAAAGCTCCTTGGGCCATCATGAGGTCAAAGCGCGCTTCAATCCGAGCGTTCAGCCAGCTCTTGTCCGCATCCAGCACGAAAGGCGCGGCGCGGCTCAGCGAAAGTAGCGGCTCGGGAGTGTCGTCCTGCCAAGCACTTAGGGGCCTGCCCGTGGTGCGCTGAACCTCCCAGGCGCGCTGGACGCGCATGGGGTTTTGTGTGTCGATCCGGGCTGCCGTTGCCGCGTCCAGCTCCGCCATAAGCGCTTCGCGGCCCTCTGCGGCCATGCGCGCATCCGCCTCTGCCCGCACCTCAGCCGGGACGGGCGGGATGTCGGCCAGCCCCTCTGTAAGTGCACGAAAGTAGAGCCCCGTGCCGCCCACAAGAATGGGGGCAGGCCGAACGGACAGAAGGGGCGCGACTTCGCGCAGCCAATGGCCCGCCGAATAAGCCGTGGTTGCGCCCACATGGCCATAAAGGTGATGTGATGTCTGTTTTTCGTCCTCAAGGCTTGGCCGCGCGCTCAGCACACGCCAACATGCATAGACCTGAAGAGCGTCTGCATTCACGATGGCCCTGCCCTGTGCGGCAGCCCACCGAAGCGCGATATCAGACTTGCCCGACGCCGTTGGGCCTGCAAGCAGTATCGGCACATTATCGCCTATATCTTCTATATATGTCAGCATGTTGCCGGATATTCTTCATCCAAGTGAGGCGCGACCGCAATCCAAGTTGATCCGGCCTGTCTTTTCCGACAAATATAGCGCGAACAACAAGGGGCAGAGCAATGGCATCGGAAACCACCTCAACCGCCGAGCCGCGCTTTAACCGCGTTCTTCTTAAGATCTCTGGCGAAGCATTGATGGGCGATCAGGGTTTTGGCCTCCACCCGCCCACGGTGGAGCGTATCGCCAGGGAAGTGCAGGGGGTCCATGAACTCGGCGTAGAAATCTGCATGGTCATCGGCGGCGGGAACATCTTCCGGGGGCTTCAGGGCTCGGCCCAGGGCATGGAACGGACGACCGCCGACTACATGGGCATGCTTGCGACGGTGATGAACGCACTGGCCATGCAATCTGCCCTTGAGGGTCTGGGCGTCTTCACCCGCGTCATCTCTGCCATCCCGATGGATCAGGTTTGCGAGCCCTACATCCGCCGACGCGCTGTGCGTCACCTCGAGAAGGCTCGCGTCTGCATTTTTGCGGCGGGGACAGGCAATCCGTACTTCACGACGGACACTGCGGCCACGTTGCGCGCCAATGAGATGTCCTGTCAGGCGATCTTCAAAGGGACCAAGGTGGACGGCGTCTATGACAAAGACCCAGTAAAACACGCCGATGCGAAACGGTATGACACGGTGACATATGACGAGGTGCTGCAAAAGCGTTTGGGCGTCATGGATGCCTCCGCCATCGCGCTGGCGCGGGACAACAATCTGCCGATCATTGTCTTTTCCCTTGATGAGCCCGGTGGTTTCCGCGGCATCCTGGCAGGCGAGGGCACCTTTACACGCGTTCAGGGATAGCCCCTGATCCTAAGAGCTTGCGGGCACTTAGACACTGGCACGGGGCCGCGCGCTGGCCTATACCCTGCAAAAAATCAGCGAGGCGACAGTGCCATGTCCGACGACATCATCGAACCCGATACCGCAGACCTTCAGCGACGCATGGACGGGGCCATCAGTTCCCTGCGGACGGAATTTGCCTCCCTGCGCACCGGCCGGGCCTCCGCGTCGATGTTGGAGCCAGTCATGGTGGACGCCTACGGGCAGCCAACGCCGATCAATCAGGTCGGGACGGTGAACGTCCCTGAACCACGCATGGTGACCGTGAATGTCTGGGACAAGTCCCTGGTCGGTAAGGTTGAAAAGGCCATTCGCGAAAGCGGTCTCGGCATCAATCCTCAGCTCAACGGCACTATCATCATGCTGCCCATTCCTGAGCTGAACGAAGAACGTCGCAGGGAGCTAAGCAAGGTCGCTGCCCAGTATGCAGAGAGCGCGCGGGTCTCCATCCGCAATGTGCGCCGCGACGGGATGGATCAGGTCAAGAAGGCCAAAGCCGCAGGCATGTCCGAGGACGACCAGAAGCTCTGGGAAGGCGAGATCCAGGAAATGACCGACGCCATGATCAAACAGGTCGATGCCCAGCTTGAAACGAAGCAGGGCGAGATCATGCAGGTGTGACCCGAAGCGGCCCGAAATCTCCGTTAACGCCGGTGTCGGTTCACCTAGCGTCAATCTAGCAAGCCTTAGAGCCCTCAATGATGCGCAAAAACACCGGTCTGACGGCGTTCTCCGCGCGATCTTCTGGAAATCTACACGCCTTTCAGTCTATGAGGTGGCAAAACACACAGGGCCGCCGCCCAAAGAGAGAGCCTAATGATAAAGATCGATAACAGCGCTGAGAGCAGCAGCGCTCCGTTTCATGTCGCTTGTATCATGGATGGCAATGGACGCTGGGCGCAGATGCGTGGGCGGCCACGCCTCGTCGGGCACCACATGGGCGCGCGCAGGGTGCGGGAAATCGTTCGCCGCTGCCCGGAGGCGGGCGTTACGCATCTTACGCTCTTTGCTTTCTCGACCGAGAACTGGAAGCGCACCCAGGCCGAAGTAGCCGGGCTCATGCGCTTGTTTCGCCGCTACATTGTGAATGAGACCAAGGGTCTTCACGCGGCTGGCGTGCGGGTGCGGTTCATCGGGGATCGTATTCGGCTCGAGGATTCGCTGGTGCGGCTCATGGATGAGCTTGAGATACTGACCGCCGATAATTCCAAGGTCCACCTGACCATCGCCCTGAACTACGGGGGGCGGGACGAGGTGACCCGCGCCGCGCGGCGTCTGGCCTATGAGATCGAACAAGGCCGCCTGACACACAAGGACGTGGATGCAGAGACACTGGCGCGGTTTCTCGACACGCGTTTCCTGCCCGATCCTGACCTCGTTATCCGCACGAGCGGCGAGGCACGGATCTCAAACTTCCTCCTCTGGCAATCCGCCTATGCGGAGTATGAATTCATCGACACGCTCTGGCCTGATTTTACGGCGGATGAATTCCAGCGCATCGTTGAAAGCTATGGCAGCCGCGAACGGCGCTACGGTGGCGTCACCGTATGAGCGACGATCCCCGTTGGGAGGATCTTCGCGTCCGCCTGATGTCCGGTCTGGGTCTCGTCATTGTGGGCGTTGCAGGCGTCGTCGCGGGCGGCGTCTGGTTTCAGATGCTCACCGTTCTCGTCACTGCAGTCATGGTCTGGGAACTCTGGATGATGATAGAGCCGGAGCGACCGGTACCGGGTATGCTTCTTGCAGCGGCTACCGCTTCCGTTCTGTCCGGGCTCTTTGCTGAGCCCGGAATTATCGCCTTCGCCGTAGCCCCTGCGGTCCTCGGGGCTGTGGCCCTCACAAGGGAACGCGCGACGTTTGCGCTCTTTGCCGTTGCGATCATTTTCGCCGGCTGGGAGCTCGTGGTTTTCCGGTTTGCCTATGGGATGACCTGGATCCTTTGGCTCATTTGCGTGGTCGTGGTGACAGATGTAGCAGGCTACTTCGCCGGGCGCTTCATCGGGGGGCCAAAGTTCTGGCCCAAGGTGTCGCCCAAGAAAACATGGTCTGGGACCGCCGCCGGGTGGCTCGGGGCCGCACTTGTGGGCGCGGTCTTTATGTCGCTGACAGGGGAAGGGGTCTTTTTGATCTTCGCATCCGTCCTCATTTCGTTTGCAAGCCAGATGGGTGACATTGCCGAAAGCGCTCTCAAGCGCCGCATGAAGGTAAAGGACAGCTCCACGCTCATTCCCGGTCACGGTGGGCTCTTTGACCGGTTCGACGGGCTCCTTGGGGCGTCCCTTGCCATGCTTCTTGTGGCTCCGTTCATCATCGTGCCTTGATTACCGGCTAGATTGGCCTCACATCGCTTGGAAAACCCGAAGGGCAGAGCATGGATATAACCGGCATCATCGAGGCGTTTGGCGGCATAACCTGGGCTGTCGTGGCCTTTGTCATAGCTTTGAGCGTCATCGTCGCTGTGCATGAGTACGGCCATTACATCGTGGGCCGGTGGTGCGGCATCAAAGCGGACGTGTTCTCCGTCGGGTTCGGCAAGCCGCTTTTCCAGCGCACAGACAAGCACGGCACAGTCTGGCAGCTCGCGGCGCTTCCCTTTGGCGGTTACGTGAAGTTCCGGGGTGACGCGAACGCAGCGTCTGCAGGCGTCGACGGGGAGGTGATGAGCACACTCACCCCCGAAGAGCGCCGAGCCACGATGCACGGTGCTCCACTTTGGGCGCGGGCGCTCACGGTCGCCGCCGGGCCGGTCTTCAACTTCATTCTGTCTGCCCTGATTTTCGCGGCCTTTTTCATGGTGAACGGCACGCCCAAGGATCCGTTGACCGTTGCGACGCTGAGCCCGATGCCCGTTGCGGTGGAACTTCAAGCCGGGGATGAGATTACCGCCGTCAACGGCAACCCGGTCAGCACGCTGGAAGATATTGGCGCGCTCCGGGACACGCTGCCGCGAACGGCGCAGCTCGATTACACGATCAACCGTGGTGGTGACCGCCTGATCGTCTCCGGCCCCCACACGTCGCCGGCGCTTGTCGTCGGCGTCAGCCTTGAATCGGCCGCACAGGACGCAGGGATCGAGGCGGGCGATGTGGTGCTCACCATCGACGGGGAGCCGATCACCGTTTTCGACGACATGATTGAGACTGTCGCTAGGACACAGGGAAAGCCCCTTGCGCTTGAGGTCTGGCGGCCATCAGGGGCGGGTGGTGACATTCTGAACTACACGCTCGAGCCCCGCGCGACCGATGAATATCAAAGCGGCGGCGGTTTTGAGACGAATTACCGGATCGGTTTGCGCGGCGGCACGTTCTTTGAGCCCGTTACCGAGGCCGTGGGCCCCGGACCCGCGATCACCGGAGCGGTCAGTCAGGTCGGATTCATCATCATGAGTTCTCTTGACGGGCTCTGGAACGTGATTACCGGTGTTATAGGGACGTGCAACCTGTCCGGGCCTGTGGGCATCGCCACCACGGCAGGGACGATGGCATCCCTGGGTCTGGAGGACTTTATCTGGTTCATCGCCTTCATCTCCACGGCAGTGGGTCTCGTGAACCTGTTTCCGATCCCGATCCTCGACGGCGGCCACCTTGTGCTGCATGCCTATGAGGCCGTCGTTCGCCGTCCGCCGTCACCCCGTGTCATGAACGGGCTCATGTTCTTTGGCCTTTCGGTTGTGATGTTCGTGATGATCTTTGGCCTCGCGAACGACCTCGTTTGCCGCGTGTTTGCCTGATCTCTCGGGGTCCATCCGGCAACAACATTCCCTGCGCGCGCCCCATTCCTGCCTGATTTCGCAGGTACCTAGGACGCATCGCAGGAGACAAAGACGATGCAAACGATCCAGAACAGCGCGCAAGGCCTCGGCCTTTTGGTGGACATGAACTGGGACCGCTTCTTTTTTGTCGGTGCCATCGGACTTGCCCTCGTGGCAGGCTCCAACCTCGGTTATCTGATGCTGCCGACGGGCTTCTGAGGCGTAGGCTCAGGCCCGCCTAACGACGCAGCCTTGCATCGGTTTGAAACAGGCTGCACCGACAGCGCTCATCTCTTTTGACTTGCCCCTTTGAAGACGCTACTGGACTCGGAAAAACAGAGACAGTGCGGATAGGGGGCAATCTGGCATGGGGCGGTATTTTTCGCAGTCGGTCAGGCTTTTCGGGCAAAGATTTTGGGCAGCAGGTTTGGGGCTTGTTCTGGCCATCGCACTTGTGGCGCAGGCCGAGGCGCAATCACGAATTTCCGCCATCAATGTCGAAGGCAACCGCCGCATTGAAACGGCGACGATCCTGTCCTTTGCGGGCATCTCCCCCGGGGAGGTCCTGAGCGCCGGACAGATCAACGACGCCATCCAGCGCATCCGGGCCTCGGGCCTCTTTGAAAGTGTCGATGCTGTCCCGTCCGGCGGGACACTGACGATCATCGTCGTCGAGTTCCCGACCGTGAACCGCGTGGCCTTTGAAGGAAACAGCCGCATCGGCGACGAGGATCTTGTCCGCATTGTCCGCTCTCAGCCGAGACGCGTTTATAATCCGGCAATTGCTCAGCAAGACGCCGCCGCGATCACGCAAGTCTATGCGGATGAGGGCCGCCTCGCGGCCACTGTGACGCCGCGCATCATTCGCCGCTCCGACAACCGGGTAGACCTGATCTATGAGATCACCGAAGGCGGCGTGGTTGAAATCGAACGGATCTCCTTCGTCGGCAACCGCTCCTTCTCTGACCGGCGCTTGCGTCGCGTGCTTGAAACGAAGCAGGCCGGGCTTCTGCGCGTGCTCGTGCGGCGCGATACCTTTGTCGAAGATCGCATCGAATTTGATCGCCAGGTCCTGTCCGACTTCTACCAATCGCGCGGCTACGTGGATTTCCGCACCGTATCGGTAGCGAGCGAGCTGAGCCCCCAGCGCGACGGCTTCTTCCTGACCTTCAACGTCATCGAGGGGCAGCAATTCACGTTCGGCAGCGTAACGGCAACGTCGCTCCTCGAAGACGTGGATGAGGAGGCCTTCATCAACGCCTTGCGCCTGCGGGAAGGGTCCGTTTACTCGCCCGTCGCGATTGAAAACAACATTGACCGGCTCGAGACGCTCGCGCTTCGCGAAGGCTTGAACTTCATCCGCGTGACCCCGCGCATCACTCGTAACGACCGGGATCTGACGCTTGACGTGAACTTTGAAATCACGCGCGGCCCGCGGGTTTTCGTGGAACGCATCGACATTGAGGGGAACACGACAACGCTCGACCGCGTGGTGCGCCGCCAGTTCAAGGTGGTCGAAGGCGACCCCTTTAACCCCCGTGAGATCCGCGCCTCTGCGGAACGCATTCGCGCCTTGGGGTACTTCGCCAACGCGGACGTGAACGCGCGCGAAGGCTCTGGACCCGATCAGGTCGTCATTGACGTGGACGTGAGCGAACAGCCCACGGGGTCCTTCTCCTTCGGCGGTAACTTCTCCACCGAGAACGGCCTTGGCCTCGTCATAGAGTTTTCGGAAAGGAACTTCCTCGGTCGCGGTCAGACACTCGATCTCTCCCTCGCCACGGGGGAAGATACCGGGACGTTGTCCTTCAACTTTGTCGAACCCGGTCTTTTTGATCGAGACCTGCGCGGCGGGCTTGCTGTGAGCTACCGCCGGACAGACAATGACGAAGCGCTCTATGACACGCAGACCCTGCGGATCTCGCCGTCCCTTGGGTTCCCGGTGTCCGAGAATGGGCGTCTGACCGTGAACGTGTTCGGGTCCTCCCGCGATCTTTTCGATGTGGACCCAAGCGCTGCCACGATCCTGCAAGCGGAAGGTTTGCGTGGGGACGAGACCAATTTCGGCTTCGGCTACACCTACAGCTTCGACAATCGCCGCTCGGGCCTCAATCCGCGCGCCGGTGTCGTCCTGCGTTTCGGGCAGGAGTTCGGGTTTGGCGACACCGATTACATCCGCACCAGTGCACTGGCTGCTGCAGAGACCCGCATCCTGAACGAGGACCTCACGCTTCGCGCAACCTTTGAAGGCGGTGCGCTATCCTACTCCGGTGGCCAATCGCGGGTGACTGATCGCTTCTTCCTCGGCTCACGGATTTTCCGTGGGTTTTCGGCGCAGGGCATCGGCCCGCGCGAAGTAGACACCGCGACCATGGGTGGCGGCTTCAATGATGCCCTCGGGGGTGAGCTTTTCGCCGTCGTGCGGCTCGACGCGGAGTTTCCCATCGGCTTGCCTGAGGAATATGGCATCTCTGGCGGTGTCTTTATCGACTACGGCTCCGTCTGGAACGTCGGCTCTACTCCGGGCGCCGGTGGCACGTTGCTCTATGACGACTTCACCCCGCGTGCGGTTGTCGGTGTCTCGATCTTCTGGTCTTCGCCCATCGGCCCGCTGCGGTTCAACTTCTCTGAGGCGGTGCGCAAGGAAGATCTCGACGAGGATCAGAGCTTCGACCTGACGATTTCCACCCGGTTCTGATGCGCGGTTGGCTCCTTGCGCTGCTTATGTGGCCGGGGCTGATCGCGGCGCAGACCGTTGAAGGCGTGCCTCAATCGCAGATCCTGACGATTGATTCTTCGCAGCTCTTTCCCGGGACAGTTTTGGGCCAGTCCATACTGCAGGGCCTGGCAGATGAGCGCGCGGCCTTTGCCGCCGAGAGCCAGGAGATCGCCGCGGACCTGCGCGCGGAGGAGCTGTCTCTCACAGAGCAAAGACAGTCGCTCTCCCGTGAAGAGTTCGCCGCTTTGGCGGCGGAGTTTGACACCCGCGTCCAAGCCGCCCGGGAGGAGCGCGATGCGGGCGAAGCTGCCCTTGTCGCACAGCGCGAGCAGCAGGAGATTGCCTTTCTGCGTCAGGTCCGTCCGATCCTTGGCCAGATCATGGACGAGGCCCGGGCTGTGGTGCTGATCGAGGCAGATACTGTATTTCTGCGGAACGGGGCCATCGACGTCACCGCCATTGCCATCGCCCGGATCAACGATGCCACCCGTGCAGTCGTGACCCCGAATGACAGGCAAGCGCCCGCGTCAGAGGACGTTGTGCCCGAAGCCCCGGCCCCTGATCCGTTGAATGCAGAGCAAAATGGGGACGCGCTCGAGCCCGCCGAAGACTAGGCGCTCCGCTTGCCTCAGTCCCGTCCCGTTGATACCTGCCCACAAAGACCAACCTGGAGAATTCATGTCAGACGGCCTCAAGAGCGCGGATATCCAGCTGATCCAGCGTCTTATTCCCCACCGTTACCCCTTTCTTCTTGTGGACCGCGTGACCGATATCGACGGCACGGCCAGCGCGGTGGGCTGGAAGAACGTAACGATGAACGAACCCCACTTTCAGGGGCACTTCCCCGGGGCGCCAATCATGCCCGGGGTGACGATCGTGGAGGCCATGGCCCAGACGGCCGCCGTCATGTGCGGTGTAGCCATGGGCTTTGAGGACAAGGACCTCCTGATCTACTTCATGGCCATCGACGGCTGCAAATTCCGCCGCAAGGTCATTCCCGGTGATGTCCTTCGCATGGAGCTTGAAACACTCCGCGGCAAGGAGGGTGCAAAGGTCTGGAAGTTCAAAGGCCGCGCCACCGTGGATGGTGAGCTTGCCTGCGAAGCTGAATTCACGGCCATGATGGACCTGGGCGGTTAAGGATGGCCGTGCACCCCTCCGCCATCGTCGAAGACGGCGCCGTGATCGATGCGGCGGCAGAGGTAGGTCCGTTCTGCATCATAGGCCCGCGCGTGCGCCTCGGGCCGGGGGTCGTGTTGAAATCCCATGTGGTCGTCACCGGTGACACCGAAATCGGGGAAGCCACGGTCGTCTTCCCGTTCACAGTCCTGGGCGAGATCCCTCAGGACCTGAAGTTCAAGGGCGAAGAAACCAAGCTCGTCATCGGCAAGCGCAATCGCATCCGCGAACACGTGACTATGAACAGCGGCACGGAGGGTGGCGGTGGCCTGACGCGCGTGGGCGACGACGGTCTCTTCATGGCTGGTTGCCACATTGCCCATGATGCCATGGTTGGCGACAAGGTCATCATCGTGAACTCAGCGGCAGTTGCCGGACATTGCGTCATTGAGGACGAGGTGATCGTCGGAGGCCTCTGTGGCATTCACCAGTGGGTGCGTATCGGTCGTGGGGCGATCATCGGCGCGCTCAGCATGGTGACCGCAGACGTGATGCCCCATGGGCTCGTCCAGGGGGCACGGGGGGCACTCGACGGCCTAAACCTCGTCGGGCTGAAGCGCCGCGGCGTGGCACGAAGCGATATCACGGAACTTCGCGCTGCGTTTCAGATGCTCGCGCAGGGCGAGGGGGCCTTCATCGACCGGGCGAAACGTCTGCGGGATGAGTTCGACAGCGAATATGTGGAGGATATGGTCCGCTTCATCACTGGCGACAGCGACCGTGGCTTCCTGACGCCGAAATGATGCGGCCATGAGGCTGGGGCTCATTGCCGGAGAAGGGGAACTCCCCGCGCTCATTGCAGCGCGCCAGACCGAGCGCCCGTATGTTGCCGCGCTGGCGGGCCATCCACCTGACAACCTGACCCCGGATCTGACGTTCCGACTTGAACACCTGGGGACCGCCCTTGGGCACATGCAGGCCGCGGGCGTGACCCGGCTTTGCCTCATCGGCCGCGTACGCAGGCCCGAGGTCTCAATGGATGCCGTCGATGCTGCCACGGCGCCCCTCGTGCCGCGTCTCATGGCAGCGATGGGGCAGGGGGACGACGGCGCGCTCCGGGGCATCCTCGCGATCCTTGAGGAAGCGGGGTTCTCCATCGTGGGCGCGCATGAGACTGCTGCGGATTTGCTGCCTCCGGCAGGCTTGCTCGCGGGTAGCCTGGCGCCGGCTGACGAAGCCGATGCGGACCGCGCTGCAGAAATTGTCGAGGCCATGGGCCGCGTCGATGTAGGGCAAGCCTGCATTGTTGCCGCAGGGCAGGCGCTGGCGGTCGAGGCACTCCCCGGCACAGATCACATGCTTGATACGCTCGCCTCGGACAGGGCGGGGGGCACCTCCCTACCGGCAGGCGGACTTCTGTTCAAAGCCCCGAAACCGGGTCAGGACCTGCGCGCTGACATGCCCACGGTCGGACCCGAAACGCTGAGCCGGGCCGCTCGGGCTGGTCTTGGCGGAGTGGTGCTAGCCGCCGGCGGTGTCCTCTTGGTGGAGCCTGAACGCTGCGCGGAGATAGCGCGCGACAGCGGCCTCTTCCTCTGGGTCCGGCCTTGAAAGTCTTTCTGACCGCCGGGGAGCCATCCGGAGACGCCCTCGGGGCGGCTCTGATGGAGGGGCTGAAAGCACTCGTCCCGGGCGTCACGTTCCGGGGCATTGCGGGTCCGCGTATGGTGTCCGCGGGAATGGAGAGCCTTTTTCCGATGGATGAGCTCTCCGTCATGGGGATCGCGGAGGTGCTGCCGAAGTATTTTCACCTGAAACGGCGGATTCGGGAAACTGCGGAGGCTGCCTTGTCGTGGTCCCCGGACGTGGTGGTGACCATCGACAGCCCTGACTTCTCCCTGCGGGTGGCTGCGATCGTGAAGGCAAAAAGCGCGCTTCGTACGGTGCATTATGTGGCGCCCACCGTCTGGGCCTGGAGACCGGAGCGCGCTGGCAAGATGGCCCGCGTGATTGACCATGTTCTCGCGCTCTTCCCTTTTGAGCCGCCATACATGGAGGCTGCGGGCATGGCCTGTGATTTCGTCGGGCACCCGATTGCAACGGTGCCGAGGGTTACGTCGGCTGAAAAGGCGGCTTTTCTGGCAAGCCATGGCCTTGCCGAGACGCCGCTTGTCCTGCTCCCCGGATCGCGACGGTCAGAGATCGAACGCCTCATGCCGCGCTTTGCGGCGGCGCTCTCGCAGTCTTCGCTTCGCAATCGCCCGGTGGTGTTGCCGACCCTGCCGCATCTCGCGAATGCTCTTGAAGAGCTTTCCAAAGCACTGCCGACGCCGCCGATCCTCCTCACAGGGCGAGGACAAAGCACGGACACCGCGACCGAGGAGCGCCGGGTGGCACTTGCGGCGTCGTCGATTGCGCTCGCCGCGTCGGGCACCATCTCTCTTGAGCTTGCGCATGCGCGCACCCCCATGGTCATCGCCTATGACATGAACTGGCTCTCGCGGCAGATTATCAAACGCAAGCTCCTCATTGATACGGTGACGCTGGTCAATCTGGTGAGCGAGACGCGTGCCGTGCCGGAATTCATTGGCGATGCCTGTACGCCAAAGCAGATCGCCTCGGGTCTGGACGCGCTCGCTTTGGCGCCGGACGGCCAGATGGCTGCGATGGACGAGACGATGGCGCGCCTCGGTGAAGGCGGCGCCGACCCCGGCACCCGCGCGGCGCAAGCGATCCTGGCGCGCCTTTAGTCCAGGTTTGCGCGGAACGTGAGGCAGGGCCCGCCCGCCTCCCTTCTTCGCTGGCGCTCGAACCATCGGTGGCGCGCTTCGCGCGACGTCGCC
>JBCCPQ010000048.1:0-12358 GCA_039024825.1 Pseudomonadota bacterium
CTCTCCGTGACGAGCTGGATGCGCTATGCACGCGTTGCTCGCGGTATCGGCCTCTCGCTTCAAACGCGTGGCTATGTGGTGCAAGCCAAACTGGCCGGCCTCTCTGGTGCTCAGGTCGCCCGCTGGCACTATCTGCCGTCACTCTTGCCGTCGCTCACCGTGGTCTGGACCGGCATGTTCGCCCGCGCGATCCTCGGTATCTCCGCCCTGGGCTTCCTGGGCTTTGGTGTGCAGCCACCAACGCCGGAATGGGGATCCATGCTCCTTGACGCACGCGTCCACATCCGCTCCACCCCGCTTCAGATGATCTGGCCGGGGCTCGCGGTGGTCATCTGTGTACTGGCGATCAACCTGACAGGAGACGCGCTCCGCGATGCACTGGCAGAGGATAACGCGTGACCGATAACCCCGGCCTCGGCATCACGCTCCGCTTCCTGTCGGGCTTCCTCTTCGCGGGCATGTTCGTCAGCGTCAAAGCCGTGAGCGATGATGTCCCGCTGGGCGAGATCGTCTTCTTCCGCTCTTTTTTCGCGCTCATACCTCTCGTCGTCTTTCTCTGGCTCAGGGGAGAGTTTCCCTCCGGCCTCGCCACCAAACGTCCCGGCGCACATTTTGTGAGGTCCAGCTTCGGCGCGCTGGCGCTCTTTACATCCTTCGCGGCCTTGGCCCGGCTCAATGTGGCGGAGGCAAGCCTTGTCGCCCAGCTTTCCCCCGTGCTCACGGCCATCGCGGCGGTCCTGCTGCTGGGCGAACGTCTCACGGCATGGCGCGTGGCGGGCCTTGGACTGGGCTTTTCCGGCGTCGTCGTCTTGGTCTGGCCGGAACTCAGCGGCGGGACCAGCGAAGCGCGTCTCATGGGCTATCTCATTGGGTTAGCCTCTGCCGCGCTCACGGCCCTCGCACTCATCATGGTGAGGAGCCTCAACAAGACAGAGAGTCCCGGCGCCATCGCGCTCTACTTCGTGTTGGCCTCTATGACCGGCGCTCTCCTGACCCTGCCTTGGGGCTGGGTCATGCCGTCGCCCGCGACGCTTCTTTTGCTGGTGCTCTCAGGGCTCTTCGGCGGCTTTGCCCATATCGCTATGACGCTCGCCTTCCGCTACGCCGAGGCCTCACGCCTTGCACCGTTCGAGTATGTCGCGCTCCTTTGGCCGCTCCTTGCCGATCTGCTCCTCTTTCAGGTGGCGCTGTCCAAGTCGTTCTTCTTCGCCGCCCCACTCATCCTCGCAGCCTCGGTCCTCGCTGCGAGCGAGCGTCAGCGTCGCACCGCGAAAGCTTGATTGCGCGGTCAGCCCCGCTCCGCATGGTACTGCATGTAGCCGTTGTCGATGGCGATCTGGTCGGCGATGAACTTGGCATCATGCCAGACGCCCCAGATGAACGACGACCCCCGCCGCGTCTGCCAAGGTAGCCCCACGAAGTAGAGACCCGGCTCCCGGCTCACCCCGCGTTGGTGGAGAGGGCGACCTTGCTCGTCAAAGGTGTCCACCTCAATCCAACGAAAATCAAAGCGGTATCCCGTGGCCCATATCAGGGTGCTGATCCCCTCCGCCGCCAGATAGAGAGAGGCATGGGGGGCACGCACGCAGGCGGGCTCATCCGGGAGCCGTCGCGCCTCTGGTTCCTCCGGCAGGTCGAGGCCTGCACGCGCCACGAACGCATCCGCCTCATCAAGGAGTGACAAGTAGTTCGCATCCCCTGCATCCAGATTGGCCTTCAGATCATCCGCGAAGTGTAGGACGCCCGCGTCGTAACCACGCGTCATGCCGAGCAGATGAAGCCCCTCATGGGCCAACCCGCGAAAGTCGATTGTCTTGCCGCCGTCAGAGCCACTTACCGCGATGGTCACGTGCTCCGTCCCCGGTCCCGGGGTGTCCGCGTTCCACTTTCCCAGCACGCCTAACCACCAGACGTTGTCGCGACCCCGGTAGCGGCGCGGCGGTCTGTCATGGGGCCCAAGGGACAGATATGTCTCACGACCTGAGCCCATGATCTCCCGCGCGATCTGTACGCCCGATGACCCACCCCCGATGACGAGGACCCCCCCTTCCGGCAAAGCGTCAGGATTGCGATAGGCGGAGGAGTGAAGCTGCGCAAAAGGCGCATCCTTCGGAACGATTGCCGGAAAAGCCGGAGTCTGGAACGCACCGGTCGCCGCCACCACGTGATGGGCTCCAAAGGCACCCTGCGATGTCTCCAGCAGGAACTCTCGCCCCGACCGCGTAATCCGTTCGACATCCACACCTGTCCGGATGGGTGCCGCAATCCGCTCCGCGTAGTCCTCAAAATAGGAAACGACCGTGTTCTTGTCCGGAAAGGCATCGTCGTCGCAGGGATACTTCATGTTCGGGAACCGGTCGTGCCAGGCCGGGCCGTTCGCCACGAGACTGTCCCATCGCCGCGACCTCCAGCTCTCAGCCACGCGCCCTTTCTCGAGGACGACATGCTTAATGCCCAGCGCGCTAAGGTGTTCGCTCGTCGCGATACCGGCCTGGCCTCCGCCAACGACAACGGTGTCAAAGAACTCCATGGCGCACTCAATCCAGCGATAGGGTGCATCGATCTAGGCGGCCATCCACGGTGCACAAAACTACGAAAACCGAAAGCTTTGCTTGGCCTCTCGCTAAGCTCCTGCCTTAGCGCCAGCCTAAGCCGCGCTTTACGAGCAGGTATTTGGCCTTCACCTTGGCGCGGCTAGGCTAGCCCCACCACGTCCGGAGACGACTATGGCCCACAAACGCATCCGACCCTTCAACACGAAGGACACCTATCCGGAGCAGAACCTCGACAACGACCTCGCGCAGGCTGTCGTGACCGAGGGCGGGCGGATCGTCTGGCTGCGCGGGCAATGCCCGCAGGACCTGGACACCGCTGAGAACATCACAAGCCACGATCCCGTCGAACAGACCCACAAGGTCATGCAGAACATAAAGCAGCTTCTGGAGGAGGCGGGCGGCAGCATGGAACACCTCGTGAAAGTCGTTGTCTACATAACCGACGTCCGTCACCGGGAGGCCGTCTACCGCACCATGGGCGAGTACATTCGCGGCGTGCATCCCGTCTCCACGGGCCTCGTCGTGCAGGCGCTCGCGCGACCGGAATGGCTCGTGGAAATCGACGGCACGGCGGTCATCCCATGACTTTCTCGCTGGTGGCCCGCTGCGCAGAAACAGGGATGTTCGGCGTGGCGATTTCCTCCTCGTCGCCCGCCGTCGCGGCGCGGTGCTCGTACGCGCGTGCGGGCGTCGGTGCGGCTGCCTCGCAGAACGTGACGGACCCGAGACTTGGGCCATTCGCACTGGATCTCATGCAAGGCGGCATGTCCGCCAGCGAGGCTATCGCGGGCGTCCGCGATCAAGCCGCCCACGTCGCCTACCGTCAGGTCCTTGCCATCGATACCGAAGGGCGCACGGCAATCCATTCCGGCGCGCAGTCTCTGGGCATCTGGACCGATGCGCAGGGACGCGACGTGGCCTCAGGCGGCAACCTCCTTGCGAATGAGGATGTGCCCGCGGCCATCGTTGCCGGATTTGAGGCCGCTGAAGGCCACCTGGGCGACCGTCTTCTTGCCGCGCTCTTTGCCGGGCTCGCTGTCGGAGGGGAAGCCGGGCCCGTGCATTCGGCAGGCCTCATGATCGTCGACAAAGTACCATGGCCCGTCGCGGATCTACGCTGCGACTGGACGGAGGACTGCCCAGTCACCGCCATCGCTAAGGCGTGGGACATCTACAAACCGCAACTCGACGCCTATGTGCAGCGCGCGCTCGATCCCGCATCTGCACCCTCCTACGGCGTCCCGGGAGATCAGTGATGACAGACATGACATTCGACCAGTGGAAGGCGCGCGCCGCAGGCCTCTCAATCCGCAGCCGTGCTTTCATCGACGGGCGTTTCGTCGATGCCGCCTCTGGGAAAACCTTCGACTGTATCAACCCCGCGACAGGAGAGACACTCGCGCAGGTTGCCGAAGGCGATGCCGCAGACATCGACGCCGCCGTGATCGCCGCGCGCCGCGCCTTTGACGATGGCCGTTGGTCCCGCATGGCACCCGGTGACCGCAAGGGTGTACTCCTCAAGCTTGCGGACCTCATCCGCGCCAATCTGGAGGAGATGGCCCTCCTCGACAGCCTCGATATGGGCAAGCTCGTGCAGGACGCGATCACCGTGGACGCGCCGGGCTCAGCGCATTTCTTCCAGTGGTATGCCGAGGCCATCGACAAGATCTACGACGAGGTCGCCCCCACGGGCCCCGGCGATCTGGCGCTGGTGAGCCGCGTGCCCCTCGGCGTCGTGGGCGCGGTCGTGCCATGGAACTTCCCGCTCGATATGGCCACCTGGAAAGGTGCTGCGGCCCTCGCTGCGGGGAACTCCGTCGTTCTCAAACCGGCAGAGCAATCGCCCCTCTCCGCCCTTCGCCTCGCCGAACTCGCGGCAGAGGCGGGCGTGCCAGACGGCGTCTTCAACGTCGTGCCAGGTTTCGGTCCCACGGCAGGCAAGGCGCTGGGCCTGCATGACGACGTCGACTGCCTCGCCTTCACCGGCTCCACCGAGGTGGGCAAGCTCTTCATGCAATACGCCGGGCAATCGAACATGAAAGCCGTCTGGCCTGAGACGGGCGGCAAGAGCCCGAACCTCGTCTTCGCCGATTGCGAAGACCTCGACGCCGCCGCCGACATGGCCGCGTTCGGGATCTTCTTCAATCAGGGAGAAGTCTGCTCCGCAAACTCCCGCCTCTACGTCGAGCGCTCGATCAAGGATGCGCTCACCGAAAAGCTGGTGGAGCGTGCTCAGGCAACGCAGCCCGGCGACCCTCTCAACCCCGCGTCCAAGATGGGGGCCATCGTCGATGAGGCGCAGACGCGCGGCATCATGCAATTCGTCGAAAGCGGAAAAAGTACCGCCCATCTCATCACCGGCGGCGATCGGGTGACCGTGGACGGCAAAGGCTGCTTCGTCGAACCGACAATCTTCGAGACCACACAGGATAACGCGCTCGCACGGGATGAGATCTTTGGCCCCGTTCTTGCGATCATTCCCTTCGACACGGAGGACGAAGCCGTCGCCATGGCCAATGACAGCGTTTACGGTCTCGCGGCCTCGGTCTGGACCGACAACCTGTCCCGCGCGATCCGGGTGGCCGACAAGCTTCACGCCGGGACCGTGTCGGTCAACACAGTCGACGCACTCTCTGCCCAAACTCCATTCGGCGGCATGAAGCAATCGGGCTTTGGGCGGGACCTGTCGCTCCATTCCCTTGACAAGTACACCGCGCTCAAGACCACGTGGATCAAGTACAAGCCATGAGGACCCCCGACGCCCATGTTACGGTTCACGCTCCGCCAACTCGAATACTTCGTGGCTGTGGGCGAAGCAGGCAGCATCGCGCGGGCCTCTGAAAAGATAAACGTCTCGTCCCCCTCCATTTCATCGGCAATCTCGCAGCTGGAGGTGGAAGTGGGCCTGCCCCTATTCGTGCGGCAGCACGCGCAGGGCTTGTCGCTCACCCAACCCGGCCGCGAAATGCTGGCGCAGGCGCGGATCGCGCTGCGCGAGGCCGGCGCAATTATGGACATCGCAGGTGATATCGCCGGGCGCGTGCGCGGACCGCTTTCGGTTGGTTGCCTCCTGACCTTTGCGCAGATCGTGCTGCCGTCACTGCGCCGGAGCTTTGAAGCCACCTTCCCCGATGTCCGGATCACGCAGTCAGAGATGGATCAGGCGGGCCTGATCAGCGCACTTCGCCGGGCAGAGATTGACGTGGCGCTCACCTATGACCTCGACCTGCCCGCAGACCTCCAGTTCACCGGCCTCCTCAAACTGCCGCCCATCGCCCTCATGGGAAGCGAGCATCCGCTGAAAGACGCTGCCTCTGTGTCGGTGGCAGAGCTCGTCCAGCACCCGATGGTCCTCCTCGATCTGCCGCTCAGCGCAGACTACTTCCTGTCGCTCTTCGCGGGTCTGCCAGAAAAGCCGCAGATCGCGGAGCGGACCCGCGACATGGCGGTGATGCGGTCCATGGTCGCGAACAACTTTGGCTACTCCATCGCCAACGTCCGCCCGCTCAGCGACACCGCACCGGACGGCAAGCCCGTCCACATTGTCCCCATCCACGGCGAGGCCCGCGCGCTGCGCCTCGGGTTCCTCACAGCACAGGACGCCGCGCGGTCAAATGCGATCAGCGCCTTCATTGATCACGGCGCTGAAATGCTGAAGACTGACAAATTGAACACCCTTGGCGGCGAGGCCCTGCCGTGAGGCACTTAGCCGGGGACTAAGCCACGCTTACCAAAGGGACAGCTACCGACACCGCATTCCTTGCGCGATGGTCCCGCAAACATCGGAAAGGACGCCCAATGCTGACCACAGCCGAAGTCCTGGAACAGGACGACCACCTCATTCAGTCCTTCGCGGACCTAAACGCCCTCAAACAGCAGGGCGGGCGCACGGTGATCTCGCGGGCCGAAGGGGCCTATGTCTACAGCCATGACGGCGACAAGCTGATCGACGGGATCGGCGGGCTTTGGTGCGTGAACATCGGGCACGGGCGGCGGGAGATGATCGACGCGATCAGCGAGCAGCTCGCGACGCTCGATTTCTATTCGACCTTCTACAACTTCACGCATCCCAAGGCCGCAGCCCTCGCCAAGAAGATTGCAGAGCTTGCACCGGGCCATCTGAACGCCGTGCACTTCGCCAACTCAGGCTCTGTCGCCAATGACAGCGCGATCCGCATCCTGCAGCACATGAACATCCGCCTCGGGCGACCGGAGAAAAAGCAAGTGCTCAGCCGCATGGGCGCCTACCACGGGGCAACCTACCTCGCCATGGCGATGACAACGCCTGCTTACGCGGATGGCTGGCACGCAGCCCATGACATCGTCCACCACCTGCCTTCCGTCCACCACTGGCGCGAAGGTAACGGGGCCAGCGAGTCCGAGTTCCTCGACCACCTCATCGCCGACATGCGCGCCAAGATCGAAGAGATCGGGCCAGAGCACATTTGCGCCTTCATCGCAGAGCCCATTCAGGGCGCGGGCGGGGTCATCACGGCACCGGCGGGCTATCACAAGCGCGCGTGGCAGGTCTGCCAGGACTACGACATCAAGTATGTGGCAGACGAGGTCGTGACGGCTTTCGGACGCCTCGGCCACTTCTTCGCGTCCGAGGATGTCTTCGGCATGGTCCCCGACATCATCACGACCGCAAAGGGGCTCACGTCCGGCTATCAGCCGCTGGCCGCGACGATCGTCTCGGACGAAATCCATGACATCATCTCTGGCGAAGGAGGACTTTTCCTCCACGGCATGACCTATTCTGGCCACCCTGCCGCATCGGCTGCGGGTCTCAAGAACATCGAGATCATGGAGACAGAGAAAATCCCCGAAACCGCCCGCGTCACCGGGGCCTATTTTGAACAAAAACTTCGCGCGCTCAGCGATATCGAAATGGTCGGCGAAGTGCGCGGCAGCCACTTCATGATGGGCATCGAATTCGTCAAGGACCGCGAGACGAAGGAAGGCCACCCGCCAGAGGCGCAAATTGCTCTCAAGATCGCGCGGGCCTGCCAGAAACGTGGCCTCATCGTGCGGCCTCTCGGCAATGTCGCTATCCTGTCGCCGACGCTCATCATGGATACGGCCATGATCGATCAGGTGGCCGACATCATGCGCGAGGCGATCCTTGAGGTGCAGGCGGGGCTCTGATCTCGTGAGCCGCACAATCGAGCACCTCGCGCGCCTTATCGCGCATGAAACGGTGAGCGATCAGTCAAATCTCAGCCTCATCAAGGACGTCGAAGCACACCTCTCCGGCCTCGGTTTCCGGGTCACAAGATTCACTGATCCGGATGCTCCGAAGGCCGGGCTCTATGCGGAGATCGGCCCGAACGCTCCCGGCGGCATCCTCTTGTCCGCCCATAGCGACGTTGTGCCCGTCGCAGGGCAAAGCTGGACCAAACCGCCCTTTTCGCTGACCGAAGACGCTGGGAAGCTTTTCGGACGCGGTACGACGGATATGAAGGGGTTCCTCGCGGCCATGCTCTCCACCGCCGATCACGCCGAAGCGCGGAGGCTCGCCGCGCCCCTCGGCCTTCTCATCTCCTACGATGAAGAGGTGGGCTGCAAGGGACTGGCGAAAATGCTCCCGACAGTCGCTCCCCTGCTCGGGAAACCGCGCCTTGCACTCGTGGGCGAACCGACCGGGATGCAGGTAGCCATAGGGCACAAGGGCAAACGCGCGTACCGTGCACAGGTCAGCGGTCAGGCAGGTCATTCCGCCCTCGCCCCACGCTTCGTGAACGCGATCAATGTGGCGGCGCGTTTCGTATCAGCGCTCGAAGATCTTCAAACGGACCTCACGGCCAAAGGCCCGCGCGACGCGGCCTACGACATCCCCTCCGCAACGGTTCATGTCGGCACCCTCTCAGGCGGCCGCGCGCTCAACATCGTGCCAGATAGCGCAGAGCTCTCTTTTGAGTTCCGCCACCTGCCCGACGACGACCCCGACGAAATCGAAGCACAGATAAGTAAGGCCGCTCGCACAGCTGCGGCGACCTATGGGACCCCGGACGCCATAGAGATCACGCGCACAATCTCCTATCCGGGCTTCAACGCCACAGACGACGAAGCGCTCGATCTGGTAAAAACCGCAACAGGCAGCGAGACCTGCAAGGTCGCCTTCGGCACGGAGGCAGGCCTGCTTGCTGCGCTTTCGATCCCCACCCTTGTCTGCGGGCCCGGCGACATGGACGGCCAGGGCCACAAGCCCGACGAATTCATCACCCGGTCTGAACTCGAGCGCTGCGACCGTATGCTCGACACTCTCCTGCAAGAGATTTCCGCATAGGACTGCGCAAAAATCCCAAGCGGCCAGGCTTTAGGCAGCATCGCCCACGAACGTCGCATTGTTAGCCATCTTTTTACTGCCCATAAGGCTCGGCCTAAGTCCTGCTGAGCCCTTTGGTTCTTAAAACTTGCCTTTGAAATCCAATAGCCTGACGCTGCGAGAAGATCGGACCTGGGTGGCACGTTGGGAAATCCCGTCGCAGTGGATGTTAGGGGCGCGGTAAAGCGCTTTGGCGATTTCACCGCACTCGAAACCATCTCACTCTCCATCTTGGACAATGAGTTCTTCACACTTCTGGGCCCGTCAGGCTGCGGCAAGACCACGCTTCTCAGGATGATTGCAGGCTTTGAAGACGTCACCGCAGGCGAAATCTTCATCTACGGCGAAGAGATCGAGAAACTCCCGCCCCACCAGCGCCCGGTCAACACCGTCTTTCAGAACTACGCTCTCTTTCCGCACATGACCGTGCTCGAGAACGTAGCGTTCGGGCTCGAGATGCGCGGCAAATCAAAGGCGGAGGCTGCCAAACGCGCCGGCGAAATGCTCGAGCTCGTGCAATTGCCGCAGTTCTCCGCGCGCAAGCCCGCGCAGCTTTCCGGCGGGCAACAACAGCGGGTGGCGCTCGCCCGCGCCCTCGCGCCCTCCCCCAAAGTGCTGCTCCTGGATGAACCGCTCTCGGCGCTCGACCTCAAGCTTCGCAAGGCCATGCAGATGGAGCTGAAGTCGATCCAGCGCGAAACTGGCATCACCTTCATCTTCGTGACCCACGATCAGGAAGAAGCACTCACCATGTCCGACCGCATCGCGGTCATGTCGGCAGGACGCCTCCAGCAGCTCGGTGACGCGCGCGAGATCTACGAGGCGCCAAAGAACATGTTCGTGGCCGATTTCATCGGGGAAACGAACCTGCTGAAAGCACGGGTCACGGCCGTGAGTGGCGCAGACGCGAGCTGCGAGCTGGAGAACGGCCTCACCATGGTCTGCGATGACGCTGCAGGGGCCAGAACGGGAAAGGACGTCCACATCTCAATCCGTCCCGAGCGCCTGATTATGCGCGGGGACGCAGGAACGGACAGCTGGCCTGCGACCGTGGCGCAGAATGTCTTTGTGGGCACGGACGTTCAGACCGTTTTGACGTTGGCGAAAGGTCTCACCCTCACCACGCGGACACAGAATTCAGGGGCCGGACGCGCGGCGATGTTTGATCCAGGCGCGAAGGTCTTCGTCGATGTGGAACCGGGCGCGGCCCGGCTATTGGCCTCCTGATGGCGGGCGGGGCTCCCTCAGCCAGCGGCGTCGCGACAGAGACCTACGCCGAGGCACGCGGATGGCTCTTGCTCCCCGCATGGGCGGTGCTCGCGATCTTCGTCCTGGCGCCCGTGCTCATGATGCTTGTCTACTCCTTCCTCACGAAGGAGTTCCGCGGCGGTGTCATCTGGGAATTCTCCCTCGGCGCCTATGACCAGTTTTTTTGCAATCGCGGCCTCTTCGGAGATGAGCCCTGCGCGGTGGAATGGACCTATATCGCGATCTTCTGGCGCTCCATCTGGCAGGCAGGTCTCGCGACCCTACTGGCGCTGCTGATCGGCTTTCCCACAGCCTATTTCATCGCCACCCGGCCAGAACGAACGCGCGCGATCTGGGTCTTTCTCATTACGATCCCTTACTGGGTAAACCTCTTGATCCGGACTGTCTCCATGCGGTTCCTCGTGCGTGAAGAAGGCCCGATGAACACGTTTCTTTTGGGCACCGGCGTCATCGACGCGCCGCTCCAGATCATCAACACGAACTTCGCTGTGCAGCTTGGCCTGTTCTACAGCTACCTGCCGTTCATGGTGCTGCCGATCTACGCCAGCGTGGAACGATACAACTTCGCCCTGTCAGAGGCCGCCGCCGACCTTTACGCCACGAAGTGGGTCACGCTCAGGCGCATCGTTTTGCCCGCCGTAAAGCCCGGCGTCATCGCAGGCTGCATCCTCGTTTTCGTCCCCTCGCTCGGCGCCTTCCTCGCGCCGGATCTGCTCGGCGGGGCCAAAAACTTCATGATCGGCTCCCTCATCGAGGAGCAGTTCAAGGGCAACGCCGGAAACTGGCCGTTTGGGGCCGCAGCCTCCATGATCCTGCTGACGATGGTGCTGATCCTCCTGATGATCTTTGCGCGCCAGCAGCGTCGCGCGGAGGGCACACCATGAGCACTGCCACGGACGTCCGCAGCTACACGGGATTTCAGGGGCTGACGCTGCTCTGCCTTTTCATCCTCTACGCACCGCTCGTGATCGTCACGATCTATTCGTTCAACGCCTCCGCCTCCATCACGGTGTGGGAGGGGTTCTCACTGCGCTGGTATGCCGACGTCTTCACCGGCCCAGAAAGCGCGAAGTTCAAACAGGCGGCGTGGAACTCGCTGACCATCGCGCTCATTGCCGCAACGCTGTCGACGGCCATCGCAACCAGCGCCGCCACGGCAATTGTGCGCGGTGGGCGCTTTCGGCTGCGCACCGTATCGCTCGGCCTGATCTCGCTGCCGCTCATGGTGCCGGAGATCGTGACTGCCGTGGCGACGCTGATCTTCTTCAATTCCATTGGGTTCACCCGCGGCTATCTGACGATCCTGGTGGCCCATACGGCATTCTGCATTCCTTTCGCCTACCTGCCCATTCAGGCACGGATGCAGGGGATCGAAGGCACCTATGAGGAAGCCGCCCAAGACCTCTACGCCACCAAGACGCAGGCCTTTAGACGGATCCTTTTGCCGCTCATGATGCCCGGCATCATCTCAGGCTTCCTTCTCGCTTTCATTGTCAGCCTCGACGATTTCATCATCACCAATTTCGTCAAAGGAGCAGGCGTTGAGACCCTGCCCACGGCGATCTTCGGCTCTGTCAAACAGGGCATAAAACCCAACATCATGGCCATCTCGACCATGTTGCTCGCCGTCTCCATCCTCATGGTGACGGTGTCCTACTTCATCGCGAAAACCGACAATACCAAGTAACCGAAAGGGAGACTGACTATGCGGAAACTGATGACAAGCGCGGCAGCGCTGGCAATCACGGCCAGCGCGGCGGCAGCCGAGGGGGAGCTGGTGATCTACCACTGGTTCGAATACATCCCGCAGGAGCTTTTGGACAAGTTCACCGCCGAAACCGGCATCAATGTCACCATGGACACCTACGACTCGAATGAGGCGATGCTCGCTTCACTCAAGGCCGGGGGGATGGGCACCTATGACGTGGCCGTTCCGGGCGATTACATGGTGTCCATCATGATCGGCGAAGGGATGCTCGACCCCATCGGCGAGGGCGAGCTAGCCAACAAAGGCAACATCTCTGAGGCCTGGGCAGACCCCAGCTTTGATCCCGGTTGGACCCACTCCATTCCGTATCAGTGGGGCTCGACAAGCTTCATGGTCGACACGGCAGAGTTTGATGGCGACATCAACACGACCGACATCCTCTTCAACCCACCGCCGGAACTGTCTGGCAAGATCAACATGCTCGACAGTCAGGGCGAA
>JBCCPQ010000049.1:0-12193 GCA_039024825.1 Pseudomonadota bacterium
CCCCTGACGTGACCGGGACCACGCAGCTTGGCCCATGGGTCAATCGCCGAAAGTTGTTTGCCCGCACGGCGCAAGCCGATGCCTTCATTGAGCACCGCATCCCATCCACCGCCAAATGGGCTTTCACCCCGGAAGGACAGCATATCGAGCTTGGGATTGCAGAGATGAACCTGATGCTCCTTCTCGGTGCGGCTGGGCTCTCACACTCTCTGTTTGGCAAGCGCCTTATCCCGATTGGAACGGTTTACGATCCGTTTGTCTGCCGCGGTCTCGATGCGCTGAACTATGCCTGCTATCAGGATGCCCGTTTTCTCCTTGTAGGAACGCCTTCAGGCGTCACCCTTGCCCCGGAGGGCGGCGCGCATCAGAGTATCGGCACACCCCTCATTGGTCTCAGCCAGGACGGCTTGGCTGCCTTTGAACCCGCTTTTGCCGATGAGCTCGCTGTCATCATGGAATGGGCCTTCGACTATCTCCAGCGTGATGGGCAGGGCGCAAGAGACGAACGCACATGGCTCCGCGATGAAACCGGCGGTTCTGTTTACCTGCGCCTCACCACTGCCCCACTAGAGCAACCCGGAAAGCGCCATGATGATGCATTTCGGCAGGGGGCAATCGACGGCGGCTACTGGCTTCGCAAGCCTGGTCCAAACCCAGACGTTGTGATCGCCTACCAGGGAGCCGTGGCGGGGGAGGCGATCCGTGCCGCAGGCCAGATCGGAGAGGCCCGCCGCGACGTGGGCGTCCTCGCCGTCACGTCTGCCGACCGCCTGAATGCAGGCTGGAATGCAGCACAGCGCGCGCGCTCCAGTGGGCAAGCTGCGACCTCCCATGTTGAGAGCTTGCTGAACGATGTGCCGGCGCAAACCCGCATTATCACCGTCATCGACGGGCATCCCGCGACGCTAAGCTGGCTTGGCGGTGTGGCTGGGCATCGCACGACCTCCCTCGGGGTGGAGCACTTCGGGCAGACGGGGACGATCGCCGACCTCTACCGCCACCACGGTATCGACGCCGAAGCCATCGTAGAAAAGGTGCGTGGGCTGACACCGGGCCGCGCTGTCTGAACTTGCGCGATGCCTCCTCCCGCGCCAAGCTACGCGGGAGGAGGTGCGACCGTGACACTCAAAAAGACTGCCGCACAGATGGTTTCCGAGGCCCGCGCCCGGATTGAGGAGGTGGAGACGCCTGACCTTATCGCCGCCGTTGGCGACCCCAACACCGTGATCGTCGACATCCGCGATATCCGGGAGCGGCAGCGGGGCCATATCCCCGGCTCCGTCCACGCCCCGCGCGGGATGGTGGAGTTCTGGGTGGACCCAGACAGTCCCTACCAAAAAGACGTCTTCGCCCAGGAGGGAAAGCGCTACGTGTTCCACTGCGCCTCTGGGTGGCGCTCCGCGCTTACCGTTGCCACCCTGCAAGACATGGGGTTTGAGGCGGCGCACCTCAAAGAGGGCTTTTCGACCTGGGCAGACCACGGCGGTCCCGTGGAGATACCGGAGGCAAAGGCATGACATGCACTGTCGACCTAGACAAAAAGCCCGTCGTAACGGGGTTCTTTGACGCCGGATCGAACACGATCACCTACGTCGTGCAGGATCCCGACAGTCCCGCCTGCGCCATCATCGACCCAGTGATGGAGTTCGATCAGGCCCGTGGTGCATTGACCTTCGAGGGCGCGGACAAGGTGGCTGCGTTCATCGTGGAGAACGGCCTTGTCGCAGAGTGGATCATCGAAACCCACGTCCACGCCGATCATCTTTCCTCCGCGCCTTACCTGCAGGAGAAGCTGGGCGGTAAGATCGGCATCGGTGCCAAAGTCATCGAAGTGCAAGAGACCTTTGGAAAGGTTTTCAACGAAGGCACGGAGTTTCAGCGCGACGGTTCCCAGTTCGACCGACTGTTTGAGGACGGCGATACATACAGCGTGGGCGCGCTCAATGCGTTTGTCCTGCACACGCCGGGCCACACGCCCGCCTGCATGGTCCACGTCATCGGCGACGCGGCTTTCGCGGGCGACACGCTCTTTATGCCGGACGGGGGCTCCGCGCGTTGCGATTTTCCGGGCGGCGATGCCGGACAGCTTTACGACTCCATTCAGCGCATCCTCGCGCTGCCTGACGCGACGCGCCTTTTCATCTGCCATGACTACGGACCCGGCGGCCGCGCGATCTCATGGGAGACGACCGTGGGAGAGCAGCGCGAAGCCAACATCCACGTCGGCGGCGGCAAGTCGCGCGAAGAGTTCATCAAGTTCCGCACGGAACGGGATGCCCAACTCTCTGTGCCGAAACTCATCCTTCCGTCGCTGCAAGTGAATATGCGCGGCGGTGAAGTTCCGACCGATGAAAACGGGCAGATGGCGCTCAAAACCCCGATCAACCGCCTCTAAGCGAGGCCGCGAAGCGCCGCGCCTGGCCCGGATCGAGGAGGACACGTCCCCGGTCAGGAAGTCCCCACAGTTCAGCCAATGTGTCTGCAAACCTCTCAAGTTCTGCCGCCTCTGCGCCGGCATCCTGACCGAGGGCTGCTTTCAACGTGCCGCGCTGGGCTATCTCAAATTGCCGGGCGAAAGCCGGAAGGAACGCAAATCCGGCGAACGTCTCTACGGTCCCGGCAAAATTGCTGAGGTGACCCGCAAGTCCCACTGCTTCTTCCGCGCGCGCCAGACTTGCGTCAGCGAGCGCGAGCAACGGGTCATCTGACGCAACGTCCACTACGCGATCACGCCGCCCCATGCCGTTCGACTGCATGGAGAGCCACGCCTCCTGCCAGCTTGAGGCGAGGCAGGAGTGGCGGGGAAAGACTTTGGTACCCCAGTAAGCCGCTGCAGGCACCTCTGCGGAGTCTAGCAATGCTTGAACCGCGCTGTCATTTGCCGCGTCGCAAGCTGTTTGGAGCCACTCGGCGACCAGGTCGATGGGCTCAACACCCGCATGGAACAGCCGGGGCAGGGCGAAAACGTTCACCGCTGCGATGCCATCCATAGCGTTTGCGCCCGCGATAGCCTCCCAAGAGGTTCGCACCAAGATGCCGTCTGCCCCCATCTCCCGCACCCCGGCCATCCGCCGCGCGAACTCAGCGACCCTGCAATTCGGGATCACATCCCAGCCGGTGTGTTCCCCAAAGGCATCGAACTCGAGAATGAGGGGCCCTTTCACACCGCGTGCAACTGGGTTCTCTGGATAGCCCGGAAAGTAGTCATGCGCCGTGATCTTCACGCTCGCGCCGACACCTGCACGGGCGACCGCGGCCAAGACGTCTGACTGGACGTCCGCCGTATAGGAAAAGTCGCGGACCCAAAGCACCTTGCCTGCGTCTTCCAATGGCTCACGAAAGGCAGAGATCATTGCGTCAAACCAAAGCGCGCGGTCCACGTCTGCACCCTGAGCCGCTTCGTCCGGCATGGACACCCGCGACTCCGGGGACGACACGTTCAGGATGATCCCGCCTAAGCCCGGCACCCGCGCCAGGAGGTCCTGAACCTTCGTCCGGCAAAATGTCGGCCACTCGGGGGCCGTCACACCTGTCGCAAGGCCGGGCCAAAGTTCCAATGCATAGTCCTCGAACGAGGGCTCTTTGATCTCAAGAAAGAGCTTCGCGCCAAAGCGGTCGAGTTCCCAAACCAGCCGGTTCAGCCACGCGGCCCGGTTGCGTACCTTTTTAAGCCGCAGATCAGATACGCCGTAGTTGGCCGTAATCCCGAGTTGCGTCACCTCATCCAGGAGCGCGTTCTCGTGAAGGACAAGCGCATTGTAACCCCACCGCTCCAAGCTCGGCAGCAACGGCAAAACCCGCTCAGGCACCCAAAGCGACCTGTCATGTATTTCAAAGCCTACGAACATGGCCGCACTCATCCACTAATGATCGCGCCACGCAACTGTGGCCGACGGCAGGCGGCCGCTGAACCACAAAGCTTGCCAAACGCGCTGCATCCTGTTTCCCTCCCAGCAGCACAGGGGAAAAGCCATGACCAGTGAAGCGCCAAAGCCGATCCTCGAGATCAAGAACCTCTCCATCGAACTGCCCAAGGGCTCCGATCGAAAATACGCGGTGGAGGATGTCTCTCTCACCCTGCACCGGGGGGAAATCCTCTGCGTCGTGGGGGAGTCAGGCTCCGGTAAGTCTGTCATGACCTCCGCCATAATGAACGATGTGCCAGGACGTCTGCACATCAGCCAGGGCGATGTGATCTTTGACGGAATGGACATGCTGCGCATGCCCGATAAGCAACTCAACGAGATCCGCGGCGCCCGCATCTCAATGATCTATCAAGAGCCGATGGCCGCTCTGAACCCCTCCATCAAGATCGGCGCCCAGGTGGACGAAGTGTTTGAGCTTCACCGCCCGGAAATCGCTCCCGCCGACCGCAAGAAAGAGACGCTCAAACTGCTCGAGCAGATGAAGCTGCCGACACCGCCGCGTATCTACGACAGCTACCCTCACCAGGTCTCCGGCGGCCAGTGCCAGCGGATCGTGATCGCCATGGCGCTCGCCTGTAAGCCTGACATCCTCATCGCCGACGAGCCCACGACAGCGCTCGACGTGACAACACAGGCTGAAATCCTGCGTCTGATCAACGACCTCAAGGAGGTCTACGACAACGCGACGATCTTCATCACGCACGATTTCGGAGTCGTCGCCGACGTCGCCGACCGCGTGGCGGTGATGTGCTGGGGCCGCCTGATCGAGGAGGGCACAAAGCACAAGATCCTGATGGAGCCCGAAAAGCCCTACACCCAGCTTCTCGTTGACGCGATGCCGCTTCTGGAGACGACACGCAGGCCGGACCTTGGCCGCAATGACGCGCCCCTCGTTGATGTTCAGCACATGCACAAGGTCTACGGTGAAGGCGACAAGGCCGTCCACGCTCTCAACGACGCGAGCTTTGTGCTGCGCGCGGGAGAGACTTTAGGCGTTGTCGGCGAGTCTGGCTCAGGGAAATCCACCTTGGCGAAGACCCTCATTCGCCTGCAAGAACCCACCGAAGGCGCCGTGATCATCAAGGAAGAGGACTTCCTCGGCAAGACAGGCGATGAGCTCGTCCAGGCGCGCAAGGACATCCAGATGATCTTTCAGGATCCATACGGATCGCTGAACCCGTCCCAGACGGTGGGCTACATGATCACGCGGGGCCTCGAATTGCAGGGCGTCACGAATGAGGACGCCCGCAAAAAGGCGATCGAGCTCCTTGAGCAGGTCGGCCTCGGCGAGCCGGCGCTGAAACGCACGCCGCGCAATTTCTCCGGCGGCCAGCGCCAGCGGATCGGCATCGCCCGCGCCCTTGCCATGGGACCCGACGTGGTGATCGCTGACGAATCCGTCTCTGCACTTGATCTTTCTGTGCAAAAGCAGGTCCTGCGCCTGATGAACGACCTGCAGGAAACCTATAAGATGGCAATCATCTTTATCACCCACGACCTGCGCGTCGCCGCCCAGATTTCCGACTACATCACGGTGATGGAGAAGGGCGTCATGGTCGAAATGGGGCCCGCGGACGAGGTCTTTAACAACCCCAAGCACCCCTACACAAAGCGTCTCTTGGAAGCCGCTCCAGGCCGTGACTGGCATCCGCCGCGACTGACCGCTGAGGAAGCGGAGCGGATCGCCGCCTCCATCGAACGCGCGTAACTTGCATCTGCTGACAGCCGCAATCTACCGGCATGCTGCCGCAGCCGACGCGCTGTCGGACGAAAGCCTCGTTGCTGCGATGATCAAGGTGGAGGCATCATTGGCCCGCGCGCAGGAGGCCCACGGCCTTGTCCCAAAAGGCACGGCTGACGCCATCGCGCGGGCTGCGATCAAAGGCGACACTCTTGCCGCGGGCGTGGCCTCTGCTGGCGTTCCAGTGCCGGCCTTCCTGGCGGAGCTTCGCCCACAGATCGGCGCTGCCGCCGATCACGTCCACTACGGCGCGACAAGTCAGGACATCATCGACACCGCACTTTGCCTTTGCTTCAGGACTGCGCTAGACGGCGCCGCACGGCAACTCGCAGAACTCATCGACACCCTGGAAGACCAGACAAAAGCCCATCCTTCGCTCCCCATGCTCGGCCGCACGCGGGGCCAATATGCGACGCCCATCAGCTTTGCCCTCCGCGTGGCTAACTGGGCGGCACCGCTGATTGATGCCGAACGCGCGCTGCCATCCGTCCGGCATCGCGCGCTTAAGGTGCAGATGGGTGGCTCAGCAGGCTCGTCCTACGCCATGCATCCCCACGGCCCCGCCATTTCCAGCGCCATGGCCGAGGAGCTCGGCCTCACAGACGCGCTCCCATGGCACGCTGACCGCGCAGGCTTCAATGAACTCGCCGCCTGGCTCACGCGCGTCGTCACGGCGCTGGCCAAGATGGCCAAGGACCTTGCCATCGCCGCGCGGTCCGAGGTCGGAGAGATGCGCGCAGGGCAGGGGGGCGGGTCGTCGACCATGCCGCACAAGTCCAATCCAGTTACAACGGAGGCGCTCCTCGCGTGCCACCCGGTTGCACTCGCCGCGCAAGCAGGGCTCAGCGCCGCTGCCGCGCACGCAGAAGAGCGCGACGGTGCCGGGTGGGCAGTGGAATGGCTCCTCTTGCCGCAACTGCTTGAAGTGACTGCCGCCGCGCTGGGCCACGCTCAAACCCTCGCCGCGACGCTGGAACCGCGGCCAGACGCCATGGCGGCGGCCGTCAAAGACACTCCCGCCGCCATGGCAGAAGCCCTCGTCTTCGCGCTGGCAACCAACCTCGGCCGCGTGGAGGCAACCGCCCGCGTCAAAGCTGCGCTGGCTGGCGGCGACGCTATAGATGCTGAACTCCCCACGGCCTCGGCTCTTGCCCAGATCGCCGATGAAGCCGCCGCGCGCATCTTCGCCACGCGCTGACGCCCAGAAAAAGGGGAGCCAAAGCCCCCCTTCATCTTTCTTTAAATACCTAAATCCCGAAGTTAGCCTCCGGAGATCTGTTTTGCCTTTTCCACGAGAACCTCGGCCTGGCGGATGGAGGCGTAGTCGATCAGCCGTCCATCGAGGCTCACCGCGCCTTTGCCCGCCGCTTCGGCCTCCGCCATGGCTTCCAGAATGCGCTTGGCCTTCGTCACTTCGGCCTCCGACGGCGACATGACTTCGTTGGCCAAAGCAATTTGCGACGGATGGATGGCCCACTTCCCTTCGCAGCCAAGCACCGCTGCGCGCTTTGCCGCCGCGCGGTAACCGTGTGCGTCCTGAAAGTCCCCGAACGGGCCATCGATGGGTCGCAGCCCGTTCGCGCGCGCTGCCACGACCATGCGGGCCACTGCGTAATGCCACATATCGCCCCAATGTACCTCGCGGGAGCCGTCGTCTGCGGGGTCGGTCAAGACAGAATAGTCAGGGTTCACGCCGCCAATGATTGTCGTGCGCGCGCGGGTGGACGCTGCGTAATCCGCCACGCCGAAGTGCAGCGACTCGTTGCGTTTGGAGGCCGCTGCGATCTCACTCACATTCTGCATGCCCAGAGCCGTCTCGATGATGTGCTCGAAGCCGATCCGCTTGGAATAGCCCTTTGCGTCTTCGATCTGGGTAACCATCATGTCCACCGCGTAGACATCCGCCGCAGTGCCTACCTTCGGAATCATAATGAGGTCGAGCCGCTCCCCCGCTTGTTCCACGACGTCTACGACGTCGCGATACATGTAATGGGTGTCGAGGCCGTTGATGCGCACCGACATGGATTTCGTGCCCCAGTCGATTTCATTCAGCGCTTTGATGATGTTTTTCCGCGCCTGCACCTTCTCATCGGGTGCGACGGCATCTTCGAGGTCAAGAAAGATCACGTCCACGTCTGAGGCCGCGGCTTTCTCGAACATCTGCGGTTGCGAGCCCGGTACCGCGAGCTCGGACCGGTTCAGGCGGCCGGGGGCTTGATCGACGGAATGAAATGACATGACAACGCTCCTTTGCGACATTTTGTTGCGCACTGGGGCCGAGAGGGGCTGACTGTCAAGCGGAGTTTCCGTCTACTTGGGTATACACTCACTCCCCAGAACCCAACCTTGAGGAGTAATAGAACGCAATCGCCTGCGCCCGGTTCTTCACAGAAAGCTTGTCGTAGAGGTTGGACAAGTGAAATTTGACTGTATTCGTCGAAATACCAAGCTCCTTCGACAACTCTCGGTTCGTAAGACCTTTTGACAGCGCCTCAAGCATCACGCGTTCCTTGCGGGATAGCGAGGAGATCGGGTCAGATTGCAGCGCGCGCACGTCGAGGAACGGGAAAACCATCTTGCCTGCCGCGACATCCGCGCAGGTTTCAAGCAATGTGTGAGCATCGGACGACCGCGGCGCGAAGGCGGCCGCCCCCGCGGTCATGGCGCGCTGGGGCAAATCACCAGTATCCTCGGCATAGACCACGATGCGGGGCGCCTTTTCCTGATCTCGAAGAACTTCGATCAGCTTGGCCCCGCCGAGGGCTGGCAGGTTCCAGTCGATAACGCCGATATCGACGGGAACCCGCATGACCGTGCCCAGAAACCCTTCCGCGCTGGCTGACGTCGCCACCAGAGAGAATCGCACATCACGGTCGATGATCTCGCTCAGGGCGCTAAGGACGAGGGGGTTCGCATCCCCAAGCATAATCTCGATTGGAGCCATTTTCGCCTAACCCTTTCATTTTGAGTGCGAAATCGCCAAAACCTACCCATTGTGGGCGGTGGTATACGGTATACACCCGTATATTTACCCGAATGGGTAGGTTTTTTTCAATACTATTAGATACCCAAAAGCAGGAGTTCATGCCGTTGCTGGCGAAGCGATGACGCATATTTTCCAGCACAACACACACTTCGCGGAGGAAATCATGTCGAACATCTACCCCACGCTCAGCATTCCGGCCACGATCGCAGCAGGTCCTGGACCGGGCAACACCGATGGTCGGATCCTGCAGGCTTTTGCAGGCGCGGGCATCGCGGATCACATGCACGGCGACGTCCTTCGCGGCATGGTCGAATGCAAGCACATGCTGCGGGACGTGATGGGTACCGACAACGTCCACACCTTCGGCGTTGCGGGAACGGGCTGGTCTGGCCTCGACATGATGTTCTCCGCGGTCCAGCCCGGCGATAGCGTGGTGATGTTTGTCAACGGGACGTTCTCCGGCATCGACGGCCTCACAGTGCGCATGCGCGCAGCCACCGAAGACGAACTCGCCGCAAACCCCATGGACCCGCAACCCGCATCCGTGACCATCATCAACGTCCCGCATGGCCAGTCGGTCGATGCGCAGGTGATTGAGGATGCCCTCTCTCACCATAAGCCCAAGTGGGCCGCGATGGCGCATTGGGAAACGGGCTCCGGCCGGGTCAATGATGTTCAGGCGTTCTCTGACGCGTGCCAGCGCCATGGGTGCATGGGCCTTGTTGACGCGGTCTCATCCCTCGGCGTCGCGGATTTCCGCATTGACGACTACCCCGGCGTGCACGGCTGGGCTTCGTGCCCGCAGAAGGGGATCAATTGTCTGCCTCTCACCTATGCTCCGGTCTCCTTCACCGACACCTACATTGCCGAGCTGAAGAAAACCGGAACGCGCACTTTCTGCCACCACCCGATCCTTGAGGCGCGCCACTGGGCCATCATCGACGGCGCTGACGCCGAGAAAGGCACCTATCACCGCACGCATTCTGCCTACGCCGTCGCGGCATTCCACGAAGCGCTGCGGATTACACTGCAGGAGACGCTGGCACAGCGCGCCGCTGATTACGCCCGCCATGAGGCCGCCCTGCGTGCCGCAGTGACGGCCATGGGGTGCGAGGTCACATCCAACATGACGTCGCTCCTCGTGATGAACCTCGGCGGAGCGCTCAAGGGCCGCGAAATGGAGCTGGTGCAGCACTGCCGCGCACAGAACTTTGGCATCTGGCCGACGCTTAGCGAGCCGGTGCAAGTCCGCATCGGGATCCTCAACCTGCTCAACGAGCCCACCATCCGCGACATTGCCAACCGCTTCGGTGCGGCGATCCGCGAACTCGGGGGGGAGTTCGATCAGGCGCAAGTCGATCAGGCTCTTGACCAGCACTACAACACCGCAGTCGCGGCGGAGTAATCATCATGGACATCCACGAATACCAAGCCAAAGAAGTCCTTTCCGGTTTCGGCGTCACGGTACCCGCGGGAGCGCTGGCGTACTCCCCGGAACAGGCCGCGTACCGTGCCCGTGAGCTCGGCGGTGAACGCTGGGTCGTGAAGGCCCAGGTCCACGCAGGCGGTCGCGGCAAAGCCGGTGGCGTTAAGGTCTGCGACAGCGATCGCGAGATCGAGGACGCTTGCGAAAAGATGTTTGGCCGCAAACTCGTCACGCACCAGACCGGTCCCGAAGGCAAAGGCATATACCGCGTCTATGTGGAGGCCGCTGTCCCTATCGAGCGGGAAATCTATCTGGGCTTCGTCCTCGATCGCTCCTCCCAGCGGGTCATGATCGTGGCCTCAGGCGAGGGCGGGATGGAGATTGAGGAAATCTCCGAGCAAAAGCCCGATAGCATCGTGCGCGCTACCGTCGAACCTGCCGTAGGCTTGCGCGAGTTTCAGTGCCGCCAGATGGCTTTCAAGCTTGGGATTGACCCCGGTCAGGTGCAGCAGTTCGTGCGCACCCTCCAGGGCTGCTACCGCGCTTTTACGGAGCTTGATGCGACCATGGTCGAGATCAACCCGCTGGTCATCACGTCCGACAATCGCGTCATTGCTCTCGACGCGAAGATGACGTTCGACGGAAACGCCCTGTTCCGCCATCCTCAAATTGCGGAGTTGCGGGACAAGTCGCAGGAAGATCCCCGCGAAAGCCGCGCGGCGGACCGCGGGCTCAACTACGTCGGTCTCGACGGAAACATCGGCTGCATCGTCAACGGTGCAGGTCTCGCGATGGCGACGATGGACACCATCAAGCTCGCCGGCGGTGAGCCTGCAAACTTCATGGACATCGGCGGCGGCGCCACGCCGGAGCGCGTGGCCAAGGCCTTCCGCCTCGTTCTCAGCGACAAGGCTGTCCAGGCAATCCTCGTGAACATCTTCGCAGGCATCAACCGGTGTGACTGGGTTGCCGAAGGGGTCGTGCAGGCAATGAAGGAGGTCGGCGTCGAAATTCCGGTCATCGTTCGCCTCGCCGGCACAAACGTCGAAGAAGGGCAAAAGATCCTCGCACGGTCCGGCCTGCCGATCATCCGCGCACGGACCCTCAACGAAGCCGCCGAACGCGCCGTGGGCGCGTGGCAGAACGATCAGGCGCAAGGCGTCACCTTTGCCACTAAGGGAGCTGCATAATGTCCATTCTCATCGACCGCTCCACCCCCGTGCTCGTTCAGGGCATCACCGGCAAGATGGCTCGGTTCCACACCGCTGATATGATCGCCTATGGCACCAATGTCGTCGGCGGCGTTGTGCCCGGCAAAGGCGGCGAGCGCGTGGACGGCGTGCCTGTGTTCGACACGGTGGAAGAAGCCGTCCAGGCTACTGGCGCAACTGCCTCCCTCGTCTTCGTTCCTCCCCCGTTTGCAGCCGACAGCATCATGGAAGCGGCCGACGCGGGGATCACCTACTGCGTTTGCATCACGGACGGCATTCCTGCTCAGGACATGATCCGCGTGAAGCGCTACATGTACCGTTACCCGAAGGAGCGTCGGATGGTCCTGACCGGGCCGAACTGCGCCGGGACGATTTCCCCCGGAAAAGCCCTCCTTGGGATCATGCCGGGGCACATCTACCTGCCCGGGAACGTCGGTATTGTTGGTCGCTCAGGCACACTGGGCTACGAGGCCGCAAGCCAGCTCAAGGAGCTTGGCATCGGCGTGTCCACCTCCGTGGGCATCGGCGGTGATCCGATCAACGGCTCCTCGTTCAAGGACATTTTGGAGCGCTTCGAACAAGACCCCGAGACCCACATCGTGTGCATGATTGGTGAAATCGGCGGACCGCAGGAAGCCGAGGCTGCCGAGTACATCCAGAACCACATGACAAAGCCGGTTGTGGCCTATGTCGCAGGTCTCACTGCACCGAAAGGCCGTCAAATGGGTCATGCGGGCGCGATCATCTCTGCGTTCGGCGAGTCCGCCTCCGAGAAGGTGGAAATCCTCTCCGCCGCCGGGGTCACTGTTGCAGACAGCCCCTCGCAGATTGGCGCGACGGTTGCCTCGCTCATGCAAAAGGAGGCCGCGTGATGGCCGGTCAACGGATCCTTGCACGGGCAAC
>JBCCPQ010000050.1:0-12027 GCA_039024825.1 Pseudomonadota bacterium
CACGGACCGGGTACAAAAGAGCATTAGAGATCTGACTGACATTGCAGAGGCCCGCGGCCAATCGCTGGCGCAGATGGCCATTGCGTGGGTGCTGCGTGACGAGGGGATCACGACCGCGCTGATCGGGGCGTCAAAGCCTGATCAGATCACCGAATGTGTGGGAGCAGTTGGAAACCTTGAATTCACCGTCGAGGAGCTTTTGGCCATAGACGCTGCAGCCCAGGACGAGGCGATTAACCTTTGGGCGCGCTCGTCGGAGACGGAGTAGGGGCCGGCAGGCGCACTGTTCCTCCGCGCGCCGTTCGGCGTGCTCGGAAGGCGCCCGCCCACCGACCCGGATGTCCCTCCGATTTAGGTTCGGTCTCACGTTGTTCTGCGTCCTGCTAAAGCGTCGCGAGGAGCTGCGACATTCGCGCTAGGCCAAGGTCGAGGTTAGCTGCTGCGCCGCCTCCAACCCCTATGCGGATGTGATGGGTCTGCCCGTAAGCTGAACCGGGCAGCAGGAGTGTCTTGTGCTCTGTGAGAAGCCGTCGAGCGAATCTATCGCCGTCGATACCGTCCAGCCTCGCCAGTCCGATGAGGCCTGCCTCGGGCATTTGCCAAGTAAGGCGCGGTTCTGCTTTCACGAAAGTGTCGAGTTTCTTCAATGTGGCTGTGGCTGCCGCGCGGACAGTCTCTAACTTGGCCCGGTAGCGATCTTTGCGCATAGCGATTTCTGCGATCACTTCGCCCATGATGTTCATAATTTCACTGCCATTCTCGCGGAGCACGAAGGCGTCATGGATTGCGCCTTTGTTCTGACAGATCATCCAGCCGGTTCGGAGACCCTGAAGTCCCAACGCCTTTGAGACCGAACCCGTGGTGATCCCTTTCTCGTAGAGCCCAGCGACCGATGGCGGGCGCGGACCTGCCCATTCGAGACCTGCATAGACCTCATCCACAAGTAGCCAAGCGTCATTGGTCTTTGCGATTTCGACGATCTCCCGGAGATCTTCTTCCCGCAACAGCCTTCCGGTGGGGTTGTTCGGATTGGTGAGGAAGATGAGCGTCGCGCCCTTCGCGGCGGTTTCGAGACTATCAAGCGTCCAGCCTGCATCTTCGCGCCGGGGGACTTCTACTAGCTTGGCTCCAATGGCCTTGGCCATGACAGCGACTTGCGGCCAGCCCGGCGTTTCGGTCACGATCGTATCGCCCGGACCCACGAGTTGGCGGAGAGCAAGGTAGTTGGCCTCTGCCGCGCCTGCGGTGATGAGAACACTCTCAAGCGGTAAATCGAGCCCTGCATGCGCCAGCACGTGGCGCCGCAGGGCAGGCAGTCCGCGAAAGTCCTGCCCGTTCCAGTCAAGCGGCAGGTCTGGATCGAGGTCGTCGAGGTATTCGCGAAGGCGCGGTGGTTCTGCGAGCGAAAAGCCGATAAACGCCTCGGGTTCCGCTTCAGTCGTCTCCAGAAGATACTCAAACAGCGTGTGAATCTTGACTTTGTGCATCCCGCGCCGCCCCATGGGACCATGTTCCTTCAAGGCCGTCCCGTTTCGCTAACAGTGTTGGACTACGGTTTCTTTCGTGTCCACGGATCAAACGGAACAGGGCCCCGAGATATCGGCTTGATGGGCGGGCTTGTCATTACCGATGCTGGGGAGAGGGTGCTGATTGATACCGGCCTTCCCGCAAAGTACGCACGCGATCCATCCGCAGGAACTGAGGATGGGCTGGATAGTTTTGGCCGGGTTCTTTCGATGACCGAAGCGAACCTACCATCCGCTCAGCTCGCGCTCTGCGGGGTTGAGTGCGTTGACCTTGTCATCATCACCCATACGCACATCGATCACATTGGCGGGCTGTTCGATTTTCATGATGTGCCCATGCTTATCTCTGCGCCGGAGCGCGCCTTGCCCAGGCCGCTCTATTGGACGGGTGGGCAGCCATGGGAGTGGCCAGACAGAGAGTGGGGCATCATCGACGGCGACGGCGTGATCGGACCGGGTTTCGAGGTCTATCTCACGCCCGGCCATGCACCTGGGCAGCTCGCATTTTGTCTTGAGCTACCGGAAACAGGTCGCCTGCTTTGGTGCTCTGACGCGATATCGCGCCCGGCCGAAGTTGACGAAGAGTTCGTCGGATCATGGAACTCAAAACATGCTCTATTTCACGCGAAACGTCTTTTGTCGCTTGAGCATGACCTCGTCATTTATGGCCACGATCCCGCGCAGTGGTCACAGTTGAAGAAGGCCCCTGCCTGCTATTGCTAGGCTCGCGTTTTACTTGCGCTGGTAGCAACTCCCGTCGGAGGCACGCAGTCGTCAACGTACATCGCGGCCTTGGTTTAGGATGATAACGTTCCCGCTACAGACATCGCCCATGGGTCCTGCAAGGTGGGCAACCCAGCCAGCGATTTGCTCGGGCTGCATAGCCTGCCCATGGGGCATGGCAGAAATCGCGCTCTGCAGTGTGGCGTCATCGAGAACGCCAAACAGCGGCGTCTCGGTCATTGCGGGCGCGATGGAATTCACGGCGATCTGTTCACGTGCATAACGGCGCGCAAGATCCTTGGTGAGCGTGTCCATGGCCGCTTTGGATGCCCTGTAGTGTGGCGGGTCAAAGACGTCGAAGTTGTACGCGCCATTTGACGAGATGTTCACGATCTTCCTCACGCCCTCGCGGCCAAGCATCAGCGGCACCGCCGCCTGGCAGCAATGGAACATAGAAGAGAAATTCACCGCCATCTGCTTATCGAACTCGGCCACCGGGATCTGAGGAAAGTCCGACATGAAACAGGTGCCCGCGTTGTTGACCAGAAGGTCCAAACCGCCATGGCGCATTTTGATGTCTGCGAAGACAGCCGCCACTGCGTTTGCGTCGGTGAGATCGATCTCAACAGCTTCAGCAACGGGCGCGGGTTTAAGGTCTAGCCCGATAACATGGTGCGTTTCTGCGAGGGCAGCCGAAATTGCCTGCCCCAGCCCGCCTGCGGCGCCCGTTACGACGGCGATTTTCATGCGTTTCCTCCCATGGAAAAGGGCCGCCCCGGCGAAATCGGTGCGGCCCTTCGAAGTTTGCGGAGGCAGGATCGGTTAGATTTCTGCCAGCTGGGGCGCGTTAACCGCGCCAAGGATTGCCTTAGAGGGCCGCCTCCCCAGTTGTCCCGATCGCTTTCTCCAGAACCTTCATCGACACTGGATCACCTCCTTTCTGAATGTTTCGCCTGACTCGAGGGAATCGCGAAGGAGGTCAAATGTCAATCTTTTCACTCAGGCCGTTTCTGCATTTCCCACGTAGCGCTTGACGATTAAGCGGAAGGGTAGGAGCGCGATGAGAGCGAGCGTTAGCTTCACGCCAAGATCTGCCACCGCGAGTGAGACCCAGAGAGGCACCTCGGGCCCAAAGCCCAACATCGGGACGATGTCCTGCGCCCAACCCGGCATGTTTTCCGGTTCAAGCCCGTTGAGCATGGCCGAGAAGGCGATGGTGAAGAAGATCGCCGTATCCACTGTCGAACCGATCAATGTGGAGGCGAGGGGTGCCCGCCACCACTGGCCTCCACGGAGACGGTCAAAGATCTGCACGTCGATCAACTGCGCCGTGAGGAACGCGAGGCCGGAGCCAAGCGCGACACGGAATGTGACGAGGGGGCCGAATTCGCCAATGATCTGTGTTCCGACGAGGGAACAGAAAATACCGACGATGAAGCCTACGACGACGACCTGCCGCGCAGCCTTTGGCCCGTAGAAGCGGTTCATTAGGTCAGTGACGAGGAACGCGAGGGGGTAGGTGAATGCCCCCCACGTGAGCCAGTTTCCGAAGAGGAACTGGACCAGGATATTGGAGGCCAGCACGATGGCGGCCATGGCAAGAATGCCGGGAATGTGGGTGCGGTCCATGACGTTTAGCTGCCCGTTTTGACAAGGTTGCGGTAACTTGGCCGTGGGGCGACGCCCTCAGCGTGGGCGTCGTATTGCCGCAGACTGGCAGAGGCAAGTGCAAAGAGTCAAATCCGCACAGGTCACGCTTTCGCGCCTCAGTCGGAAGCAAGCACCACGGCGCATTGCTGCGGCAGGTCCCCCAATCGCAATTCGCGCCTCGGTTGCGGGGCGGGTGCGTTCGGGTCGCGCGGTGCAGGCGGCGGCGGGTTGAGAATGCGGTCGACCCAGCCCTGCGCCTCGTCGCAGCCATCGCCCGCGGGTGGCGGCGCCTGATCCGTGCAGCCTGCGTCACCTCTTGGGCAATTGAGGCGCACATGGAAATGATAGTGATGTCCCCACCACGGCCTGATCTTTCGGAGATAGTCCCTGTTTCCGGTTTCGCGTCGGCACATGTCCACCTTGGCGCCGGGGAAGACGAAGATGCGTGCCACGCGCGGATCCGAGGCGGCGAGTTTCAAGACCTCCCGATGCTCCTGGCTCCATCGGTCATTTACGAATGCCCCACCATTTCGACGCATTGAGATCGAAGAGATGTTCTCGCGCTCGGTCACACTCAGGTTGAGACGCTGAGGCGGAAGCATCCATATGTCGATGTCGAGGCCAGACTGGTGGGAGCGGTGCCCGGTAAGCATCGGCCCTCCACGGGGTTGGCTCATGTCCCCGACGTAGATGCCATCCCAACCAGGAAGGCGAGCCACCTTGCGCGAAAGATCCTGCACATAATCTACAGTCACAGGCTGAGCCCAGTTGCGGTTCCGACTAAGCCGCATAGCCTGCCAGGTTGGACCTGTCTCCGCCAGTTGCACCGCACCCGCCTGGCAGCCTCGCGCATAGCCGCCAATAGCCTGCGAGGCCTGCCGGGACGCATCACGTTTGGTCCCGAACAGCTGTTTTGCAGGAGGGCCCGACGTCGCCACAGTGGCGCGCGGTTCTGGGACGGCTTTTGGTGCTGAGGCTTCTGGCTCGCTGTTGCAGGCGGACAGCGCCGCCAACGCAACGATAGCCGCAACTGTCTTTAGGGCACCGGTATAGCTTCTTTGGACCATTCTGCTCGATCTCCCTCCGGATGCACCCAGCGTAGCAGGAAGAGGCCTAAAAGGAAGAGTGCGATCACTGGCGAAAAGCCAAGTCGAGCGTCCTGGAGGACGTAGGTGAACACGGCGATCATAGCAGGTGCAAGGAACGCTGTAGCTTTCCCGGAAAGGGCGAAAAGGCCGAAAGCCTCTGTCGGGCGCTCCGGGTGGGTGTGACGCACCATCATGGACCGTGAGGCAGAGTAGATGCCGCCGCCTGCCGCTCCGATCAGGGACCCGCAAATGTAAAGGTTCACGTCAGCGATAAAGAGATCTCCCAGCACTGGCAGGCTAGCGAGCGGGGTGTCCGGCAACGGTATGCCGTAGAACGCCTCCCGGCTCATCCCCACGATAGAGCAGGAGACAAGAATGAGCGTCCAGATGCAGAACATGATAACCGGGCGGGGCCCCTTGGCGCGGTCAAAGCGGCCCGCGATTGTGGTGCCGATAGCAGCCGTGATGGCCGCGATAATACCGAACACAACAATCTGCTCGAGCGACCAGTTGAGGACGAGGCCCGCATAAACGCCGCCGAACGTATAGAGCGCATTCAGGGCGTCGCGATAAAACATGGAGCTTAAAAGAAAGTTGAAGAGGCTCTTTCGTTTCACGGCGCCCTTCAACGAAGTCTTGAGGTCGGTCATGGCCTGCGCGATGCCCCCGCCGCGATTTGGCTCCCCCTCGCGGACAAAGAGGAAGTAGGGGATCATGAAGATCGCGAACCATGCGGCGATGAAAATGCCGACAAATCGCGTCCCTCCCTCTTCTGCGCGGTCCAGGCCGAATGGCGGCGGATTGCCAAGAAGCGTCACGCCGTCCCCCAACTCAAAGAAGACAAGAAGCATGATGAAGAGGCTGATCACGCCGCCCCAATAGCCGTAGGCCGCTCCGTCGCCAGAGATCTTGCCAACTTCATCCTGATCGCCAAGTGACGGCAGGATCGCATTGGTAAAGATCAACGCGTATTCAGCAGCCACAAAAGCAAAGAGGAAGGCGATCAGGCAAAAGAGCCATGCCGATCCGTCCGGAACCATGAACCATAGGCAAAGAGAGCCTGCGACATAGATGATTGAAAAAAGGATCATCCATGGAAGCCTGCGCCCGGTACTGTCAGCGTAGGCCCCAAGGATCGGCGCCGTGAAGGCGATGAAAAGCCCAGCCACCGTTTGCCCGAGCGACCAGATCGATTGTGCCTGCGCGTCTGAGGCTGTTTCCGTCATCCCGCCTTCGAGAAAGTAGTTCGCAACCGCGATGGCGAAGTAGGGCCCGAAGATAAACGTCAGGCCCAGCGTGTAGAAGGGCTGCGTGGCCACATCGAAGGACATCCAGCCCAGTATTCTCTTCTTTGTGCTGATCTCCGCCATGGCACCGCTCCCCGTTTTGTTTTGGGGCATTAGCCTCGCCAAACAGGTCTGCGGCAAGGAAAACCCGGCGTTACGCTCCCATGGGTGGCCAGGGCCGTTGCGCTTCCGCCTCAATCCAGGCTCTGACCCATGCAGGCAATTCAGGGGAGGTCGGGTCCTCGCCCATGGCGTCTGCGACTTCTGTCATTGGCACTGCGCGATGCTTGTGGACCACGGCAGTGCGAAAAAGGACGTGATTTGCGCATTCGCCTGAGGTCTTGAACATCCCCTGCTCGAAATAGCTGAACCGCTCATCCCAACCCATGAGTCGGGTGCGCATCTCATAGCGCTCCCAAGGGACAAGACGCTTTCGATAGCGGATCGAGGCCCCAGCGACAGCGAACCCCCATTCGTTCTGCTTCAGAAGGCCCCAAAGGCCCACGCGCTGGGCCATCTGGAAGCGGCCGAACTCGTACATCGTCAGGATGCGCCCGTTGTTCATTTCCGCGAAGATATCGCAGTCCGAGAGGGAGACACGGTGCAGAGAGACATGGGTATCTAGCAGACCCATGGGCGGCAAAGAGCGCCCTTTGAGCATGGCGGCAGTGAGGCGGATCCAAGGATACATAGCGCTCACGTGGCATTGCTGACGCGAGCGTCAAGCATGCCGTTGCGGAACGCGCTTGTGTGGCATGCGCGCCGCGCCTAGATGGTGCGCATGAGTGACTTGATCCAGATTGCAAACCTCCTTCTCGACGTAGCGACGTTCTTTATCTTCGCGCATTTCATTCTGAGCTGGCTCATCAGCTTCAATGTGCTGAACCCCCGGCAACAGATGGTGGGACAGATCTGGTATGGGCTGCAAAAGTTGCTGGAGCCGATCTACGGCCCGATCCGCCGCATGCTGCCACCCATGGGGGGACTCGATCTGGCCCCCTTGGTGGCGATCCTCGGGATCTACATCCTTCGCATTCTGATCAACTAGGGCTGAAAATCCTCGCGAAGGATTTTCGTTAAACCCTTGCGAAGGGTTTATTGGCGCAGTGTCGACGCCAAAGGCGCAAAATTCCTGTGCCAGGAATTTGCGAAGACTTTTCGCAAAAGTCTTCTGCGCCGCTTGTTCAGCGATTCTTAATGTGGGACCCTCCACAAAAGAGCAAATCGACAAAAAATCTGACAGGTTCCCGATGCAGGACACGCTCCGCGAGGTGTTTGGATTCGACGCTTTCCGCCCTGGCCAGGAGGAGATTGTCGAGGCCGTAGCCGCTGGCAAAGACGTCCTCGCAATCATGCCAACCGGCGGCGGTAAGTCGCTGTGTTTCCAGCTCCCCGCGTTGCTTCGTGAGGGTGTAACGGTCGTGATCTCTCCGCTTATTGCCTTGATGCGCGATCAGGTGCGTGCGCTGCAGGAGGCAGGTGTCTCCGCAGGTGCTCTCACCTCTGGCAATACGGAGGAGGAGACCGCGCAAGTTTGGGAGGCGCTGGACGCTGGCACGCTCAAGCTCCTTTACATAGCACCTGAACGGCTTGCGGCGGGATCCTCACTCGGAATGCTCCGGCGCATAGGCGTATCTCTCATCGCGGTGGATGAGGCACATTGCGTCAGCCAATGGGGCCATGACTTCCGTCCCGACTATCTCCGCGTGGGAGAGCTGAGGCGCGCGCTGGGCGTTCCGCTTGCTGCATTCACCGCCACGGCCGATATAGAGACGCGTGCTGAAATCGTTGAGAAGCTCTTTGATGGGCGAGCACCTGACGCGTTTCTCCACGGATTTGACCGCCCGAACCTCAGCCTCGCCTTCCAGCCCAAGACCAAACCACGCGAACAGATCCTGTCGTTCGCCGCCGCGCGTAAAGGCCAGTCTGGCATTGTCTACTGCGGCACGCGCGCCAAGACAGAGACCATCGCTCAAGCTCTGCGCGCCGAGGGCCACGCCGCGTGCCACTATCACGGCGGAATGGATGCCGAAGACCGCCGCATCGTTGAAGCACGGTTTCAGCGCGAAGACGGGCTGATCGTTGTGGCTACAGTCGCTTTTGGGATGGGCGTCGACAAACCGGATATCCGTTGGGTGGCACACGCGGACCTCCCAAAGAGCATCGAAGCCTACTACCAGGAGATCGGCCGCGCCGGCCGCGATGGCGACCCTGCGGAAACACTGACGCTTTTCGGGCCATCCGACATTTCGCTGCGCCGTCAGCAGATTGATGAAGGTTTGGCGCCTGTCGAACGAAAGGCCGCTGACCACGCACGTTTGAACGCTCTTCTCGGCCTGGCGGAGGCGCTTAGCTGTCGCCGGGAAAAACTGCTCGGCTACTTTGGGGAAGAGGCGAGGGCCTGCGGCAATTGTGACCTCTGCGAGAAACCAGCGGAGGTGGGCGACGGTACAACGCCTGTCCGCATGGCTCTGTCCGCTATCCTTCGGACGGAGGAACGCTTTGGTGCCGGTCACCTCATCGACATCCTTCTGGGAGTTCGCACCCAGAAAGTGACGGAGCGGGGCCATGATGGCCTTCCTACATTCGGCGTGGGGACGGAATGGGGTAAGCCGCAGTGGCAGGCCATCTTTCGTCAGATGATGGGGCATGACCTCGTACGCCCGGATCCAGAGCGCTACGGCGCACTCCGCATGACAGAAGCTGCGCGCCCGATCCTTCGAGGCGAGGACACCATCAAACTGCGATTTGACACGATCAAGGCCGCGAAGGGCCGTCCAGAGGCGCGCAGCCTGGTGAGCGATGAGGCTGCGCCGCTCTTGAGCGCGCTGAAGGGTAAGCGGCGAGAGCTGGCCGAGGCGCAGAAGGTCCCTGCGTATGTGATCTTCAACGACCGCACCCTAATCGAGATTGCCGAGCGCCGCCCCGCGACGCTTGACGCAATGGCGGGCATCAGCGGGGTCGGGTCAAAGAAGCTGGAGAAGTACGGTCGCGCGTTCCTCTCCGTTGTCGCCGGCGACGCGCCGGAGATGCACCCCACACGCCGCAAGCTGGCCGGGTCGGAGGCGGGTGCGCTGTTTGACATGCTCATGCAAGCCCAAGCCGAGCTTCAATACGGAGCAATGGGCACACAAAAGCCGATGTCCTGCACCCCGGCCACCATCCGACACATCGCCGAGCGACGGCCCGAAACGCTCGACGATCTCGAGCGCATTCAGGGTATGGATCAAAAGAAGGCGGAGCGGTTTGGGGAAGCGTTCCTTGAGGTGTTGCGCGCCTCTTGAGGGTGCGGCAGGCGCGGCTAAGTCTGCGGGAGAGGAGGATGCCATGCTTGTAGTGATTTCGCCTGCCAAGCGGCTCGATTGGGCGCCGGTCCCGCGTGAGGACCTCACGCGACCGCATTTCGAGGCCGATGCCATGCGTCTCGCGCGGACAGCGCGTAACCTGACGCTCAAGGGTCTGGAGGGTCTGATGGATATCTCTCCAGAGCTCGCCCGGCTCAACCGGGATCGGTTCAAGGCATTTTCCGATGCGCCTGAAGCCGACGCTCTAAGGCCTGCCGCTTTTGCTTTCGCAGGCGATACGTACCAGGGGCTTGAGGCGAGGACGCTCAGCGAAGACGATCTTCGTTGGGCTCAAGGGCATTTGCGCATCCTTAGCGGCCTCTATGGCGTTTTGCGCCCGCTCGACGAAATCCAAGCCTATCGTCTCGAAATGGGCTCGCGTCTGAAAACGCGCCGTGGTGCAACGCTTTATGCGTATTGGGGCAAAGAGATCGCTAAATGCCTGCGCGCCCAGGCCGAAGAAGTCGGTGCAGGGGCCCTCGTGAATTGCGCAAGCCAGGAGTATTTTGGAGCCGTGGACCTTAACTCCCTGAAGCTACCCGTCGTGACACCGAACTTCTATGAGGAGAAGGACGGCGCGTCGAAGATGGTGAGTTTCTTTGCGAAGAAAGCGCGGGGCGCCATGGCACGCTTTGTGGTGCAGAACCGAGTAAAGAGCGTGGCAGGGCTGAAGGACTTCGACCTGGGCGGGTACAGCTTCGATCCCGCGCGGTCGGACGAGACGACGTTGAGCTTCACGCGCCCTTATCCTGATCCTGCAAAAGCTGCCTGATAAAGGCGCCAATTCCTTTGAAGAATTCGCGCCGAACTCTCTCAAAGAGTTCGGTTCTTCGAGCGGTCAGAGGCGCTCAATCGCCACTGCGATGCCCTGGCCGCCACCGATACACATGGTGCAGAGAGCCTTTGATCCCTTCGTGCGTTCCAGCTCGTACATGGCTTTGACCAGAATAATCGCTCCCGTTGCGCCAACTGGATGGCCCAAGGCGATCGCGCCGCCGTTGGGGTTCACCTTGGCGGCGTCGAGCCCAAGTTCTTTGTTCACGGCGAGTGCCTGACTTGCAAAGGCCTCATTTGACTCGATGACGTCGAAGTCCTCGGCTGTGAGCCCAGTTTTCTCCATCAGATTTCTCACGGCGGGGATCGGGCCGATGCCCATCACTTCAGGCCGGACGCCTGCGTGCCCGTAGCCAAGGACCCTAAACTTGGGCTTCAGACCGGCTGCCTCTGCCGCCCCGGCCTTGGCCAGGACAACCCCGGCAGCACCATCGTTGATCCCGGACGCATTCCCGGCCGTCACAGTTCCATCTTTCTGGAAGACTGGGCGCAGGCTCGCAAGCTTCTCCATGCTGGTAGCTTTCGGGTGTTCGTCGCGTTCAAAACTCACCATGTCGCGCTTAACGCGCACTTCTACGGGTGCGATCTGGCTCTCGAAATGCCCGGCGTTCTGAGCGGCTGCCGCGCGGGACTGACTCTGGAGCGCGAAAGCATCCTGATCAGCTCGGGTGATCTGATGTTCGGCGGCTACGTTTTCGGCCGTAACGCCCATGTGTCCAGTTCCGAACGGACAATTGAGGGCACCCAGCATCATGTCGAGCGACCGCACATCGCCCATTTTCGCACCCCAACGGGCGTCTGGCAGGATAAAGGGCGAGCGGCTCATGTTTTCTGCGCCACCTGCAAGCCCAAACTCTGCGTCGCCCATGGAAAGCGCCTGAACGACAGACACCACCGCTTGCAAACCTGAACCGCACAAGCGGTTTACATTCATGGCGGGGACGGTTTCCGGCAGGCCTGCCTCCATTGCGGCGACGCGGCTCAGATACATGTCACGGGGCTCTGTGTTGATGACGTGGCCCATGGCAACCGTGCCGATCTGAGCTGCTTCAACGCCGGCGCGCGCCATGGCGGCTTTCAGTGCGACGGCACCGAGCTGCGAAGGAGGCGTGCTCGCCAATGCGCCGCCGAATGTGCCGATAGCGGTGCGCGCCCCGCCGAGGATCACGATATCTGTCATGGTGCTCTCCCGTTTCGAGCTCATTTGCCATGCAGTAGCGGGGAGCGGAAGGGCAACCAGGCGTCACGCTCGTGCGATTTGACGCTGTTGGGCCTCGGGCGATATCCTAGATACAGGAGGACGTCGCGATGAACACCCAGGCTTTTCCGACGACGATGATCCAGGCCCCCAGCCTGCCCGGCCCTCACGAGGGCTATATGCCGGGTTTTGGAAACGATTTTGAGACCGAGGCCCTCCCGGGAGCGCTGCCCCAAGGGATGAATTCTCCGCAGAAAGTGAACTACGGGCTCTACGCGGAGCAGCTCTCTGGGACGGCTTTCACAGCGCCGGCAGCCACAAATGAACGCACGTGGTGCTACCGGATACGTCCGTCCGTGAAACACACCCATCGCTTCC
>JBCCPQ010000051.1:0-12021 GCA_039024825.1 Pseudomonadota bacterium
AGACCAACTCTTCGTCCACGAGACCGTTGATCATCAGCCGGTGCTCCGCCGGATCCACCCGCGCGATCCCGGCATGGTGACGCTCAAAACACAGCCCGTTCGGAGTAATGATCCCGTCAAGCTCATGGATCGGCGTAAAGTTCACCGATGAGACCGGATCAGCGGTCAGCCATTCCACATTGCGGCGCTTAACATGTGCTTCGAATTCCGAAGGCATACCGTAGGGATAAACATCCACTCCATCGCCAAGCTCCTGCATCCACGGTTGAAGTTCGGTAATCGCGGGATCAGGCCCTTCCGCAGCAGCGCGCCCGGCAGCGATCCCTGCGGTCCCTGCAGCAGCGGCGGTCAAAAATGCACGGCGTGTGGTCTTGCTCATCATGCACTCCTATCCGGCGATGATTTCGACAGAGGTGTTCGGTGAAAGTGACACCGTCCCCTGCTCGCGAATATGGGCTTCGACGACGTCCCAGATCGCGGGCCCCTCGGTGCTTTCGTTGACGGAGGCCCAACCGGCGACGGTATAGCTTTTCAACGGATCAATGTACTCGCCCGTCCGGGTCAGCACGATGTCATCAATCCGATTGCCTTGGGGCTGTTTGACATCGATCTTGTAGGAAAGCCCCCCGGTGCGAACCATGTCCCCGCCCTGCTGGTAGTACGGATCGGGGTTGAAGATGTTGTCAGCCACGTCTTCGAGAACGATCTTCAGAAACTCCCCCGTCATCTCAGTCCGATAGGCTTCGGGATAAGTCATGGCGGTGACGCCAAAGATATCCTCGCGGGTGATGTCCATCTCGGCCGGGATCGACGCGCCCCAACGGACCCCGGGGGAAAGCGCGATCTCTGCGTCCCTCTCGGACAGCAGCGCATCGCAGATCAGATCATCCCATGTGCCGTTAAAGTTGCCGCGGCGATAAAGCGTCGTGTCGGTTTGGCCGATAACTTCCGTCATCTCCGCCAGAAATGGGGCGCGTTCCGCATCGATTGCAGCGCGCATGTCCGCATCTGGGACGATAGCGTCAGAAAAGATGGGGATCAGCTTCGTGCGATACCCCTGCATACGCCCGTCGCGAACATCGAGATCCACGCGGGTCACGAACTTTCCGTGGGAGCCCGAAGCGCAGATAATTGTCTGCCCGACCTGCACCGGCTCTGGCAAAGCGTCATGCGTGTGGCCGGACAGGATGACGTCGATCCCTGACACGATCCTTGCCATCTTCTTGTCAACGTCGAAACCGTTGTGGCTCAGGACCACCACGCAGGCCGCGCCCTTGCTTCGGGCTTCGTCGACCATGGCCTGCATGTTCTCATCGCGGATGCCGAAGGCGTATTCGGGGAACATCCAGCCCGGATTGGCAATGGGCATGTATGGAAAGGCCTGACCGATCACGGCCACGAGCACGCCACCTCGCTCAAACATCTCATAGGGTTTGAATAGTTCGGCGGGCTCGTCCCATTCAGCGTCGAATATGTTCTGACCCAAGGCGGCGAAGGGAAGGGAAGCCACGTGCTCTGCGACCCTGTCTGATCCCAACGTGAACTCCCAGTGGAACGTCATCGCGTCGGGTTTCAGGAGTTTCATCGTGTTGACCATGTCCTGAGCGCCTGTCTTCAGGCAGGTATACGAGCCCTGCCATGTATCGCCTCCGTCAAGGACGAGGGCGTCTGGCCGATCAGCGCGGATCGATTTTACGGCTGTGGCAATCCGATCTAGGCCGCCCACCTTCCCGTAGGTGCCCGCCAAGGCGTCGAAGTCGTCGGCGCTCAATGCGTAGTGTGCTGGCGATCCATCCGCGATACCGTAAAGCTTGCGGAATTCAGCGCCCGTTATGTGCGGCACTGCGCCTGCGTTTTCCCCCACACCGATATTGACCGACGGCTCGCGAAAATAGACCGGCTCGAGCTGCGCGTGGAGGTCGGTGACGTGAACGAGGGAGATGTTTCCGAAGGTGTCAAACCGGAGAAGATCATCCTGGCTCAGCGCCTGCTGGGCAGCCACGCGCGACCAAGGTTGCGTGCCGCCATAGAGCGCTGCTGCGGCCATGGAGACCTGCAGGAAATCCCTGCGAGATATCATCTCGCCCCTCCCTAACTTGCTCGTGCGTTGAGACGCACTTTGCTTGCTCCGACCCCGCTCGTGGCGACGTCAGTCGGGCGTTTTCACCCTTTATTCCTTAAGTCGTCGCGGCGGGCTTGCGGACCTTTGCACGACGGGATCACCCAGGTCAGGCGATCTCGATAGACTTGCGCTCCTCGTAGACAGAGCCGTCGTCATCGAACCACTGAAAGTGGAACTCGCCGGCCTCTGGCACCATGGCCTCAAACTCGAAAAACGGGTTGGTGGAGATCGCGGGCTCCATACCCACGTCCATCACCGTCTCTCCGTTGAAGGTCACGAGAAAGCGGTTAATGATTTTGCGCGGAACGAGCTCACCGTCCCCGCCGTGGCGCTGGCCGCTTTCCATCCGGTGATTGATGAGCGTCTTGATCGTAATCGTGTCGCCTGCCGCTGCAGTTTTCGGGACGCGGACGCGGGGCTTTCCTTGAGACATGTGTTCTTCTCCTGTCCTTAGCCGCCGCAGCCGCCGATGGTCACTTTGACGTTGGCACTCGTCTGAACGAAGCTGCCGTCAGACATCTTGGCAATCGCGAAGACGTTCTGCGTCTGCTGGAGGCGCACTCGGGTTGAGGCGAACTGGGTGGGGTTCAGCGGGCCGAATGTGAACTCGGCCATTTTCGCTTCGGGGTTGCCGTCGGAGAAAAGCGCGATCGCCACCGCACCGGGAGCAGAAAGCTGGATCGGCACCGTCGCGCCGTTTTCTGCGATTTCAGGCGCCGTGAGCCTAAGGCCACCCTCGCCCATCGCAGCGCCACCTGTGAAAGCGTTGATCGCGTCGTCGAGTTTTGCCGCGAAGGCTGGAAGCCCCAGCACAGCGGCCCCGAACGAACCTGCGCATATCGTCATGAGATTGCGTCGTGTGAGTTCCATGGGCGGAGCCCCCCTTTCGCTCTTTGCCAGGATTGGGCCGAAGACGGTCGCTGCAGGCCTTCCATCGCAAGTGTATGACGTGATCATAGTGGCAGCGGACGTTTTGACGCAACGATAAATTCAGATAATTGAATTTATGTATGCGATTTCCCGTGCTGGCAGGGGCTTATCCAAAGGTGTTGAACACGGGAAATGCCCGGAGCAATCCTTCGGCAATCACGGTGACCGTGCCTGTCGCGATGAGAATCGAGAACAGAACCAACATCCCACCCGTGAGCCTTTCGATTGTCCGCAGGTGCTTTCGGACGCCCCTCGCCCAGCGAAGAAACGGTCCGACAAAGGCTGCCGCAAGGACAAAGGGCGACGTCATGCCCGCCCCATACACCAACAGCAAAACAGCACCGTGTGACGCCGTTTCCTGCGCTCCTGCTGTAAATAGGATCGCCGCCAGCACCGGACCCACGCATGGGGTCCAGCCAAAGGCAAAAGCGAGCCCCATGGCAAATGCGCCCACAAGCGACAGATTTCTGGTATTTCCCGCCTCTGCCCTGAACTCCCGATACAAAATCGGCACTCGCAGAACGCCCAAAAAGTGAAGACCCATGGTGAGGATGAGTGCCGCCGCGATCCAGCGCAGCACGTCAAAATACTCCCGAACCATCTGCCCAAGCATGGACGCTGATGCCCCAAGGGCCACAAAGACCGCTATGACCCCGGCAGAGAACATCAGCGCCGCTAGAACCGCCCGGTGCCGCTTCTGCCCTGCCTCGGCTTGCTCGAGGCTGACCCCGGCCAGATAGCTCAGGTAGAACGGGACGATGGGAAGGATGCAGGGGGACGCAAAGGAAATGAGCCCCGCAAGCGCTGCCCCGGCAAGCGAAATGCTGAACATCCGGCTTCCTTGATCTTCGAACACATTCAAACTATGCTATGTGTTGTTCGCCGGTCAAGGATCACCGAAATGCGCGCCGTCCTCCTCAGCGTGATGCTGCTCTTGCCGTTTGGGTCAAATGCCCAAACCGCGCAACTTTTGATGGGTGAGGAAGACGGCTGCTATTGGTGCGCCCGCTGGAACGCCGACATCGGCGAAATATACCCAAAGACTGACAAAGGGGCGCTTGCGCCGTTGATGCGCATCAACATCCGCGACCCGCTGCCGGACGGCGTGAGCTTGAAGAGCAAAATCATCTACACTCCGACATTTGTGCTCCTAGTCGATGGCGTCGAGCATGGCCGGATCGAAGGCTATCCGGGGGAGGATTTCTTCTGGGGTCTTCTCTCAATGCTCATGGCAGAGGCAAACTTACGCGGGGACGGATCAACATGACGAGATACCCTGTGCGCCGCCCGAGACTTGTTGTAAGGAAACGCTGACATGAACATTGCCGCAAGGCCGCCGCGTTTGCCCCAAAACACCTCGTCATTGCCCGTCATCGACGGAAACACGACCCCTGCAGACATGGATCGAATGGTCGCCAATGCGGAGATCGCGGCGAACTTCCTGAAGGCTATCGGCCATGAGGGTCGGCTGATGATCTTGTGCCACTTGGCCTCGGGCGAAAAATCCGTGACTGAGCTGGAAGACCTGCTGTCCGCCCGCCAGGCGGCAGTATCCCAACAATTGTCCAGACTACGGCTGGAAGGTCTGGTGAGCCCGCGCCGCGATGGCAAGGTGATCTACTACTCCTTGACAGACGACCGAGCCCGCCAAATGATCGAGACGATTTACGCGCTGTTTTGCGAGGTAGACTAGGGGGCGGTCTACACCTTAGTCCCCAGGGGGGGACTGACATGCTCGACCTGATAGGCGAGGCGAATGCCGTGGCTCTCATTGGATTATTGGGAGGGCTGGGCCTCGGGCTTGCGGCGCGGATTGGGCGTTTCTGCACGCTGGGGTCTATCGAGGACTTTCTGTACTCAAGCGATGACAAACGCCTGCGGATGTGGGGTGTCGCGATCGGCGTGGCTGTGGTCGGCGTCTACGCAAGCCACGGTGCCGGACTGGTGGACATAACGGCATCGCCTTACCTTAGCGTGAAGTGGGTCGTGCTCAGCTCCGTCATTGGCGGTCTCCTTTTCGGCTATGGGATGGCGATCTGCGGAAACTGCGGCTACGGCGCGCTCGCGCGTTTGGGCGGCGGCGACTTGAGGTCTTTCGTCATCGTCCTGGTCATGGCCTTGGCGGGCTACGCCGTCCTCTCCGGACCCTTCGCAGCATTCCGCGTCTCCCTGTTCCCGGTGGATCCCGACGCCGCATCCCCGCAAGGCGTCGCGTTCCTCGTGGCCCAGATGACAGGCCTTAGCGCCTCGGCAATCGGCATACTCGCAGGAAGCGGGATCCTCTTGGTGAGCTTGGCCAGCCGGTCTTTTCTGGCCTCTCCTCACCAGATCTTCTGGGGCAGCGTCGTCGGGCTGGCTATCCTGTCCGGGTGGCTCGGGACGTGGTGGGTCTCTCAGACCGGGTTTGCGGCAGAGCCTTTTGAAACCCACAGCTTCGTCGCCCCTGTCGGCGACAGTATCTTTTGGCTGATGACCGCTTCCGGCACGGCGCTGTCGTTCTCTGTCGGCTCCGTGGCGGGCGTGCTTGTGGGGGCCTTCATCGGCTCCCTCTTCAAAGGCCACTTCCGGTGGGAAGCCTGTGAGGATCCGCGCGAACTCCGACGCCAGATTACAGGGGCCGCCATCATGGGCGTTGGCGCGATCCTTGCGTTGGGGTGCAGCGTCGGCCAAGGCATCTCGGCCTTTTCCACACTGAGCTTTAGTGCGCCTGTGGTCTTCCTCTCCATATTCGCTGGAGCCGCCATTGGCCTGCGCCAGCTCATTACCGGGTTCGCGCCTGCCGAGTAGATCAACTGCTCAGCCCAGCTGAAAGCGCTGCTTGAGACGCTACAGACAAGCGAACGGACGTTGTGTGGTGCTAGACGATCACAGCTTGGATTTGGTTTGTGCGCCAAAGGCTAAGTTTTTTTTAGGCGTTCAGGTCGCGCTTCGGATCTGGCTCATGGTTCGCGCCGGCGTCAGCGCCTCGATGCCGAGCTCAAGCTCAATCACCGCGCCTCCCGGCGCGTCCAGCGCCCGGTCGAGAGCGGCCCCAAAGTCCTCTGTGCGGGCAACCTTCTCACCGAGGAACCCATATGCCGCTGCAAGGGCGGGAAAATCAGGGTTGGCAAGCTCCGTGCCTGAAACGCGCGCCGGGTAGTCCCGCTCCTGATGCATCCGGATTGTGCCGTACGAGCCATTGTTGACGACAAGTATGACCGGGCAGGCCCCGGCCTGCATCGCCGCGCCAAGCTCATTGACAGTCATCTGAAAATCGCCATCGCCCGCTATGCAGACGACCGTCCGTCCCGGATCGGCGACCTTTGCTGCGATGGCTGCGGGTATACCGTAACCCATAGCGCCGGATTGCGGGGCCAAGAGGCGCTGGCGCGGGCCAAAGCGGAAGAACCGGTTCGTCCAAACCGCGAAGTTGCCCGCCCCGTTCGTGAGGATCGCATCGTCTGGCAAGCGCTCTTCCAGAGCACGCACGACGGCGCCCATGTCCAAGGCACCGGGCTGCGGCGGCACGGTAAGGCTGTCCTCATAACCAGCGCGCGCCGCGGCCAGCCAATCAGGGGCCGAAGCCCGGGTCCCGGAAAGCGCCCGCGCCATCTCATTCGGGCCAGCATGGAGCGCGACCGCGGGCTGATAAATCTTGCCCAGTTCAAGATCAGACGCGTGCGCGTGGATCAGCGTTTGCCGCGGGTGCGGTGCGTCGAAAAGGGTGTAGCCGTCAGTGGTCATCTCGCCAAAGCGGATGTTGAGCGCGAGGATCACATCCGCCTCGCTCACGAGAGACTTCACCTGCGGGGTCATCCCGACTCCCGCGACACCCGCGAACCATGGCGCGTGATGATCGAGGAGATCGTGAAAACGAAACGCCGCCAGCGCCGGGATGCCCGCGGTATCCAGCCATTCGGACAAAGCCGCGCGGCCGCCGAGGGTCCAGCCGCCGCCACCCGCGATCACGAGGGGACGCTCTCCCGCCTCAAGCATCGCTCGCGCTTCTGCAAGCGCTTGCCCGGGCGCGGCTTCCACAGGCGCCGGTGGTGCGGACAGCGGCTCCACGGACACTGCCTCGACCAGCATGTCCTCTGGCAGAGCAATGACCACGGGCCCGGGTCGCCCTGTTGTCGCTACGCGCCACGCTCGCGCCAAAACTTCAGGAATGCGCGCTGCGTCATCGATCTCTGTGGCCCATTTCGCCAGAGGACCGAACGCGGCGCGGTAGTCCAATTCCTGAAATGCTTCCCGATCCCGCATCCACCGCGCGACCTGTCCCACAAAGAGGATCATCGGCACAGAGCTTTGATGCGCGGTGTGAACTCCGATGGCCGCGTTGGTGGCTCCGGGGCCTCTTGTGACCATGCAGATCCCCGGCTCTCCAGTGAGCTGCCCCCAAGCGCACGCCATGAAGGCTGCCCCACCTTCGTGACGGGTCAGCGTGAGCTCAAGCGGGCTCTCATAGAGCGCATCCAGAACCGCGAGATAGCTTTCGCCGGGGACGCCAAACGCTCGCCGAGCGCCAAGCCCGACAAGGCTTTCAACGAGCAGTTCTCCTCCCGAGCGCGCCACCGCCTCATACACCGTAATAGTCGCGGTACCAATCCACGAAAGCGCGGACGCCGTCCCGGACATCGGTCTGCGGTCGGTAGCCGGTAAGGTTCTGCAGGAGGTCAGCATCGGCCCAGGTCGCAGGCACATCGCCGGGTTGAATGTCCATCATATTGCGCTTTGCCGTGACGCCGGTGGCGGCCTCAATGGCGTCCACGAAGTCAAGGAGGCGCACCTTATCTGAATTGCCGATGTTGACGATGCGATGCGGGGCAACCGGGCTCAGCGTGTCGCCGCTGGCAATGTGGTCTGCGGACTCCGGGCGGACGGGCGGGGTGTCGATGAGAAGGCGGATACCCCGCACAAGATCGCCGACATAGGTGAAGTCCCGCCACATCTCTCCGTGGTTGTAAATGTCGATCGGTCTGCCTTCGAGGATGCCCTTCGTGAACTTGAAAAGCGCCATGTCAGGGCGACCCCATGGCCCGTACACGGTGAAGAAGCGGAACATCGTGGTCGGCAGATCATGGAGATGGGCATAGGCGTGCCCCATCGCCTCGTTGGCTTTCTTGGAGGCCGCGTAGATCGTCATCGGGTGGTCGGCCTTATGGACCTCCGCAAAAGGCATCTGCTCATTAGCGCCGTAAACGGAGCTGGTCGATGCCATGAGCAGGTGATCCACCGCGAGCTCTCGTGCAGCCTCCATGACATTGAATGTGCCGACGACGTTGGCCTCGATATAGGCGCGCGGGTTTTCAAGGGAGTAGCGAACGCCTGCTTGCGCGGCGAGGTGGACGATCACGTCGGGCCCTACGTTGCGGGCGGCCTCCATCAGGTGATCGCCATCTTCGAGCATCGCTTCAGTGGCGGTGAAGTGTTCGTTCTGCCGGAGGATGGCGTGCCGGCGCTCCTTTAGGGAGACATCGTAGTAATCGGTGAGCCCGTCAAAGCCCACGACGCGGAAGCCTTCGGCAAGGAGAAGCTGGGCGAGGTGGAAGCCGATGAAGCCGGCGGTGCCGGTGATGAATACGGTGCGCATGGGCCTCTCGTTCGCTCGCTCAGGTGTCGATAGCGGGGCAGCCCGGGCGTGACAACCGGTCGGGGAAAGTCCCGCGCGGCGTCAGCCCGCCACTACGTGCAGCGCGTCGCGGGTCCCGCGCGGTCTGCGGCGTCGCTCCAGCGCGTCGGCCAATGCGGCACCGTAGGGTGTATCGTCCCAGGTCTCGACGGCGTCCGCGAGGTCACGACGCCCGATGCGACCTGCCTTAAACGCGGCGAGTTCGGGGGAGCCGAAGAGGCCGCGACGCCGCCGTTCAAGACCGGCGACAAAGCGCGTCGCGTCTTCGGCCTCGCGCGGGGTCGTGACCGCAAACCATGTCCCGCCGTCGCCGATGCTCGTGGCGGTAAGCGCCCGCGAACGCTGGTAGAGACCCAAAAGATCGGTCATCGAGGCGCGTCCATCTGGAAGCCATTCGGCAAAGTCCGGTGCCCGCGCATCGAGGAGGGCCACACCTGTGAACTCTTCGGTAGTTCTTTGGGAGCCTTTCGGCCCGCGCCCGAGCTGCATCACCTTGCCCAAAGCATCCGTGGCAACCGGCGTGCCTGCGGCCCCGGAGGCGATCTGCGCCGTCAGGACCGCTGCGCCCCGCAATCGAGTAGATGCGCGGCTCAACATATCGCCAAGGCGCGCCGCACTGACGATCCCGTGGGCCGGCATCAGCAGCGACGGCATTCCGCGAAGAAAGTCCCGCGCGAGGCTAGGCGCTTCCGCCATGTCTCCATCCGCCGCCTGCGCGATGTAGGTAACAGAAAGCCCAAAACCCGACCCCTCCCCAAGAAGGCGGTTCAACGCGGGTTGAAGCGGAGCCGGAGCGACGACGGCCACGTCTTCAAGGCCTGTCTGGATCATCGCCGTGAGCGGGTAGTAGATCAGGGGCTTGCCGCCGACGTGAGGCAGGTCCCGGCATTCCATAGCGGGCTTCCTTGTACGTGGATGATGCCGCGGCGCTCGATATGGCGTTCGAAAGGTGGTGTTGGGGTCATTGCGTGGCCTTCCCCTCAGGCAGCATGGCGCGCCATGCGCGCTTGGTTCACAAGGTCTGGAAGGCTCGCCCGCCAGTCTGGTGTCTCAAGCCCAAAGACCTCCACCGCCAGCGAGGAGTCCAGCGCGGCATTGGCGGGATGCTGGGCGGCGTGATGCCAGGGCTCGGTCGCGGCGTCTTTGACAGTCACATCCATCCCCGCGGCTTCGAAAATGGCCCGCGCAAAGTCTGCGCGGCTAACCGCCTCGTGCCCCGCGTAGTGATAAGTGCCTGACGCCTCTGGCGCGGTTATCAGTGCCTTGGCCACGGTGACGGCGGCATGGGCAAGGTCCGCGGCGGGCGTGGGGCTGCCGATTTGATCGTCCGGCACGGAAAGCACCTGCCGAGCGTGCCCGGCACGGAGCATGGAGCGGACAAAACTGCGCCCCGTCGCCGAATGTACCCAGGATGTTCGCAAGATCGCGTAGGGTCCGCCGGCGTTGGCGACGCCCCGCTCGCCTTGAAGGCGGGAGCGACCATAGGCCTGCACAGGATCAGGTGCGCTATCCAGCCGCCACGGCAACCGCCCCTTGCCGCTGAAAACATACGCCGTCGACAGGTGCACAAAAGGGATGCCTGCGCGGGCGGCTGCAAGAGCCATGGCCGTAGGCGCGCGCGTGTTGACGAGGCGCGCCGTGGCCTCTGCGCTTTCGGCGCCGTCGACATCGGTGAAGGCAGCAGCATTGATCACGGCGTCCACGCGCGCCGTTTCAATTATGCGGGCACATCGCGCGGGATCACGCAGGTCTGCCTCGCTCCGGTCGAGAGACACGACATCCTCCCGATCCACCAACGCGCGCCCAACCTGTCCCCTCGCCCCGAAGAGGAGGATCGTCATCGTTGCGATCCACGGCAGGAGCGGAAGACCACCGCCGCACGCGGCGCCGCTTCCTTGACCGGAGGAAATGTCGGGATCATGGAGAGGGTCAGACGGGATCTGGTCAAGCGACGTTCCTTGCAGAATGGGGGATAGAGACAGGGCGCGAAGGCGCGGCCTGTGCGGCCTGTTCGAGGAGCGGCAACCACCATCCGTGGTGGTTGAGATACCAGTCGATTGTTTCGCTTAGACCCGCATCAAGCGTCACCTGCGGTGACCAGCCCAAACGCTCCCGAAGCTTGGACGCATCGAGCGCTGAGCGGACATCAGAGCCACGAGGCGTCTCCACATGGGTAATCAGGCGGCCATAGGGCTCCGGCGCGGGGCGATGAACCTGCAGCAGCCTGCAAAGCGCGCGCACGATATCGATCACCCGCATCTCTGCTCCGGAACTCACATTGTAGCTTTCCCCGGGTTCACCGTGTTCGAGCACCGTGAGAAGCGCCCGGGCGTGATCGGTCACATGAAGCCATTCGCGCGCCTGAGCGCCACGGCCGTGGATATCGATTGGCTGGCCCGTCACTGCCCGCAGCAACGTGGCTGGGATCAGCTTTTCCGGGTGCTGCCATGGCCCGTAGGTATTACAGGCGTGAGTGGTCAGAACCGGTAATCCATAGGTCTGGCCGAAGGCGCGCACCAAATGGTCCGCGGCCGCCTTGGTGGCCGCGTTGGGATGGCTCGGCTTGTGGGGAGCATCGTCGCCAAAGTATCCCGTTTCGCCGAGAGACCCGAAGACCGCCCCTGTCGAGACATGGAGGAACCGAAAGTCAGTCGCTGCACCCGAGGTTTGCCAGTGGTCACATGCCACCTCCAGCAAGGTCTGCGTGCCCTCTACGTTGACGCCCACATGCACCCCAGCTTCTGACCGACCGCGCGAGGTGTCGCTTTCGGCGGCCAAGTGAATGACTGCATTGGGTTTTTCCGTCTCAAAACACCGCGCTAACGCGTGTTGGTCGCGGATATCGATGGGCTTGAGGCTGTAGGACGATGTCTCCTCCAGCTCCCAGATCGAGGACAGCGAGGCCGAATAGGATAGGCTGTCGATACACACCACTTCATGCCCGCGAGAAAGCGCCTCGCGCAGCACATGACTTCCGATAAAGCCCGCCCCACCGGTTACCGCGATTTTCATTTTACGCCCGCCTCACGGCGACGAGACAAGACACAATCCATTACCTGCCCTCACTTGCAAAACTCGCGCGACGCTAGGCGCAGGCTGGTGAATAGGCGGTTAAGGCGCGCGTGGCTTTCCGGGTCGGGTCTGATCGAAGTTCCTAGAATTGTAGTAAAACGGGGCGTGAGAGGAGGCTTGCCTTCGCGGCCTCTCCTGCGTGACATGGCCCCATGGGAGACGGGACCTGCTGCACGCCGGATAGGGGCACCACATCGCGAAAACGGCACGCGGAGGTGCCGCGCGGCGCGCCGGCGCGTGATACGGTCGATATTCCCGGTGGAGCCGGGCTTCTCGGAACGGCGCA